>NZ_DS990556.1:1928669-2062031 GCF_000155635.1 Cyanobium sp. PCC 7001
GCCGCGCCGCTGGGTTTCAGCCTCACCGGGGCCCAGTGGTCGGAGCTGTCGGAACTGGAGCGGTTCGCTCTCTGCAAGCTGGCCCGGCCCGGGCACGACCATCACAACCTGGCACCGGCCCTGACCGAGCTGTTCGGGACCACGGGGGCCAGCGCTCAGGCTTCGGAAGCAGGCTGAGCCGCCGCGAGGGTCGTGACGCACACCGCCGCGGCCTTGAGTTCCGGCTGACGCGAGACCGGACAGGCCTGCTCGTGCAACAGCTTGTTGGCCTCGCAGGCCGGCTCCTGCATGGAGCCCCAGTGCATCGGCAAGAACACGGTGCCGGGGCGGATGCGCTCGGTCACCCGCACACGGGCGGACACCTCGCCGCGACGGGAGCGGATGGCGGCCAGCCCACCGTCGTCCAGCTCGAGCGCCCGGGCATCGTCAGGATGGATCTCCAGCAGGGGTTCGGGATGCATGGCCGTGAGCCGTGGCACCCGGGCCGTGCGGGTCATGGTGTGCCACTGGCCCAGGTAACGGCCCACCGTGAGCACCAGGGGGTAGGCCTCGCAGGGGGGCTCCGCCAGGCCCATGGGTTCTTCGGCAATGAAGCGGGCCCGGCCGTTCGGTGTGGCGAAACGGAAATTGGTGTAGAGGCGCTTGGAGGCCGTGGAGGGCGCGGCCCCCCGCGGGAAGGGCCACTGCTGGGGACCCTCGGCCGCCAGGAGAGGGTGGCTGAGGCCGGCATGGTCGCAGAGCCGCCCCGCGGTGAGCCCTGCAAACTCGGCATAGACCTCCGCTGACGAGCCGTAGCTGAACTGCTCGCCATACCCCAGCCTCCGGCCCACGTCGGCGAACACCCGCCAGTCCGGTCGCGCCTCACCGGGCGGGGTGCGAAAGGCGGGGCAGTAGGTGACCCGCCGCTCTGAATTCACCATCACGCCGGCCTTCTCGCTCCACTGGGCAGCCGGCAACACCAGATGGGCGTACTGGGCGGTCTCGGTGTCGGCGTAGGCCTCGCTGAGCACCACCAGGGGGCAGCGGGCCATAGCGGCTCTCACCCGATCCAGATTCGGCATGCTCACCAGAGGGTTGGTGGCGGCCACCCACCAGAGCTCGAGTTCACCCGCCTCCATGGCCTCCACCTGTCGCCAGGCATCCAGACCCGGCTCAGGGGCGATGGCACCCGGCAGAAACCCCCAGGCGGCCTCCACTTCGGCCCGGTGCTCGGGATGGGTCACGCTGCGGTAGCCCGGCAGCAGGTGCGCCAGACCGCCGGCTTCTCGCCCGCCCATCGCATTCGGCTGGCCGGTGAGCGAAAAGGGCCCGGCGCCCGGTCTGCCGATCTGGCCGGTGAGGAGGTGAAGGTTGATCAGGCCAGTCACCTTGGCCGTGCCCTCCACGCTCTGGTTGATCCCCATCGACCAGAGGCTGAGCACGCCGCCGGCGCTCTCCCAGAGTTCGGCGAACCGGCGCAGGCCTTCCTCGGCGATGCCGCAGAGCCTGCAGACCCGCTCAGGCGTCCAGGCCTGCACGAGCCGGGCGTAGTCAGCGAAGCCCTCGGTCTCCCCTTCGATGAACTCAAAGGCCACGGCGGCCCGGCGCAGCAGCAGATGGGCCACGCCATGCAGCAGCACCAGATCGGTGCCCGGGCGGATGGCGAGGTGCAGATCAGCCGCATCGCTGGTGGCTGTGGCGCGGGGATCCACCACCACGATGGTGAGGCTCTCCGGCTGGCGGCGCTTGCGCTTGATCAGCCGCTGGAACAGCACCGGGTGGCACTCGGCGGTGTTGGTGCCGATCAGCAGGGCCACGCTGCAGTGGTCCAGGTCCTCGTAGCAGCAGGGCGGACCGTCGGAGCCGAGGCTGCGGGCATAGCCCGCCACGGCCGAGCTCATGCACAGGCGGGAATTGGCATCGAAACTGTTGCTGCCGATGGCCCCCTTGAGCAGCTTCTGGGCGACGTAGTAGTCCTCGAGGTGAAACTGGCCTGAGCCATACATGGCGATGCCGCCCCCTCCCCGGCTCGCCAGCGTGGCGCGGATGCGGGCGACGATCCGCTCCAGCGCCGCCTCCCAGCTGATCGGCCGCAGGGGCTGATCCAGGCGGTCGCGGGCCAGCGGCCGGGTGAGGCGCCCGCCCTGAAGGGTCTCGCCCACGGTGGCCCCCTTGATGCACACCTGGCCCAGGCTGGAGGGATGGCGGCGGTCCCCCCGCGCGCCCCAGGCCGGCAGGCCCTCGGCATCCCGCCGGGTGGGCTGGCCCTTGGCCGCCGGAGCCATCAGTTCAAGGCCGCATCCCACGCCGCAGTACGGGCACTGGGAACGCACGGACCCATCGCGGGAATCGGATGCAACGTGGGAATCAGCCATGGCCCTGCACAACTCACACCGGCGGGAGACGCCGACAGCAATGGAAACGGGCAGGCCCTGGGCCTGCCCGGTGACGACGGCGCCTGAATCCGCAGCGCCGCGGAGGGATCAGGCCAGGGGAACGGTGGCGGCCACCTCCCCTTCATGCTCATCGGCGAAGGAACCCTTGGGCTCTTTGAGCACGAAGTAGCAGAGGAAGCCCACGATCAGCCCCGCGATGCCCAGCACCTGGAAGAAGGCACTGTTCGAGGCCGCGATCACGGCAGGGGTGGGATCGGCGTCGGCGGCGCCCCCTGACATCCACAGCGGCAGCAGGCTGTAGATGGTGAGATAGGCCACAGCGCCCACATTGCCGTAGGCCCCCACCATGCCGGCGATCTGGCCGGTGACCCGCCGCTTCACCAGCGGCACGATGGCGAAGGTGGAGCCCTCTCCGGCCTGCACGAAGAAGGAGCAGGCCATGGTGATCACCAGCGCCAGGGCGATGCCGGCGGTTCCGGTGAAGGCTCCCGGCTTGATCATGCTCATCACCAGATAGCCGATCCCGAGACCTACGGTGAGGAAACCCATTGTGGATTTTCTGGAGCCGAGCTTGTCGGAGAGCAGGCCGCCGCCGGGGCGTGCCACCAGGTTCACGAAGGCAAAGGCCGATGCCAGGATCCCGGCCGTGGCCTTCGGCAACTCGAAGGTGGTTTCAAAGAAGGTGGGCAGCATCGACACCACCGCCAGCTCGGAACCGAAGTTCACGATGTAGGTGAGCTCCAGGATCGCCACCTGCTTGAACTCGTAGCGGTCTTCCTTGGGGTAGGTCTTGCGGCCGGTGAGGAGGTCCTTGTTGGTGCGGATGATGCCCCAGGTCTGAGCCAGGAAGAAAGCCAGCACCAGCAGCAGGGCAATGGTGTAGCCGGAACCCGTGAGGAACTTCACCTTCTGGAGGCGCCAGGCCAGCACCGCCAGGATGGCTGCGAAAGGCACATTCATGCCGATCAGACCCCAGAAGTCACGCATAGAGGTAACTTCGAGGCCGGCCGTTTTATCAGGTCGCTGATAGGTCTTGCCCGGAGGGGTGTCCTTGACGTTGAAGAAGTACAGGAGCCCGTACACCGCCGAGATGATGCCGGTGAGGGCGATGGCACCGCGCCAGTTGAGCACCACACCATCAATCTCGAAGCCACCGCTGAAGGAGAGCCAACCCGCGACAGAAACCAGGGTGAGCGCAGAGAAAGCGGAGCCGAAGTTGCCCCAGCCGCCGTAGATGCCCTCCGCAAGACCAATCTCTTTGGGCGGAAACCATTCGGCCACCATGCGGATGCCGATCACAAAGCCGGCTCCCACGATGGAGAGAAGCAGGCGGGCGATCACCAACTGGCTGAAGTCCTGCGCGTAGGCAAACATCAGGCAAGGGATCGCTGCATAGACCAGCAGGGTGGAATAGGTGACGCGCGGCCCGAACTTGTCGAGAAGCATCCCGATCAGGATGCGGGCTGGAACCGTGAGGGCCACGTTGCAGATGGCCAGGGTGCGGATCTGGGGAACGGTGAGTCCCAGATCTGCCTTGACCGTTGTAGCGAGCGGCGCCAGGTTGAACCAGACGACAAACGTGAGAAAGAATGCGAACCAGGTGAGATGCAGTGTCTTATATCTCCCCTGGAGCGACCAGAGTTCACCAAGCATGGAGATTACTGTTGGCGATCAGGCTTCGAAACGCAGGAGCCGGATCTGAAAGCGGCGCTTCATGCAAGCCACCGACCCAAGCAATCATCGATTGAACAACCCGTCTGTCGTTGAAGCTACCGAGACTCCGGGGACAGCACCGTCCGGACCGGGCCCCGGAACCTGCCGGCTGCGATGTTGCCTGATCAGCGGTGGCCAAAGCCGCCGCATGGGGGTGGACAAAGCGCTCCTGCCTCACCCCGCCGGGGGAACCTGGCTGAGCCACAGTCTGAGGCAGCTGGCGACTCTCCAGGCTCCGATCACGCTGTGCAGCCACCATCCGCTTCACCGCCAGCAGGTCGAGGGCCTGCTGCCACCGATCGCGAAGGGGCTCACGCTGACCCAGGAATCCCCACCGGGGCAGGGTCCCCTCAGCGCCCTGCACCATTTGATGGACCTGCACCCTGGCGAGCAGCTGCTGCTCTGCGCCGTTGACATGCCCTGGCTCGATGCCGCCAGCCTCACCACCCTGGTGGCGGCCGGGCACCAGACACCTGGCCTGCTGCTGGTGGCCTGCAATGGGCAGCGGCTGCAGCCTCTGCCTGGGATCTACCCCGCCACCCTCCAGCACCGGCGCAGCCTGGCCCGCTTCCTGGCCGGGGGACGTCGCAGCCTGCTGGACTGGCTGGCGCTTCAGCCGTTCCAGAAGGTGACCCTCAACCCGCAGGCCCTTCGCAACTGCAATCGCCTGGGGGACTGGACACCGGTACAAGGCCAGCCGGTGCAGGGCCAAGGCGCATTCGCCAGTCTGCAGGAGCGGACGCCAGGCTGAGCGCAAGGGTCGGCCACCTCCCCGGCTCGGGGGTTGAGCAACACGGCCGAGCTTCCCATCGTCCTGGCTCTCCACGTGCTGGTTCCCTTCTTCTCCCCGGTCTTTCCCGTCCCTCACCGTGGTGCCTGACCCCCTGGATGCAGCCGCCGCCGCCCTGCCGCTCGATCGGCTGGGCAGGCCAACGGGGGTGCTGCGCCTCTCGCTCACGGCCCGCTGCAACCTGGCCTGCCCCTACTGCTGTCCCGACGCGATTGACCCCCCAGGCCTCCTCGACCTGCGGGAGCGGCTGGCCCTGATCGAGGCCGCCGCCAGCCTGGGCTTCCGCTGCCTGCGGCTTACCGGCGGCGAGCCGCTGCTGCACCGGGGGTTGGAGGATCTGGTGCAGGCCGTGCAGCCCCTGAGGCGCCGGGGCGGGCCCGCTTCGCTGCGGACCATTGCCCTCACCACCAACGGGGTGCTGCTGACGGCGGCCCGGGCCCGGGCCCTGCGCCAGGCGGGCCTGGACCGCATGACGATCAGCCTGGACGGTGCCGATGGCGCCAGCGTGGGCCGCATGACGGGCCGCAGCAGCGAGGGGGAGGCGCTGCTGCAGCGGGTCCAAGAGGCCCTCGCCCATGCCAGGGAAGCGGGCTTCGATCCGCGGCTCGGTGAGCTCAAGCTCAATGCGGTGATCGACCGCCATCGCAATGGCGACCAGGTGGTGCCCCTGGCCGCCCTGGCACGGCGGCTGGGCGTGGAACTGCGCCTGATCGAGTTCATGGATGTGGGCAACCGCAACGGCTGGACCCCCGAGCGGGTGCTGCCCGCCGCCGCCATGGTGGAGCGGATTCACGGCCACTGGCCCCTGGATCCGGTGGGACGGGCCCCCAACGGCACGGCCAGTCGCTGGCGCTACCGCGACCGCGCCGACGGCCTGCACCTGGCCGTGGTGGCCTCGATCACGGCCCCCTTCTGCGGCGACTGCAACCGGCTGCGCGTCACGGCCGACGGCCAGGCCTATACCTGCCTGTTCGCCGAACGGGGTACCGACCTGCGGCCCTGGCTGCGACCTGCCCCTGACCCGGCGGGACTCGTGGCTGCTCTGGCCGGCCTGTGGCGACAGCGGCACGACCGCTCCAGCGAAGAGCGGGCCACCCATCCTGGGGGGCCGTCCCGCCCCCATGCCGAGATGGCCTACCTGGGGGGCTAGCGGCACGGCGATCAGCTGGAGGCGATCAGCAGGGGGGTTCGGTGAGTCGCGGCAGGAGCTGAACCAGGTTGCATGGCCTGGTCTCCGCGCTCAGCTGGGCGCTGATCAGGCGGTCCCAGGCGGTCTGCACGGCGTCCAGCGACCCCGGCAGCACGAACACCACGGTGCCGTTGGCCACCCCGGCCAGGCAACGGCTCTGCAGGCTGCTGGTGCCGATGGTCTCGAAGGAGAGCACGCGAAACAGCTCACCAAACCCCTCGATCGTTTTATCGAGCAGAGGCGCCACCGCCTCGGGGGTGCCGTCACGGCCCGTGAGCCCCGTTCCGCCCGACGTGATCACCACCTGCACCCCGGCATCGGCGATCCAGGCGCTCAGCACCGCCCGGATCCGGTAGCGGTCGTCGGGCACCAGCTGCCTGGCGGCGAGACGATGGCCACAGGCGACGAGGCGCTCCTGCAGGGCATCGCCGGCCCCATCCTCGGCCAGGCTGCGCGTATCCGAAACCGTGAGCAGAGCAATGGCCAGACCCACCACAACCCCAGGGAAACCGCCATTGTGAGCCCGATGCGCCACACTCCCGCCATCGGGCCATTCCCTGACAAGGCCAGTTCCAGCCTGCAGGTGAGGTTGTTCGCGCGGCTGCGGGAGGAGGCGGGCTGGGGGGAGCGGCGCTGGCCCCTCCCCGCCGCTGGGGTGAGCACACCGCTCGACATCTGGCGGCAGCTGAAGCTCAACGGGCAGGGCACACTGCCGGCTGGCGTGCGCGTGGCCATCAACCAGCAGTTCGCTCCACCGGATCAACCACTCCAGCCCGGCGATGAGCTGGCGTTCCTGCCGCCGATCAGCGGGGGCTAAGCATGCAGCTGTGCATCGCCCTCCACGCCGAAGCCTTTGATCCCCTGCAGGTGCTGCAGGAATGGCAGCACGGTCTCCAGGAGCATGCCGGAGGAGCTCCTGCGGCCGAGGCCGTCTTCATCGGCCGGGTACGTGGTCAAAGCTCCGGGGGCGAAGCCCTGGCGGCCCTGGAGCTGGAACACTATCCGGGCATGACGGAGCACTGCCTCCACAGGCAGGCCAGGCAGCTCGGCGAGGTGCATGGGGTGGCTGGTGTGCTGATCCGGCACCGTGTGGGAGCGGTGCTGCCCGGGGAGACGATCGTGCTGGTGGCGGTGGTCGCCGACCGGCGGGGCCAGGCCCAGCGCTGTGCCCAGGCCCTGCTCGAGGCCCTCAAGCACGACGCCCCCTTCTGGAAACGGGAGCATCTGTCCAGCGGCGGTGGCCGCTGGGTGGAGGGGAACACCGCTTACTGACAGCCGGTTGGTGGTCCCAGAGCCCCAGCCTCCACGGGAGCCTGCCCCACGAGCGTCAGAAGATCGGCAGCCTGAGCAGCTGGGCCCACACGGTGGCACCCGCCTCAAGGGAACCACTGGCCGCCGGCAACTCCAGCAGAAGGTCGGCTCCCTGCAGGGAGCCGATCCTCGAGGACGCCTGACTGCCGTCTACCCGGGCCTGCAGTTCCCCGGCGGGGCCGACCTCCAGCCACGCCCGGGCCAGCTCGGGCCGGCCGGGCGAGCGCTGCAGGGGAGCGGCCAGCTGCACAGGCAGCCGCGGCAGCAGCTGCACCTCCGCTCCCTCCAGCCGCTGCAGAGCAGGCCAGAGCAGCTGCAGGGCCGTCACGGCCGCCGCCACCGGGTTGCCCGGTAGGCCAAAGAAGGGTCGCCCCCGCACCTGGCCGAAGGCGAAGGGGCGGCCAGGTTTCAGGAAGAGTTTCCAGAACTCCACCCCCCCCAGCTCGGCCACCAGCGGGCGGATCCAGTCACTGTCGCCGGCGGAGACCCCTCCGGTGCTCACCACCACGTCGCAGGCGCGGGCCAGCTGTTCCAGGGCGGCCCGCAGGGCCTCCGGCGCATCGGCCACCACCAGCCGTACCGTCACGCCATAGCCCAGGCGCGCCAGCAGGGCCTCCAACAGAGTGCCGTTGCTCTCCCAGATGGCCCCGGGTTGCCGCGGTTCGCCCACCGGCGTGAGCTCATCACCGCTGATCAACACCCCGATCCGCGGGCGCGGGCGCACCGGCACCCGGGGCAGGCCGCAACTGGCCAGACGGGCCAGATCCGCCGGGCCGAGGCGATGGCCCGCCTCGCACAGCACCTGTCCCGGAGCGGCTTCCTCATCAGCGGCACGGATCCACAGATTGGCCCCCACCGGCTGCCGCAAGCGCAGCGTGTCGCCGTCCCCCTGCTCCGCCAGCTCCTGGGGCAGCACCCGGGCTGAACCGGCCGGAACTGGGGCACCGGTGAGGATGCGCACCGCCTCTCCTTGCCGCAGCGCTCGTCCGAAGGGGGCGCCTGGAGCGGATCGGCCCACAAGTCGCCAGCGGCGGCCTTCCGCCGGGATTGCCCCATCCCCTCCCAGGGCGAAGCCATCCATGATCGAGGCCCGGAAACCGGGAACCGCCTCCTGGGCCAGCAGCACGGTGGCCGTGACCCGCCCCAGGGCCTCGACCAGGGGAACCGTTTCTCGCCCCTCAGGGGGCGTCAGGGCCGCGAGCACCTCTCGGCGGGCCTGCTCCAGCGTCAGTCCCTCCGGGGGAAAGGGTTCGGCCACCGCCTTCATCCTTCCACCGACAGGGCACTCCGGGCGCTCGCAGGGTGCGACCAGGCCCCATGGCGGCCGCCCTCCTTGCGCAGCAGCCGCACCGGGCCGATGGTCATGGCCGGATCCTGGGCCTTGACCATGTCGTAGAGGGTGAGCAGGGCCACCTGCACCGCCGTGAGTGCCTCCATCTCCACGCCGGTGGGGCCAGTGGTGCGGGCGGTGACCTCCACGCGGAGCGCACTTCGGCCCTGCTGCGGGGCAATGGCCACGTCCACCCCGCTGAGAGCAAGGGGATGGCAGAGGGGAATCAGCTCGGAGGTGCGCTTGGCCGCCTGGATCGCCGCCACCCGCGCCACCGCGAGCACATCACCCTTCACGCTGCTGCCTTCCATCACGGCCTGGAGCACGGCGGGGGCCATGGTGATCAGGCCCTCCGCCGTGGCCTGGCGCAGGGTGTGAGGCCGGTCGCCCACCTCCACCATGCGCACCTCACCCCGGCCGTTCAGGTGGGGCAGCGGCTCCAGCCAGGCCGCCGCACCCGGGCAGTGGTGCAGCACACCCTCCACGATCCCGGCGCTGTAGTTGCCGTTCATGCCCATGAAGTCGCCGCGGGCCACGTAGAGATGGCGGCCGCCGTCGCCGCCCGATCCGAGACGCTCGATCAGGTGGGGGTCGGCATTGGCCACCAGGATGGAAGCCAGATCGCTCTGCAGAACGGGCAGGTCATTGCCGCTGTCGCCGGCGAAGATCGTGTTGCCCCGGTCAAAGCCCAGGCGGGCCATCAGAAACTGCACGGCATGCAGCTTGGTGGCCGAGGCCGGCAGCACATCCACCAGCCCCACCCCGGCCGCCTCGTCGATGCTGTGGATCACGCTGGCCGCAAGGCCCTCCTCCCGGAGCCTGCGCTCCAGCTCCTGCTGCAGGGACTGGGCGTCGGCCTCGAGCGGCACGTAGAAGCTGAGCTTGTGCCGCCCCTGCTTGTGGGGTTCCTGCAGCGTCAGGGCAGGCACCCCCTCCAGCAACGGCAGCAGATCCGCGGCCGCCCGGCCGGCCCAGTCGGTCGCGATCAGCCCATCCCAGCCCGCATCGCGTTCCCACACCTCACCGGTGACGGCCAGGATGGAGGTGCCCACATCGGCCACCACCCAGGCGGGCCTGGGCAGGTCGTACTGGGTGATGGCCTCGGCCACCAGGGCCGGATCACGCCCCGACACGTAGGCCAGGGTCACCTCCGGCCGCTGCACCATCCGGGCGAACAGGCTGCGGGCCCCGGCCGACTCCGCCTGGCGACCGTTCGGCAGCAGGGTGCGGTCCAGATCAGTGCACAGCAGCAGGCGCCGGGGAGGCGCCGGTGGGCCCTCAGAGCTCGAGGAAGTCATAGTGCGCGATGGCTTCAAGGATGCCGCGGGCGTGCGACTGGCTGGCCATGTACACGTGCTCGGTCGCGCCCAGCACGGACGAGAGCTCTTCCTGGTGGCGGTTGGCCACCACCACTCCCAGGGTATTGCCGCGCAGCATGTCCTCGTCACCGCCGGAGCCCCCGGTGGCGAGGATCCGGTCCAGGGGGATGCGCCACCGCTCCGCCGCGAACCTCAGGGCCTGACCCTTGGAGGCCCGGGCCGGCACCAGATCGAGGAACTGGCCGAAGGAGAGGGTGAGGTTCACGGAGAGATCGTGATGGCGCAGCAGCGCCCGGATCTGATCCACCGATGGGGCCAGGGCCGCGTCGTAGTGGTACGAGAGCTTGAAGGCGCTCTGCTCGCGGCGCGACTGGGCGTTCACGCCCGGCAGCTCCTGCATCAGGGTGCGGAGCACCTGGGGGGTCCAGAGATGGTTGATGTGCCTGGCCCAGGCCAGGTCAGGCAGCCAGTTGGGGGCGTAATAGATCTCCGAGCCCAGGCTGGTGATCAGGATGTCGGGCACGGGGATGCCGTACTCGCGGATGATCGCCAGCACCGAATCCAGGCGCCGCCCGGTGGCGATCCCGAACAGCCACTCCTTGCTGCGCTCATTGATCAGGGCGCTCAGCAGCTCCAGCCCTTCGCGATCACCGAGCAGGGTGTTGTCGATCGCCGTGAACAGGGCCTTGGTGCGGCCGCGGCTGCCCCGCTGCTCCGCCTGCGGTGTGGGCTGGGGCACCTCCTGGGACGGCTTCACCGCCACGAGCGCGCGCGCCCTGGCCAGGTAGGCCTCGGCGTGGGCATCCCAGGAGTAGTGACGGGCCACCAGCCGGGCTCCCTGGCGCGCGTAACGCTCCCACTGCTGCGGGTCCGCCAGGATCGCCTCCAGGGCCTGGGCCATGGCCCGGCGGTCCAGCGGGTCCACCAGCAGACCGTGGCGGCAGTTGGCGAGGATGTCCACCGGGCCGCCGTTCTCCGTGGCCACCACCGGCAGGCCACTGGCCGCCGCCTCCAGCAGCGTGAGCCCGAATGGCTCCGTGAGCGCGGGGTTGATGAACACTCCCCTGGAAGCCGCCGCCAACCGGTAGATCAACGGCACATCCGCCGCGCTGTGGTGCTTCGGCAAGGCCACCCTTCCCACCAGGTCGTAGCTGTCGATCGCCAGCAGAAGCTCCGTGAACACCGCCTGGGGACCTTCGTCCAGGTCCCGGATGTCGTCGCGGTTGCCGGCCACGATCACCAGGTTGGCCAGCTGCTGCAGGGAGGGGGATTCTCCGTAGGCCTCCACCAGGGTGATCAGGTTCTTGCGCAGATCGGGGCGGGAGAGGGCCAGGATCATCGGCTTCTGGGGCTCCTGCAGCGCCGCCTTGAGGCTGGCCTGGAAAAGCGCCGCGCAATCCAGCGGATCGTCCCCACCGGGAGGGTGAAAATTCTCCAGGTCGGTGCCCGGAGGAATCACGGCCATCTTGGCGGGGGTGTAGCAGTCGTAGAGCTCGTACTGGTCCTCGATCTCATTGCGGGTGCTGGTGATCACCAGGGCGGCTGAGCTGAGCACCTCCTCCTCGGCCTGGATGCGGCGGCTGATCCTGTAGCGGGTCTCGATGTCGTCGAGGGAGAGCCCCATGGAGATCAGCCGGCGGTACTTGTCCCGTCCGAGCGAATGGCCGGTGTGCAGGAGCGGCAGGCCGGTGCGGTGGGAGAGCCGTACGCCCACGTAGCCGGCATCGGCGTAGTGGCTGTGGAGCAGGTGGGGCCGGCTGGGCTGGTCCTGGATCCAGCCGAAGAGGTTGTCGGCGAAGCTGTCGAGATGGTCCCAGAGCTCCTCCTTGCGCAGGTACTCCGCGGGGCCGGCATCGATCCGCACGATCCGGGCCCCGGGGCCCAGCGGCTCCACGGGCTGGGCATAGTCGTCGCTCACCGCGGCATCGCAGACCCGCCGGGTCACCAGATCCACCTGGGCCACGTGGGGTTGACGGGCCAGGGCCTTGGTGAGCTCCACCACGTACTTGGTCTGGCCACCGGTGTCGGCATCACGGCCGAGCTCAAGGTCGTGGCCGCGGATCAGACCGTGCACGCTGATCAGCAGCAGGTGCAGGCGTTGCTCGGCAGGCGCAGGGACGGGCGCCGGCGCGGAGGCGGCTGAGGCCGGTGCGGGCAAGGCGATGGCAGCGGGGCGTGAGGCTGAGGCCAGCCTGAAGGAGTCCGGCGGTGGCGGCAAGCCGGTGAGCCGGCGGTTCCAGGGTCTGCTGACCCGCGCGCGTGGGAGGGTGAGATCCCCCCTGCCCGCCTCTGTGGCCCGCCTGCAGCGCTCACGGTCCTCCACGCTCTTCTGCGCGTTCCTCACCCTGCTGAACGATCGCCTCAGTGAGTCGCTCATCTTTCCGCTGCTGCCCTTTCTGCTTGCCAGCTTCAGCGATGACGGCCGCATCATCGGCCTGCTCGCCGGCAGCTATGCCCTGGCCCAGTTCAGCTTCACCCCGCTGATCGGTGCCCTCAGCGACCACTACGGACGCAAACCGGTGATCGCCGGCTGCGTGGCCGGATCGGTGCTGGGCCTGGGGCTGTTCGCCCTCACCCTCTCGATCGACTGGTCGGCCGTGGCCTGGGTCACCGGCAGCAGCCTGCCGCTCGGACTGCTCTTCCTCGGCCGGCTGATCGATGGCGTGAGCGGCGGCACCGCCGCCACCGCCGGTGCGGTGCTGGCGGACATCACGCCGCCGGAACGCCGTGCCAAGGCATTCGGGCTGATCGGCGTGGCCTTCGGGCTGGGGTTCATCCTCGGCCCCGCCATGGGAGGACTGCTGGGGCGGATCAACGTGATGCTGCCGCTGCTGATCGCGGTGGCGATCGCCGTGCTCAACCTGCTGCTGGTGGTGGGCGTGCTGCCGGAAACCCATCCGCCCCAGGCACGGCTGCCGCTGCCCCGCAAACGGGATCTGCAGCCCTTCGGTCCCCTGGCCCGGGTGTTCCGCGACCCCCGGGTGCGCCGCCTGTGCAGCGCCTTCTTTCTCTTCTTTCTGGGCTTCAGCGGCTTCACGGCCGTGCTGGTGCTCTATTTCAAGCAGGCCTTCGACTGGGGGCCCGGACTGGCCGGCGCCGCCTTTCTGGTGGTGGGAGTGGTGGCCACCGTGGTGCAGGGGGGCCTGATCGGTCCGTTGGTGAAACGGCTGGGCGAATGGCGGCTCAGCCTGGCGGGCCTGGGGTTCGTGATCGCCGGCTGCCTGCTGATCGCCGTGGCGGCACCGGCCACGGCCAAGCTGCTGGTGTTCAGCGGGGTGGCCCTGCTCGCCCTGGGCACCGGTCTGGTCACCCCCTGCCTGCGGGCCCTGGTGTCGCGGCGGCTGAGCGACGCCGGCCAGGGTGCGGCCCTGGGCAGCCTGCAGGGGCTCCAGAGCCTGGCGGGATTCATCGGTCCGCCCCTGGCGGGACTGGTTTACGAAACCGTCAGCTGGAAGAGTCCGTTCTGGCTGGGCATCACCCTGATGGCCGGGGTGGTGGCGCTGGTGGCGGGGGGGCTGCCGGGCCAGTCAGGGCCCCGGGGCGAGGTGACCTGAGACACCGACCACGATTGCTACGTTGCTCGGATGGTTCCTGCCCAATCCGCTCCCACGGTTCCCCCTGAGCTCTACATCAACCGGGAGCTGAGCTGGATCGACTTCAACTACCGGGTACTGGCCCAGGCCCTCGATGAGCGCACCCCCCTGCTGGAGCAGGCGAAGTTCAGTGCGATCTTCAGCAACAACCTCGATGAGTTCTTCATGGTGAGGGTGGCCTCCCTGAAGTCGCAGGTGGAGGCCGGCGTGAGCAGCCTCAGCGACGACGGGCTCACCCCCCAGGAGCAGCTGCAGGCCATCCAGTCCAAGCTGCGGCCGCTGCTGGAGCTGCAGCAGCAGCACTACCGCCACTCGCTCAAGAGCCACCTGGCCGAATACGGCCTGCTGCTGCTCGACTACGCCAATCTCAACGATGCCCAGCGCCAGTGGGTGGATGAGTACTTCCGCACCGCCATCTTTCCGGTGCTCACCCCCCTGGCGGTCGATCCCTCCCATCCCTTCCCCTTCATCAGCAACCTGAGCCTCAACGTGGCCGCCCTGGTGAGGGATCCGGACACGGGCCAGCAGGAATTCGCCCGGGTCAAGGTGCCGCAGAAGAACCTGCCGCGGTTCGTGGCGATTCCCACCGAGCTGAGCGCGCGCCATCCCGCGCCGGTGTTCACGGCGGTGCCCCTCGAGCAGGTGGTGGCCTTCAACCTGGCCCTGCTGTTTCCGGGCATGAGCGTGGAGGGGCACTACTTCTTCCGCGTCACCCGCGACGCCGATCTGGAGCTGCGCGACCTGGAGGCCGACGATCTGATGGAGGCCCTGGAAGAGGGCCTGCGCAAGCGTCGGCGCGGCGGCGAGGTGGTGCGGCTGGAGGTGGCCGACGAGATGCCGGAATCGGTGGTGGACCTGCTGATGGAAGGCACCACCGTGGAGGCCAAGGACGTGTACCGGATCAACGGTCCGCTCGGCCTCGACGATCTGATGAGCCTGATGGCGGTGCCCCTGCCGCAGCTCAAGGCCCCCCCGTTCAAGGGGCGCACCGCCCCTGTGCTGGCCAGGGCCCAGAAGAGCCTGCTGGAGGATGGCTCGATCAAGGCCGAGGAGTTCGAAAGCATCTTTTCGGTGATCCGCCGCGGCGATGTGCTGCTGCAGCACCCCTATGACCTGTTCTCCACCTCCGTGGAGGAATTCCTCAGCCAGGCCGCCGACGACCCCTCGGTGCTGGCCATCAAGATGACGCTCTACCGCACCTCCAAGGATTCGGCGGTGGTGTCATCCCTGATCCGGGCCGCCGAGAACGGCAAGCAGGTGATGGCTCTGGTGGAGCTGAAGGCCCGCTTCGACGAGGACAACAACATCCAGTGGGCCCGGCGCCTGGAGGGCTCCGGGGTGCACGTGGTGTACGGGGTGATCGGCTTGAAGACCCACACCAAGATCCTGCTGGTGGTGCGCAAGGAGAAGGAGCGTCTCAACAGCTACGTGCACATCGGCACCGGCAACTACAACGCCAAGACGTCCAGCCTCTACACCGATTTCGGCCTGCTCACGGCACGGCCTGAGTTCGGAGCCGATCTGGTGGAGCTGTTCAACTACCTCACGGGCTTCTCCAAACAGCAGAGCTTCCGCAAACTGCTGGTGGCACCGGTGAGCCTGCGCAGCCGAATGGAATCGCTGATCCGGCGTGAGATCGAACACGCCCGCGCCGGTCGCGAAGGCCACATCCAGGCGAAGATGAACTCGCTGGTGGATCCGGCGATCATCGCCCTGCTCTACGAGGCCTCCCAGGCCGGGGTCACGATCGAACTGGTGGTGCGTGGCATGTGCAGCCTGCGGCCCGGACTCCCCGGCATCAGCGAACACATCCACGTGGTGAGCGTGATCGGCCAGCTGCTGGAACACTCGCGCCTGTTCTGGTTCGGCAATGACGGCGAACCGGAGCTCTATCTGGGCAGTGCCGACTGGATGACGCGCAATCTGGACCGCCGCGTCGAGGCCGTGGCGCCGGTGGAGGATCCCAGCCTGCGCCAGCACCTCGAGGGCGTGCTGGCCCTGTACCTGAACGATGCCGGGGCCTGGCACATGCAGCCCGACGGGCGGTTCGAGCAACAGCAGCAGACCGACGACGAGGGGCAGCGGGCCCAGGCCACGCTCATGCGCCAGTGGCGGGGCGGCCTGACGGGTGTGCGTTGAGCCACACGCTTGTGATGTGATTAAACACACAAAACGCAGCGATTGACACCAAAATCGCCACAAAAGAGGCGATTCAGGAAGTCTTCCAATTCATACCGTTCCACCCTGGCCAGGAGTGCTACATTCCGCGCACATTCCAATTCGGAGGCACGGGTGTGGGGACGCCTATGCAGTCCGCCTCTGGCGTTTCGCTTGTGAACGTCAAGAAGGCCGCATCATCTACTTCTGCTTCTGGCTCCCGCAGCACGGGACCACGCAACACTGGTCGACTGAGCGCCGATTCCATCGGCTGGTATCTCAGCAACATCGGCCGTGTGCCACTTCTCACACCGGCCGAAGAAATCGAGCTAGCGCATCACGTACAGGCTGGCAAGCGGCTGCAGGAGGTTCCACTTGAGGAACTGACCCCGAAGCAGAAGCGTCAGATCCGGATGGCCCAGCGGGCCCGCGATCGCATGATGGCCGCCAACCTCCGATTGGTGGTGAGCGTGGCGAAGAAATACCAGAACCAGGGCCTGGAACTGCTGGATCTTGTTCAGGAAGGTGCCATCGGTCTGGAGCGGGCCGTCGATAAATTCGACCCCGCCATGGGCTACAAATTTTCCACCTATGCCTATTGGTGGATCCGGCAGGGGATGACCCGCGCCATCGACAACAGCGCCCGCACCATCCGTCTGCCGATTCACATCAGCGAGAAGCTCTCCAAGATGCGGCGCATCACACGGGAGCTCTCCCACCGCCTGGGCCGGCAGCCCAATCGGCTGGAGCTCTCCCACGCCATGGACATGCGGCCCGAGGAACTCGAGGAACTGATGGCCCAGAGCGCCCCCTGTGCCTCGCTCGATGCCCACGCCCGCGGCGATGAGGATCGCAGCACCCTCGGCGAGCTGATTGCCGATCCGGCCAGCAACGAGCACTTCGACTCGATGGACCGCCACATCCAGAAGGAGCACCTGGGCGCCTGGCTGTCCCAGCTGAACGAGCGCGAGCAAAAAATCATCAAGCTGCGCTTCGGGCTGGAGGGCTCCGAGCCGCTCACCCTTGCCGAGATCGGCCGGTTGATCAACGTCTCCCGCGAGCGGGTGCGGCAGCTGGAGGCCAAGGCGATCATGAAACTGCGGCTGATGAGCAACTACCAGCAGGCCGCCTGATCTGCGTGCTGGATTGGCAGCAGCAGCTGGCCGGCGTGCTGGCGGTCGCCGGCTGGCTAGCGGTGCTGGCCGCTGCGGCCATCCGGCTGCGCCGGCGCTGGGATGCGGAGGCCAACCCAGGCCGGCGGGAATGGAGCCGCAAGCTGGTGCACATCGGCACCGGCCTGGTGGTGCCGATCGCCTGGGGGATGGGCATCGCCCGCGAGATCGCCCTCCCGGCGGCCACCCTGGTGACGCTGCTGGCGGCGGTGAACCACCGTTTCCGGGTGTTGCCGGCCGTGGAGGATGTGGGCCGTCACAGCTACGGCACGGTGGCCTACGGCGCTGCCATCACCGTGCTGCTCTGGGCCTGCTGGCCCGACCATGCCGCCACGGCCACGGCGGGCGTGCTGGTGATGGCCGTGGGGGACGGTCTGGCCGGGCTGCTGGGTCCTGTGTGGAGCTCACCGAGCTGGGCGGTGCTCGGCCAGCGGCGCTCCCTGCTGGGCACGGGGGTGATGGCCGCCGCCAGCAGCCTCGTGCTGGCGCTGCTGGCCTCGCTGGCGGGCGGACCGGCCTGGCCCGCGTTGGTGGGGATCGCCCTGGCCGCCACCCTGCTGGAGCAGGTGGGGGTGGCCGGCGTGGACAATCTCACCGTGCCCCTGGGTGTGGCCTGGCTGTGGCAGACCCTCGCTTAGGCGCGACTCGGCCTGGGAGGGACTCAGCAGGAGCAGCCCTCAGGCGGTGAGGAGATCTTCGCAGCGCCGCTCCCAGTCGGCCGGCGTTCCCAGGCCCGCCACCAGAAGCCGGTCCTTGGGCTCATCCCGCAGCCGCAGCTGCCACTGCCGGATCAGATCGGCCCGCTCCATCCAGGTCTGAAGCACGGTGTTGTGCAGGGCGCCGCCATCCCACGCCCGCTGTTCCCCGATCGCCTGGGCCCAGCTCAGCAGCTCATCGAGCTGAAACGGCCGGAAGCCGGCGAACGCCGGGCCACGCGATTGCTCCAGGTAGAACAACTGCAGGGGATCACTCAGACCGCAGAACTGAAGGAGGTAGGTCACGACTGACCTCCGAAACATCAGCGTTAACCCTATGGATCCTCACAAAGGAATCCGTTCAGCAGGAACAGTTCGTTGCACGTGCAACACTTGGCACTCGAAGATTGCGAGTGCCAGTTATCTCCGAAGCTGGCAAGTCCCACGCGCTGAGTCGCACCGAACGATCGTTCAGCGGCGCCCAGTGCTGCTGTTGTTCCGGCCCAGGCCTCAGGCCAGCACCATGGGGACATCACCCGCCACCGTGGCCCGCACGGCCTCCGCCAGCTGCGCCAGCACCCGCTCGGTGGTGTCCAGATCGATGCAGGCATCGGTGATGCTCTGGCCATAGGTGAGCTGGGCCAGATCCGAGGGGATCTTCTGCTGACCAGCCACCAGATGGCTTTCCAGCATCACTCCCATCACGTGTCGGCTGCCGCCCGCCACCTGATCGGCCACCTGGGCCGCCACCTCGGTCTGGCGGCGGTAGTCCTTGTTGGAGTTGCCGTGGCTGCAGTCCACCATCAGCCGGCTGGGCAGACCGGCGGCCTCCAGCGCCACAGCAGCCGTTTCGATCGCCTCAGGGTGGTAGTTCGTGCCGCCCTTGCCACCGCGCAGCACCAGGTGGCCATCGGGGTTGCCCGTGGTCGTGATGATGGAGGCATATCCGTCCCGGTTGATGCCGAGGAAATGGTGGGAGCGGGCCGCCGCCTCCACCGCATTCACGGCGGTGGCGATCGTGCCATCGGTGCCGTTCTTGAAGCCGATCGGCATCGACAGCCCCGAGGCCATCTCCCGATGGGTCTGGCTTTCGGTGGTGCGGGCACCGATGGCCGTCCAGCTGATCAGATCGGCGATGTACTGGGGCACGATCGGGTCGAGCAGCTCGGTGGCCGCCGGCAGCCCCAGCTCCGACACATGCAGCAGCAGCTCCCGGGCCAGCCGCAGTCCCGTGTTGATGTCGTAGCTGCCGTCGAGATGGGGGTCGTTGATCAGGCCCTTCCAGCCCACGGTGGTGCGAGGCTTCTCGAAATACACCCGCATCACCACCTCCAGCTCGGAGCGGTGGCGCTGCTGCAGGGCGGCGATCCGGTCGGCGTACTCCTTCGCCGCCGTCACGTCGTGCACCGAACAGGGGCCCACGATCACCAGCAGCCGGCTGTCGCGGCCATGGAGAATCGCCTTGATCCGCTCCCGGGCCTGCTGCACGGTGGTGGCGGAACGCTCACCGATCGGCAGCTCCCGGTGCAGCAGGGCGGGCGCCACCAGGGGGCGCGTTTCCACCACATGAAGATCGCTGGTGGTGGCAGGCATGGGACGGCGCAGCGCTGGGTACAGCGCTGGGTGGACGGCAGGATCACCCACCCTAGTCAGGGGCCATTTGCAGCAGCGCACACCAACAACCGGCAGCGCTGACCAGAACAATGGATGTAGGAACGACTTTGTTGGGCATGGCCGCAGACACCTTTCTCGCCAGCTACCGCGCCGCCGCCGCGGAGCGTGAAGCCCTGGGGATCCCGGCCCTTCCCCTCACCGCCGAGCAGACCCAGGCTCTCACCGAGCTGCTGGAGGCCCCGCCGGCCGGGGAGGAACGCTTCCTGCTGCATCTGCTCAGCGAGCGCATCCCCCCCGGGGTGGATGAGGCGGCCTACGTGAAGGCCGGCTGGCTGAGCGGCGTGGCCAAGGGCACCGCCACCAGCCCGCTGGTGAGCCCGGTGGAAGCCGTGCGGCTGCTGGCCACCATGATCGGCGGGTACAACGTGGGTGCCCTGATCGAGCTGCTCTCCAGCAGCGATGCCGCCATCGCCGCCGCCGCCGCCGAGGGCCTCAGCCGCACGCTGCTGGTGTACGACGCCTTCCACGACGTGCTGGAGCTGGCCGAGACCAACCCCTGGGCCCGGAAGGTGGTGGACAGCTGGGCCGCCGCCGAGTGGTTCACCGCCAAACCCGCGTTGCCGGCCGAAATCACGGTGACGGTGTTCAAGGTGGAGGGCGAGACCAACACCGACGACCTGTCACCGGCCACCCACGCCACCACCCGGCCCGACATTCCTCTGCACGCCACGGCGATGCTGGAGACCCGCATGCCCGGCGGCCTCGAGCTGATCGGCGAGCTCAAGCAGAAGGGCCATCCGGTGGCCTACGTGGGCGACGTGGTGGGCACCGGCAGTTCCCGCAAGTCCGCCATCAACTCGGTGCTGTGGCACACCGGCACCGACATCCCCCACGTGCCGAACAAGCGCAGCGGTGGTGTGGTGCTGGGCGGCAAGATCGCGCCGATCTTCTTCAACACCGCCGAGGATTCCGGCGCCCTGCCGATCGAGTGCGACGTGACGGCGCTGAGCTCCGGCGACGTGATCACGATCCGCCCCTACGCCGGCACGATCGAGCGGGCCGCCGGCGAGCCGAACGCGGGCGAGGTGGTGGCCCGTTTCGAGCTCAAGCCCAGCACCATCACCGACGAGGTGCGGGCCGGCGGGCGCATCCCGCTGATGATCGGCCGCGCACTCACCGACAAGGTGCGCGCCCAGCTGGGTCTGCCCCCGTCCGAGCTGTTCATCCGCCCCAGCGCCCCGGCCGACACCGGCAAGGGCTTCACCCTGGCCCAGAAGATGGTGGGCAAGGCCTGCGGCCTGCCGGGCGTGCGCCCCGGCACCAGCTGCGAGCCCCTGATGACCACGGTGGGCTCCCAGGACACCACCGGGCCCATGACCCGCGACGAGATGAAGGAGCTGGCCTGCCTCGGGTTCAGCGCCGACCTGGTGATGCAGAGCTTCTGCCACACCGCCGCCTATCCCAAGCCGGTGGACCTCAAGACCCACGCCGAACTGCCCGACTTCATCAGCTCCCGCGGCGGCGTGGCCCTGCGGCCCGGCGACGGCATCATCCACAGCTGGCTCAACCGCATGCTGCTGCCCGACACGGTGGGCACCGGCGGCGACAGCCACACCCGCTTCCCCCTGGGCATCTCCTTCCCGGCCGGCTCGGGCCTGGTGGCCTTCGCCGCCGCCATCGGTGCCATGCCGCTCGACATGCCCGAATCGGTGCTGGTGAAGTTCACCGGCTCGCTGCAGCCCGGCGTGACCCTGCGCGATGTGGTGAACGCCATTCCCTACGTGGCCATCCAGCAGGGCCTGCTCACGGTGGCCAAGGAGGGCAAGAAGAACGTGTTCAACGGCCGCATCATGGAGATCGAGGGGCTCCCAGACCTCAAGCTGGAGCAGGGATTCGAGCTCACCGACGCCACCGCCGAGCGCTCCTGTGCCGGCAGCACGATCAAGCTGAGCGTGGACACGGTGAGCGAATACCTGCGCAGCAACGTGGCGCTACTGAAGAACATGATCGCCCGCGGTTACGGCGACGCCCGCACGCTGGCGCGCCGCATCAAGGCGATGGAGGCCTGGCTGGCGGATCCCCAGCTGATGGAGGCCGATGCCGACGCGGAGTACGCCGCCGTGATCGAGATCGACCTCGATGCGATCACCGAGCCGATCCTGGCCTGCCCCAACGACCCCGACAACGTGAAGACGCTCTCGGACGTGGCGGGCGATCGGATCGATGAGGTGTTCATCGGCTCCTGCATGACCAACATCGGCCACTACCGCGCCGCCGCCAACGTGCTCAAGGACCAGGGCGAGAACGCCGCGCGCCTCTGGGTCTGCCCCCCCACCCGCATGGACGAGGAGAAGCTGAAAGAGGAGGGCTACTACGCCATCTTCGAGGCGGCCGGCTCCCGCATGGAGATGCCCGGCTGCTCCCTCTGCATGGGCAACCAGGCCCGCGTCGAGGACAACACCACGGTGTTCTCCACCAGCACCCGCAACTTCAACAACCGTCTCGGCAACGGCGCCCAGGTGTACCTGGGCAGCGCCGAGCTGGCGGCGGTGTGTGCCCAGCTCGGCCGGATCCCCAGCAAGGAGGAATACCTGGCGATCGCCGCCGAGAAGATCGATCCCTTCGGCGATGAGCTCTACCGCTATCTCAACTTCGATCAGATCGAGGGGTTCGAGGATTCCGGCCGGGTGGTGAGCGCCGAAGCGGAGGCGAAGGTGCTGGCCGAGGTCTGAAGGAGGCGGCCCGATGCTGGGTCCGCTGAGGCTGAAACCACGTCCAACCGGTTCCTCCGCGCTGCGCCTGCCGCGGCCGGAGCCGGTGCACAGCACCTCCATCCGCCAGCTGCTGGAACATCGCTGGCTGGTGGTGGTGCTCGCCCTGATCGTCACGGGGCTGGGGGCCACCACCGCCGCCCTGCTGTTCCGCAGCGGCCTCGATGGGCTCGGACGCTGGCGCATTCACATGCTGGAGCTGGGCCCCCGCTGGCTGGTGCTGCCGGCCATCGGAGGAGGCGGCGGGTTGCTGGCGGGATCCCTGGTGCAGCTGCTCTCCCCCACGGCCCAGGGCTCCGGCATTCCCCAGGTGATGCAGTTCCTGCGCCGACAGCCGATTCCGATGGGATTCCAGGTGGGTGCCGTGAAGCTGGTGGCCGGCATCGTGGCGATCGGCAGCGGATTCCCGCTGGGTCCCTCCGGCCCTTCGGTGCAGATGGGCAGCTCGGTGGGCTGGGAGATGGCGCGGCTGCTGCGGGCCCCCAACGCCTTCCGCCGGCTGATCGTGGCCGCAGGAGGCGGTGCCGGCATCGCGGCGGTGTTCCGGGCACCGATCGGCGGCTTCCTCTACACCCTGGAGGAACTGCTGCAGGGCGCCAGACCGGTGGTGATGCTGCTGGTGCTGGTGACCACCTTCTGGGCCGACACCTGGGCTGATCTGCTCGGGCTGGCCCGGCTGGTGAATCTCGAACCGGAGTCGAACCTGGGGGGCTCCCCCAGCACCTTCCAGCTGCAGCGGCAGGTTCTCACCTTCGTGGTGGTGCGTCCGATCGACCTGCTGTGGCTGTTGCTGCTGGGCATCCTCGTGGCCATCGCCGCCGAGCTCTACTGCCGCTACGTGGTGGAGCTGCAGCGCCTGCGCCTGCGCTGGCGGATTCCCCTGGCGGGAGCGATGACGGCCACCGGTGGCCTGCTGGGGCTGGTGGATGCCTGGCTCCCGCCCGACTTCATCAACCGTGCCGGCATCCGCCAGGCCGTTGCCGAGGGCAATGTGGACCTCGCCAAGGCGCTGGCGATCTTTCTGGTGGTGTTCCTCACCACCGGCATGGCAGCGGCGGCAGGCACCCCCGGCGGCCTGTTCGCGCCCATGCTCACCCTGGGCGGAGCGCTGGGCCTGGCCGCGGCCGCCGGGGTGGAGCAGCTGGGACCCTCCGCCCCCACCACCGCCGTGTTCGCCGGCATGGGGGCCTTCATGGCGGCCAGTGCCCGGGCGCCGATCAGCGCCACCTTCCTCACCTTCACCGTCACCAAGGATCTGCTGATCCTCCGGCCCGTGCTGGTGGCCTGCCTGGGCAGCTTGGTGATGGCCCGGGTGCTGCACCGGCAGTCGCTGTTCAAGCGGCTGATGCTTCCCGTTCCTGCCGGCCCCGGCGATGGGGCCTCCAGCCCGGCCCCGATCCGGCTCAGCTCCATGCCGCTGCGCCCCCGCCCCGAGGAGAAACCGGGCAGCGAGACCGGGCACGGAACCAGCCGTGCCACAGACCCCTGAGCGGGGTGGACACAGCGTTCCGGGCTGCATAGGTTCGCAGGAAACACTGGAGAAGCCCCCATGCGCACGGCAGATCCCGGGTCCAGCGACAGCCGGCGGGCACCGCGGCGGCGGCCGAGCTGGCCGGTGCTGACCACGGCCCCGGCGGTGAACCCGGTGCTGGATCTGCTGAAGCAGGGCGAATCCCAGATCAACGGCGGCAACCTCCAGGCCGCGCTCAACACCCTGGGAGGCTTCCCGGCGCTGTGGCAGAAGGCGTCACCGGTCATCCAGCCCCTGGCAGGGGACAAGTGGCCAGCCATCGACAACGCCGCCCAGAGGCTGATCAAGATGGTGGACGGCAGCGATCCCACCAAGGCGGAGGCGTCCTCGGCGGTCTCGGGGCTGATGGGCCCGCTCTCGGCTCTGGTCGGTCAGTGAGACCGGGGCCCGCCGGGAGCAGGCGCCCCACCGGGTGAGACGCTGGAGGCAGCCGACCGCACCTTGCAGCCCTGCACCAGGAAACCCTGCTGTTCGACCCCGCCCAGCCCGAGGCCGGGGCCCTGCGGGCGGTGCTGGCCTTTCCCAGCACGTACAGCGTGGGCATCACCAGCCTGGGGTACCAGGTGGTGTGGGCCACCCTGGCTCGACGCGCGGATGTGGATGTGCGGCGCCTGTTCACCGACCAGGGGGACCCACCCCATCGCCGCTGCGACCTGTTCGGCCTCTCCCTGAGCTGGGAGCTGGATGGCCCGGTGCTGCTGGATCTGCTTGAGCGCAACAGGATTCCGCTCTGGGCGAGCGAACGGGGCGACGACGATCCGATCGTGTTCGGCGGCGGGCCGGTGCTCACCGCCAACCCGGAACCGTTGGCCCCCTTCCTCGATGCGGTGCTGCTCGGGGATGGGGAGCTGCTGCTGCCCTCCTTCATCGACGCGCTGCAGGCCTGCCGCCAGGCACCGCGGGGCGAGCGTCTGGCCCATCTGGCCACGGTGCCGGGGATCTACGTGCCCGCGCTCTACCGTCCCGACTACGCCGCTGACGGCAGCCTGCTGGCGGTGAGCCCGGTGCACCCTGATCTGCCCGCCAGCGTGGCCAAGCAGACCTGGCAGGGCAACACCCTCAGCCACTCCACAGTGGTCACCCCGGAGGCCGCCTGGCCCTCGATCCACATGGTGGAGGTGGTGCGGAGCTGCCCGGAGCTCTGCCGCTTCTGCCTGGCCAGCTACCTCACCCTGCCCTTCCGCACGCCCTCCCTCGACGACGGCCTGATTCCCGCCGTGGAGAAGGGGCTCACCGTGACCCGGCGGCTGGGACTGCTGGGGGCCTCGGTGACCCAGCACCCCCAGTTCGCCGACCTGCTCCAGTGGCTCGACCAGGACCGCTTCGCGGACACCCGGGTGAGCGTGAGCTCGGTGCGGGCGGCCACGGTGACGCCGGAGCTGGGCCGGATCCTGGCCAGGCGGGGCAGCAAATCGCTCACGATCGCGATCGAGAGCGGCAGTGAGCGGATGCGGCAGCTGGTGAACAAGAAGCTCGCCACCGAGGAGATCTTTGCCGCCGCCCGCTATGCAAAGGAGGGTGGACTCACCGGCCTCAAGCTCTACGGCATGGCCGGCCTGCCCACCGAGGAGGAGGCCGACATCGAGGCCACCGCCTCCCTGCTGCTGGAGCTCAAGAAGGCCACACCAGGGCTGCGGCTCAGCCTGGGGGTGAGCACCTTCGTGCCCAAGGCCCACACGCCGTTCCAGTGGCAGGGGGTGCGGCCGGAGGCCGAGAAACGCCTGAAGCTGCTGGCCAAGCGGCTCCGGCCCAAGGGGGTGGAGCTGCGCCCCGAGAGCTACGGCTGGAGCGTGATCCAGGCCCTGCTCTCCCGCAGCGACCGGCGCCTGGCGCCGGTGATCGCCGCCGCCCGGGGGCAGCACGAGAGCCTGGGTGGATGGAAACGGGCCTACCGCGCCGTGCTGGCCGGCGAGGTGGAACGGCCGGCGGGAATGCCGCCGCCGCCCCCGTGGGAGGACGTGATCCACGCCACCTGGAGCGTGGAGCGGGTGCTGCCCTGGGACCACCTGCGCGGCCCGCTGAGCAAGGCGGTGCTGGGCGACCACGCCAGGCGAAGTCTGCTGGGGGCGGCCTGATCCACCCCGCGGGCGGATCAGGATCGGGCGCTGGGAGGACTGGGCGCTCAGTCGAACACCGCCGTGCGTCCGCGGTAGACCATCACCTGGCGGCGCAGATGCAGGCGCACGGCCCTGGCGAGCGCCAGCCGTTCGGTGTCGCGGCCCTTGCGGATCAGATCCTCCACCTCGTCGCGGTGACTCACATGCACGGTGGCCTGCTCGATGATTGGTCCGGCATCCAGGTCCTCGGTCACGTAGTGGGCTGTGGCGCCGATCAACTTCACGCCCCGCTCCCAGGCCCGGTGGTAGGGCTGGGCCCCCTGGAACGCCGGCAGGAAGGAGTGGTGAATGTTGATCACCCGGGGGCTGCCGCCCACCCCGCCGCCGGCCTGGGAGGGCTGCCGCTGGAAGGCCTCGAGAAACCCGGCGCTCAGCACCTGCATGTACTTGGCCAGCACCACCAGCTCGATGCCGTGCTGCCGCAGCAGCTCCAGCTGGGTCCGTTCCGCCTCCGCCTTGCTGGCCGCTGACACGGGCACATGGACAAAGCAGGCCCCGAAGCCCTCCGCCACGGGCTGGAGGTCCGGATGGTTTGACACCACCAGCGGCACCTGCATCGGCAGCTCCCCGGCGCGCACGCGCCAGAGCAGATCCACCAGGGCATGGTCCTGGCGGCTCACGAAGATGGCCGCCCGGGGGATGGCGTCGGAGAAGTGCAGCTCCCCCTCCCCGCCCAGGCGGCGGGCCAGGGCCGAGACGGCCGGCGGGATCGCCTCGCGCGGCAGCCCGAATCCCTCCAGAGCCCACTCGATGCGGCTCAGAAACAGGCCGGCTCCCAGGTCGGTGTGGTGATCGGCATGGCGGATGTTGCCGCCGTTGGCGGCCACCCAGCCGGAGAGTTCACTGACCAGTGCCGGACGGTCCGTACAGATCAGCTGCAGGATGGCCGTCGGTGCTGACATCGGCGCGGGCTGCAGGGCCATCAGAGCAGATGCATCCGTAGCACCTGCGGGGTGGCGCGCCGGATCCGGGCCCGGATCGTCCTGAGACCCAGACGTTCATGGGCGGCCACCCGATGGCAGCCGTTGAAGCCCCAGAATCGGCCCTCCACCTCCAGCACCTCGATCGGCTCGCGCAGGCCCTCGGCTTCGATCGAGGCCATGAGGCTGCGCACCTTCTGCTCATCCAGGCTCCGCTGCAGGGGGCGGCGGATGGCCGCCAGCGGCAGGATGTCCACACGCATGGATCAGGTCGCGCTCCCGGGGCCACCGTTCTAGGCAAGAACCGCAACGGGCTCCGGGTCAGGGCCCCGCGTGGTGGATACAGTCAGGTCCCGCCTCGACATGCTTTCCGCGATGGCCACCGGTTCGCCAGTCCGATTTCGTTTCGCCGCTCTGCTGAGGGCCTGCGGCGGAACCGTGCGCCGGCTCGCCTCGTTCGCTCTGGCGGCCCTGCTCTGCGTGGGGCTCACGGCCTGCAGCGGCGGCCAGGCCAAGCCCCCCAGCCTCAGTGCCGACGACATCGCGGCCATCGAGCGCCAGGCGGAAGGCTTCCTGGCCGCCCGCGACCGTCTGCCCGAACTGGCCACCCTGGTGAAGGAGCGCGACTGGACCTTCACCCGCAACCTGCTGCATGGCCCCATGCAGGAAGTGGGCCGCCAGATGCTCTACATCAACCAGCGGCTGCTGCCGGCCGACCGCCCCGAAGCCGACAAGCTGGCCAGCCAGCTGAAGACCGCCATGGCCCAGCTCGATGAGGCCGCCCGCCTCCAGGACGGCGAGAAGCTGCGGAAGGCCTACATCCAGGTGGCCAGCGGCTTCGGGCGCTACGCCCAGATCCTGCCGGAGCAGGTCCAGGCCGATCTCAAGCAGGTCTGAAGCCCCCCACCCCACCCGCAGCCCATGAAGGTGGTGGTGGTGGGGGCAGGCATCGTGGGCCTGTCCTGCGCCTGGCTGCTGCAGCGGCGGGGCCACTCGGTGCTGCTGGTGGATCCGGCCCTTGAGCCCTCCGCAGGGGACGACGCCACCGGTGCGGAGACAGGAGCCACGCCGCCCGAGCCGCGCAGCGGCAGCCGGGCGGCGCTCGGGGTGCTCATGGCCCAGATGTTCCACCGCAGCCGGGGCCGTGCCTGGCGGCTGCGGCAGCGCAGCCTGGCGCTGTGGCAACGCTGGATTCTGCAGCTCGAAGGGCAAGGGCACCGGCTGCCCCGGCGCGAGGGCCTGCTCTGGCTGGCGGCGGATGACGACGAACGGCTGAGGCAGCAGCACCTGGTGCAGGAGCGGCAGGCCATGGGACTGCCGCTGGAGTGGTGGGGCCCGGAACGCCTTGCCGCGCTGACGCCATCGGTGCCCGCCGACGCCATCGGCGGCCTCGTCTCCCCCAGGGATGGGCAGCTGGACCCGGAGGCCGCCGTGGCAGCCCTGCTGGCCGACGCCCGCGCCGCTGGCCTGGAAGGCCTGCCGCAGCGGGTGGTGGCGATCCGCCGCCAGGGAAGCGGCCGCTGGCGCCTGGTGGGAGAGGACGGCGAGCCGCTGGCGGACACGCCCTGGCTGGTGCTCACGGCGGGACTGGCCAGCACGGACCTGCTGCAGGACCTGGGTCATCCGATGCCGATGAGTCCCGTGCTGGGCCAGGCCGTGCAGCTCCGTCTGACAGCCCCCCCCAGCTGGACCTGGCCAGGGGTGGTGGTGTGGCGTGGACGCAATCTGGTGCCCAGGCCCGATCGACCGGGCGGCCGCGACCTCTGGCTGGGCGCCACCCTGGAACCCGGCGCGGCGGCGGATCCCGGCGCGCTGGCCGAGCTGCTGGGCTGGGGCACCGCCGGGCTCGACTGGCTGGCGACGGCCCGGGTGGAGCGGCACTGGCAGGGGCTTCGCGCCAGGCCCGAGGGCCGGCCGGCCCCGGTGCTGGAGCAGCTGGAGCCCGGGCTGCTGGTGGCCGGCGGGCACTACCGCAACGGGGTGCTGCTGGCCCCGGCCAGCGCCGAATGGGTGGTCGACCAGGTGGAGGCCAGCGGCGAGCCTCGTTAAGACGCCGTTATGGCGGAAGGGCACCCCTGCTGCGTACGGTCGAGGCGGTGACGTCGTTACCTCCCATCACCGCCACCACAGACATGACGCTGCTTTCCGGCCTGCCCCGCCGCACCGCCGCCGCCCTGGCCCTCTCGGGTCTCTCCCTGTCCCTGGCCGCCTGCGGCGGCGGGGAGACCGGCACAGGGCTCACCGGCACCCTGAACGGTGCCGGCGCCTCCTTCCCAGCCGCCATCTACCAGCGCTGGTTCAAGGACATGAGCGGGGAGGGCATCAACGTGAACTACCAGTCGGTGGGCTCGGGTGCCGGGGTGCGCCAGTTCCAGGCCGGCACGGTGGATTTCGCCGCCTCCGACGCGCCGATGAAGGCCGAGGACATCGCCAAGGTGCCCCGGGGTGTGCTGCAGATCCCGATGACGGCCGGCGCCATTGCCGTGGCCTACAACAACCCCGGCTGCGAGCTCAAGCTCACCCAGAAGCAACTGGCTGACATCTTCCTGGGCAAGATCACCAACTACAGCGAGCTGGGCTGCGACGACCGGAAGATCACCATCGTGCACCGCTCCGACGGTTCCGGCACCACCTACAACTTCACCAAGCACCTCGCCGCCATCAGCCCGGAGTGGAAGGCTGGCCCGGGGGCCGATAAATCCGTGAACTGGCCCACCGGCGTCGGTGCCAAGGGCAACGAGGGCGTGGCGGCCCAGCTGGGTCAGGTGGAGGGAGGTCTGGGCTACGTGGAAGTGGCCTACGTGAAGGACCCGCTCCAGGCGGCGGCGCTGGAGAACGCCTCCGGCGACATCGTGAAGCCCACCAACGAAACGGAAAGCGAGGCGCTCGGCGCCATCGATCTCGGCCCCGATCTGATCGGTGGCGATCCCAACCCCGCCAAGGGCTATCCGATCGTCACCTTCACCTGGATCCTGGCCTACGAGACCGGCAACGGCGACAAGACCGAACTGCTCAAGAAGGTCTTCAACACGATGCTCTCCGAGCCCAACCAGGCCCTGGCCCCGGAACTGGGCTACGTGACCATGCCCTCCGGCGTGGTGGAGAAATCCATGGCCGCCGTCGCCCGGATCAGCCCCTGAACCTGGTTTGCCCGGTAGGCCTCTGCCCGTTGCGGCAGGGCCTCAGCCAGCCCCCTGCCGGGGGCTTTTTTCATGGCTGATCCTGCTGTCGCTTCGTCTGAGCATGCCGAGGACAAGCAACAAAAAAGCCCCCCGAAGGGGGCCAGGGCTCACAAGGCGCGCCTGAGCGTCAGAGCGCCGGAAGTGGGGCCACTCAGGGCTGGGCGGTCACTTGCTCTCGGTGAATTCAGCGTCGATCACATCGTCGCTGGCGGAACCGCTGCCGGCCTCGGCACTGGCGCCGTTGCCTCCTGCCGCGGCCGCGGCGGCATCCGCACCGGCCGCCTGCTGGTACACGGCGGCACCGGCGGCGTAAAGGGCCTTCTGCAGCGCTTCGAGCTCGGTCTTCACCGTGGCGAAGTCCTCCTTCTCGACAGCCTCCTTGAGGGCCTTGCTGGAGCTCTCCACCTTCTCCCTGTCCTCGGCGCTCACCTTGTCGCCCAGTTCGCCGAGCTGCTTCTCGGCCTGGTAGATGGCGGTTTCGGCCTGGTTCTTCAGGTCGATGCGCTCGCGCTTCTCCTTGTCGGCCGTGGCGTTGGCCTCGGCGTCCTTGACCATCTTCTCCACCTCGTTGTCGCTGAGGGTGGACGCCCCGGTGATCGAGATGCTCTGCTCCTTGCCGCTGCCCTTGTCCTTGGCGGTCACGCTGAGGATGCCGTTGGCGTCGATGTCGAAGGTCACTTCGATCTGGGGCACGCCGCGGGGAGCGGGGGGGATGCCGTCGAGACGGAAGGTGCCCAGCGACTTGTTGTCGCTGGCCATTTCGCGCTCGCCCTGCAGCACGTGGATCTCCACGTTGGTCTGGCCATCCACCGCAGTGGAGTACACCTCCGACTTCTTGGTGGGAATGGTGGTGTTGCGAGGAATCATCTTGGTCATCACGCCGCCCAGGGTCTCCACGCCCAGGGACAGCGGGGTGACATCCAGCAGCAGGATGTCCTTCACCTCACCGGCGAGCACACCGCCCTGAATGGCGGCACCCACGGCCACCACCTCGTCGGGGTTCACGGTCTGGTTGGGGTCCTTGCCGGTGATGCGCTTCACCAGCTCCAGCACTGCGGGGATGCGGGTGGAGCCACCCACCATCACCACCTCATCGAGTTCGGAGGAGGAGAGCTTGGCGTCCTTGAGGGCCTGCTCCACCGGCACGCGGCAGCGATCGATCAGCTTGCTGGCCAGCTCCTCGAACTTGGCCCGGGTGAGGGTGAGGTCGAGGTGCTTCGGACCCTCCGGGGTGGCTGTGATGAAGGGCAGGTTGATCTCGCTCTGGGTGGCGCTCGAGAGCTCGATCTTGGCCTTCTCGGCAGCCTCGGTGAGGCGCTGCAGGGCCTGCTTGTCCTGGCGGAGGTCGATGCCTTCGTTGGCTTTGAACGTGTCGGCCAGGTGATCCACGATCACCTTGTCGAAGTCGTCACCGCCCAGATGGGTGTCGCCGGAGGTGGAGAGCACCTCGAACACGCCGTCGCCCACCTCCAGCACCGACACGTCGAAGGTGCCGCCACCCAGGTCGAACACCAGGATGCGTTCGTTGCTCTTCTTGTCGAGGCCATAGGCCAGCGCCGCCGCCGTGGGCTCGTTGATGATCCGCAGCACCTCGAGACCGGCGATCTTGCCGGCATCCTTGGTGGCCTGGCGCTGGGAGTCGTTGAAGTAGGCGGGCACGGTGATCACCGCCTGGGTCACCGTTTCACCCAGGTACTTGCCGGCGTCCTCGGCCAGCTTGCGCAGCACCTGGGCACTCACCTCCTCCGGAGCGAACTGCTTGTTCAGCACCGGACACTTCACCTTCACGTTGGAGCCGGCCTTCTCCACGCCGTAGCTCACTTCCTTCGATTCCTCGTTCACCTCATCGACGCGGCGGCCGATGAAACGCTTCACCGAGTAGAAGGTGTTCTCGGGATTCATCACCGCCTGGCGCTTGGCGATCTGGCCCACCAGCTGGTCCTGGTTCTTGGTGTAGGCCACCACCGAGGGGGTGGTGCGGAACCCTTCCGCGTTGGCGATCACCGTGGGCTTGCCGCCCTCCATCACGGCGACACAGCTGTTCGTGGTGCCGAGGTCAATACCGACGACCTTTCCCATGGGTTCCCACCTCCTCAGTGGTTCGAGTTGCGTCTCTGCATCTTCATCAGCGGGGACGGAGCCAGGCGAGGGGTGGTTCCCGAACAGACGGTTACGGTTCCGGGGCTGTCCCGCCGCCCTGCCCGCGATGGCCCTGCCGATCTCCGCGTCCACGGCCCTGGTGGGAGTGCTGGGCGATCCGGTGCGGCACTCGCTCTCGCCGGCCATGCACAACGCCGCCCTGGCCGCGCTCGGACTCGACTGGATCTACCTGGCCCTGCCCACCCCCGCCGGGGAGCTGGCCGCGGTGGTGCATGCCCTGGAGGCCCTCGACTGCCGCGGCCTCAACGTGACCCTGCCGCACAAGGAAGCGGTGGCGGCCTGCTGCGCCGAACTCAGCCCCCTGGCCGCCCGGGTGGGCGCGGTGAACACCCTGGTGCGCCGACAGGCCGGGGGGTGGCTGGGCACCAACACCGACGTGGAGGGCTTCCTGGCGCCGCTGCGGCGGGAGGGCCACGCCTGGCAGGGCAGCCGGGCCGTGGTGCTGGGTTGCGGGGGCAGCGCCAGGGCCGTGGTGGCCGGCCTGGTGGAGCTGGGCTGTGGGGCGATCGCGGTGGCAGGACGGCAGGCCGCCAACCTGGAGCGCTTCGCCGCCGGCTGCCGGGCCTGGGCGCCCCAGCTGAGCCTTCATGCCTGGCACCGGCTGGGCGAGCTGCTGCCGGGCTGCCAGCTGCTGGTGAACACCACCCCCGTGGGCATGGCCTCGCCCACCGACCCGGCCGCCGCCCGGGCCTGTCCGCTCGATGAGGCCGGCCTCGCCGCTCTGACACCGCAGGCCTGGGTGTACGACCTGATCTACACCCCGCGGCCCAGCCAGCTGCTGCGGAGGGCCGCGGGGCGGGGCTGCCGCACGCTCGATGGGCTCGAGATGCTGGTGCAGCAGGGGGCCGCCTCCCTGCGGCTCTGGAGCGGAACCGCCGCCGTGCCGGTGGAGGCCATGCGGGAAGCCGCCGAGCGGCACCTGGCGGCTGCCTAGCCTGCACCGCAACCACACCCTCCCCGCCATGCAAGGCGCCCCGCTCTGGCATCGACTGCTGGCAGCCCTGGCCTATCTCCTGCCCTGGGCCGATGCGGTGGGCTTCGGCAGGGGCTTGTTCAGCCTCTTCCCGGTGCTGCAGTGGCTCACCCTGCCGGCCCTGCCGGTGGCCCTGCTGCAGCAGGCCGTGCCGTTCGGCGGGTTCCTGCTGTTCCTGGTGCTGTTCCTCGCGGTGGTGCGCAACCCGCGGGTGCCTTACCTGATCCGCTTCAGCGTGCTGCAGGCGATCCTGATCGACATCCTGTTGGTGCTGGTGGGACTGGTGTTCAGCATTCTCCTGGCCCCGATGGGCGTCGGCTTCGCCCTGCGCACCCTGAGCAACACCGTGTTCCTGGGGGCGATGGTGCTGGTGCTGTTCGGCGTGGTGCAGAGCCTGCGGGGCGAGGAGGCCGACCTGCCGGCCGTCTCCGCCGCCGTGCGGATGCAGCTCTACTGAGGAGCCACGCCGCTGCGATAGGTTGGGCGATCCGTCGCTGGTGGACCAGGCACAGGCCCTGTCCACCGGCCACCGCCCTTCCCATGCCCGTACGGGCTTCTCCGACAGGCGACTCCATGACGCAGCCCTACTACGAAACGATGTACATCCTTCGTCCGGACATTCCGGAGGAGGAGGTCGAGAGCCACATCACCAAGTACCGCGATCTGGTGATCGAAGCCGGTGGCGAGGTGCTCGACTGCCAGATGCGCGGCAAGCGCCGGCTGGCCTACTCGATCGACAAGCATCGCGAAGGCATCTACGTGCAGCTGAACCACAACGGCGACGGCCAGCAGGTGGCTCCGCTGGAGCGGGCCATGCGCCTCTCCGAGGACGTGATCCGCTATCTCACGGTGAAGCAGGACGGCCCGATGCCCGCTCCCCGCGCCGTGGGTGGTGGCGCCGGTGACGCCGCGCCCCAGCCCGCCACGGTCTGAACGGCGGTCCGCATGCGGGCAGACCAGCGGACAGCCTTCACCGCCATCCTGCGGCTTGTCATTCAGGGCCGGGCGGCGTAGGTTCTCGCGATGTTCCAGAAACCCGGCACCAACGGTCCTGGCACCGGCCCGCTCACCGGCCACCTGCCCGTGGACATCCTGCCTGGGGATCGCGATCCCCAGGCCTCGCGGCGTCTGGCCGTGCACCAGGAGCTCAGTGCCACCCGCCGGGAGCTCGATGAGCTGCGCTCGCTGGTGGACACCCTGCCCGAGATCTTCGAGCGCAAGTTCGAGGAGCGCCTCGCCCCCATGCTCACCCAGCGGCAGCGGCTGCTGGAGCAGACCGGGGCGCTGCGCCAGCAGATGCACCAGCTTCAGGGCACTGCCACCGACGGACAAATCCGTCCCCGTCTGGCCGGCAGTGGCGGCGGAGCGTCCCTGGCTCAGACCCTGCGGCACGCCTTCGGCTTGGAGGCCCGCCGCTCGGCCTGAACGGGGCTGGAAGCCCCAGGCGGGACACCGGCGAAGGATCAGCCCTGCCGGCGGCTCGCGGCCCAGAGCCTGGTGGGAAGCCCCCACACGTAGATGAAGCCTTCGGCCGCCCGGTGATCGAAGCGGTCGTCGGCGCCGTAGGTGGCCATGTCCGGCACGTAGAGACTGTTGGCGGCACTCTGGCGGCCCACCACCGTGGCGTTGCCCTTGTGCAGCCGCAGCCGCACCGAGCCGTTCACCGTGCGCTGGGTGCGGTCGAAGAAGCCGTCGAGGGCATCCTTGAGCGGGCCGAACCACAGCCCCTGGTACACCAGATCGGCCCACTGCTGCTCGAGCTGGCGCTTGGTGCGCACCACGTCGGCCGCCAGGGTGAGACTCTCCAGTTCCTGGTGGGCGCGGATCAGCAGCAGCAGCCCGGGGGTTTCATAGATCTCCCGGCTCTTGATCCCCACCACGCGGTTCTCGATCATGTCCAGCCGGCCGAAGCCATGCAGCCCCGCCAGGGCGTTGGCCCGGCGGATCAGGCTCACCGGATCCAGCGGTTCACCGTCGATGGCCACGGGGTTGCCGTGCCGGAAGTCGATCGTGATGCTCTGGGACTCCTCCGGGGCGTCCTGCACCGAGCGGGTCATGGCATAGACCTCCTCCGGAGGCTCCACCGCCGGATCCTCCAGGGGTCCGGCTTCGATCGAGCGGCCCAGCAGGTTGAGGTCGATCGAATAGGGCGAACCCTTGCTCACCGGGGAAGGAATGCCGCAGCGCTCCCCGTAGGCGATCGTCTCCTCGCGGCTCATGCCCCACTCCCTGGCGGGGGTGAGCACCTTGAGGTCCGGGGCGAGGGCGCCGATGGCCACATCGAAGCGCACCTGGTCGTTGCCCTTGCCCGTGCAGCCATGGGCCACGGCATCGGCGCCCACCTCGCGGGCGATCTCCACCAGCCGCCGGGCGATCAGCGGACGGGCCAGGGCCGTGGAGAGGGGGTAGCGGCCCTCGTAGAGGGCGTTGGCGCGGATGGCGGGGAAGGCGAACTCGGTGATGAAGGGCTCGATCAGATCACCCACCAGCGACTGGGACGCGCCCGCATCGAGGGCCTTGCGCCGGATCGGTTCGAGCTCGTCGCCCTGGCCGAGGTCGGCGGCGAAGGTGATCACCTCCTCCACGCCCCATTCGTTCTTCAGGTACGGAATGCAGACGCTCGTGTCCACCCCACCGGAGTACGCCAGTACAGCCTTCTTGGCCCGGCCCATCACCTGGTCTCCATGCGCTCAATCGCTCGATTCTCCCCTGTGGCCCGCCGGCCCTCCCGCTGGCGGCGGCGGCAGGCGCCAGCGCAGCAGCACCAGCAGGGCCACCCCCAGCGGCAGGCCCAGCACCAGGGCCGCCACCGTGACCGGGTCGGGCCTCAGGGGCTGGGGCCAGCGCTCACCGGCGGCCACCAGGGCGGCGCTGAGGGCCAGGGCCAGGGACCAGAGCCTCAGCAGGGCGCGGACTTTGGAGGGGCTGGCCGCTGGAGCGGTCATGGCTGAGGAGCAGGCGACAGGACGCTAGGGTGTTCGATCGGCCCGTCGCTTGATCAAGGCCTCCGCGCCAGCAGGCGGACCCAAGACAGCAGACCTGCCTCCATCGCCAGCCAGCCCCCGGACGTCGGATCGCATGAGCACGCTTCCCTCCACCGGCATCAGCCGACTCGACAGCATCAATCCCTCCCTCACCCGCTACGGGCGCCAGGAGCCGGCTCCGGTGCTGCCGCTGCGGGATGAACCCGACCTGCTCACCTGGCTCGAGTCCAGCGGACGCCTGGTGGCCGATGAGGAAACCGCCTCCACCGAGGTGAGCACGGTGGAAGAGGAGGAGCTCTCCGCACTGATGGGCGAGAAGGAGGACTACAACCAGGCCGATGAGCAGCAGGAGGAGGCCTGGGAGGACTGAGCCCGGCTGAGGCGTCAGGGAAACTGGGGCGCCGGCCCGCCCTGCCCCGTTGACCTCCACCGCTTCCTCCCGACGCCTCTGGCCCGGCAACAGCCGCCGGGCGGCGGTGCTGCTGGGCCTGCTCCTGCTCGCGGCCTGCGCAGCCAGCGACCGCTACGTGGCCAATTCGATGCTCACGCTGCCCCTGGTGGCCGCGGCTTTGATCGCGGCCCTGGTCACGGCCTGGGGGGTGCCCCGGCTGCGGCGGCTCAAGCTGGGCCAGGTGATCCGGGAGGACGGGCCCCAGGCCCACCTCAGCAAGGCCGGCACCCCCACCATGGGCGGCCTGCTGGTGGTGCCCGTGGGCGTGATTCTCGGCGGCCTGCTCAGCCCCTCCGATCCGCGGCTGCCGGCGGTGGCGGCGATCACCCTGGCCTACATGGCCATCGGTGCCATCGATGACTGGCGCAGCCTCACCCGCAGCACCAACACAGGCCTCACGCCCCGGGGCAAGCTGCTGCTGCAGGGGCTCGCGGCGGTGCTGTTCCTGGTGTGGGCCTACCAGGGCCAGTGGCTGGGCGGCGGCGAGGCCGGCAACGTGGCCCTGCCGTTCGGCTGGATGGTGCCGCTGGGCCTGGCGATCTGGCCTCTGGGGCTGTTCGTGTTCCTGGCGGAGAGCAATGCCACCAACCTCACCGATGGCCTCGATGGCCTGGCCGCCGGCTGTGGGGCAGTGGTGTTCACGGGCCTGGGGCTGCAGCTGATGCTGCGCGGCCACGAGGGGGATCCGGCCCTGGCGGGGTTCTGCGTGGCGATGGCCGGCTGCTGGCTGGGCTTTCTGGCCCACAACCGCCATCCGGCCCGGCTGTTCATGGGCGACACCGGCTCCCTGGCCATGGGAGCGGCCCTGAGCGCCGTGGCCCTGCTCTCGAACAGCCTCTGGCCCCTGCTGGTGATGGGTGGTGTGTTCCTGGCGGAATCGGTCTCGGTGATCCTGCAGGTGTGGGTGTTCAAGGCCACCAAGGGCCCGGACGGCCAGGGCCGCCGCCTGTTCCGGATGGCCCCGCTCCACCATCACTTCGAGCTGGGCGGCCTCGGCGAGGAACAGGTGGTGATCCGTTTCTGGGGCGCAAGCCTGCTACTGGTGGTGGCGGGGCTGGTGCTGTTGCCCTGAACGCCACAGCGACCCCACACCGACACCGGCATCCGTTCCCGCAGTTCCCGCCTCGGTTCTCTCTCCCCATGGCCTACTTCACCTGGAAGGAAACCGGTCTCACCGCCGACTGCCCGAGCCTGGCGGCGATGGCGGCACGGTTCGAGGAAGCGGCGGCCCTGATGCGCCAGATGGATGCGGAGGGATTCCGGCTCGAACTCCAGGCCGAGGGTCAGCGGATCACCCACCCCGATCCCGGCGTGTTCGAGGCCTACGGCTTCGTCAGCGAGGAATCGCCGGTGCGCCAGCTCACCCTCTGGAGTGGGGAGGCCCCCCCTGCGGCCACGGGACCGGCAGGCCCGTGAGCCTGGGGTGGGCAGGCGTTCAGCGGCTGCGCAGATAGCCCACCACCCACACCAGCACGAAGGCCAGGGAAGAGACGCCCAGGTACACGAGCACGCCGTTCTGCAGGGTGTTGATGTCCCAGCCGAACAGCAGGCCATCGGCCGCATCGCCGGCGGTGCGGAATGCGATCAGCCTGCCCATGGCCCGTGCCCCTGCGAGCAGCTTCTCTAGCAGGCAGCGCCCTGGGTTGGGCCCCATCCCCGGACGCCGGGTGCGGGAGGATCGTGGCCCTCACCTTCCCGGCATGCCGATGGGCGGCTCGATGCAGCATTCCTTCCCCCGCACCCTGATGCTGCTGGGCAGCGGCGAGCTGGGCAAGGAGGTGGCGCTGGCCGCCCAGCGCCTCGGCTGCCGGGTGGTGGCCGTGGATCGCTACGCCGGCGCCCCGGCGATGCAGGTGGCCGACCACGCCGAGGTGGTGCCGATGACGGACGCGGAGGCGCTGAAGGCGGTGGTGCGCACCCACCGGCCCGATCTGGTGATCCCGGAGATCGAGGCCCTGGCGGTGGATGCCCTGGCGGAGCTGGAGCAGGAGGGGATCACCGTGATTCCCACGGCCCGCGCCACGGCCGTGACGATGAACCGGGACAGGATCCGCGACCTGGCCGCCAGCGATCTGGGGCTGCGCACGGCCCGCTTCGCCTATGCGGAGAGCGCCGAGGAGCTGGCCGCGGCGGCAGCGCCCCTCGGCTGGCCGGTGGTGGTGAAACCGGTGATGAGCTCGTCCGGCAAGGGGCAGAGCGTGGTGCGGGGCCCGGAACAGGTCGAGGCCGCCTGGAGCGCAGCCCAGGCCGGCGCCAGGGGCTCCGGCACCCGGGTGATCGTGGAGGAATTCCTCCACTTCGAGCTGGAGATCACCCTGCTCAGCGTGCGGCAGTGGAACGGACCCACCCTCTTCTGCCCGCCCATCGGCCACATCCAGGAGCGGGGCGACTACCAGTGCAGCTGGCAGCCTGCGGCCCTCGGAGCTGCCGAACTGGCCGAGGCCCAGGCCATGGCCCAGGCCGTCACCGACAACCTGGGGGGAGCCGGCCTGTTCGGGGTCGAGTTCTTCCTGTGCCGCCGGGGGGGCAACGGCAGCAGCAGCGGAACCGCCGACGGGTCCAGCCTGGAGGTGGTGTTCTCCGAGCTCTCCCCACGCCCCCACGACACCGGCCTGGTGACGCTGGCAGGCCAGAACCTCAGTGAATTCGAGCTGCATCTGCGCGCCGTGCTGGGTCTGCCGATCCCGGCGATCCACAGCCTCGGACCCGCCGCCAGCCGCGTCATCCTGGCCGACGCCGCCCTGGACGCGGTGCGCTTCGAGGGGGTGGCGGAGGCCCTGAGCGAGCCGGACACCCAGGTGCTGCTGTTCGGCAAGCCGGATGCCCGGCCCCATCGCCGCATGGGGGTGGCACTGGCCCGGGGCTTGGATCTGGACACCGCCCGGGGCCGGGCCGACCGGGCCGCCGCCCAGGTGCGGGTGGTGGCCGGCTGACCCTGGTGCGCAGGGGTTCTGGCCCTTATGGTGCGCCCGACAGGAGCCCCCATGACCCAGGCCCAACCGGTTCCGCCACGTCAGGACGCACGGGATTCGGGCGGCTGGTCACCCCTGCGGCGCTCGAAGGCGGGTTCCAGCCAGGTCCGCACCGGATCCAGGACCGTCACGGTGCTCGGCCAGGCCGCCGCCCACGCGGGCCGCATGGAGCCAGGGCCGCAAGCAGGGGGCCCAGCGACGAGCCCCACGAGCGCCCCCCAGAAGAAGCCGGGCCATCAGAGCCAGACCCGGGGGCTCCGGCTGCCCGTGCTCCCCTTCAGCCTGGGCATCGTCTGCGGCCTCGCCCTCGCCGGGCCGATCCCTCACCTGCTGGGCAGCAGCCTGGCTGGACTGGTGGAGGCACCCAAGGAGAAACTGGCCGCCATCGTGAACCCGTTCACCAACGGCCAGCGCCAGGTGCTGGTGCTCGGCACCGACCGGGTGGGCGACAACACCGACGTGATGTTCACGGTGCAGGTGAAGGACGGGGCCACCCAGCTCACCCAGGTGCCCCGCGACACCTTCGTGGAATCGGAGCGGCTGGGGGTGGTGAAGGCCAACGCCCTCTATGCCTTCGGCGGGATTGACGCCGTGAAGGAGGAGGTGGGTCGGCTGCTGGATGCCCCGGTGGAGCGCTACGTGCGCATCAACCTGCGGGCGGTGGAGCGGCTGGCCGATGCCCTGGGCGGCATCGAGGTGGATGTGCCCAAGCGGATGTACTACGTGGACAACGCCCAGGGGCTCTACATCGACCTCTACCCCGGTCCCCAGGTGCTGAAGGGTGAGTCCCTGGAGGGCTTCCTGCGCTTCCGTCACGACGAGATGGGCGATCTGGGCCGGATGGAGCGCCAGAAACTGGTGCTCTCCCAGGTGTTCCGCAAGCTGGTGAGCCCATCCATGCTCACCGAGCTGCCGGAGCTGCTCCGGATCGCCGGCGAGGACATTCAGACCGACCTCTCCCCCATCGAGATGGGGCAGCTGCTGTCGGCCATGACCAACACCCGGCTCAGCTCGGCCCAGGTGCCGGGCCGGCTGTTCTGGCACAACGACCTGAGCTACTGGATGCCGGACAGCAACATGCACTACCCCGCCCCCACCGCCGTGGAGGGCGACCTGGGCATGGCCGAAAGCCATCTCTGAGCCTGCCCTCGCTGGCAGAGCGGGCCTCAGACAGAACGGGCCTCAGGACGAAGGGGGCGAGGCTGGGGGCGGCACCAGCACCAGGGGAATCAGGCTGTCTCCCCAACCTTGCGGGGCCAGCAGGGGAGCGGCCTGGGGAGCGGGTCGGGCGTCGGGGCCGGCGGCGAAGGCAGCCTGGGTCCAGGCCAGCACCAGACCCCGCAGCGGGCCACCGTTGCCACCGGCGGCAGCCCTGAGGTTGAAGTGGTCGCCGCCGTTGGCGATCACGATCTGATGCCCGAAGCCCTGGGCCGCCGCTGCCGCCTGGAGGGCCTCCGGATCGGGCGGCACCACCCAGTCACGGCTGCCGGTGACCAGCAGCGCCCGGGCCTGCATGCTCTGGCCTGCCCCGTAGTCGAACAGCAGGCGCATGGGAGGACTCACGGCCAGCACGCCCACCACCCGGGAATCCGCCAAGCCGGCCCGGTCGGCGGAACCCAGAAAGCTGCACTGCAGCACCCAGCTGAGGTTGCGGTCCGGATCCTGGAGATCGGCGCAGCGCTCGAACAGGCGCCGCGATGTCGGCTGGGTGCCCGCCAGCTGCAGGGCGGTGGTGGCCCCCCAGGAGTGACCCACCACCACCACCCGGTCCGCCTTGAGGCCATCGATCACCGCCGACACATCCAGGGGCCGCAACCGCAGCTCATCCGGCCCCGGGGGAGGGGTCTGGCCCGACAGCATGGCCCGCTGCTGGTCGGCATCGCTGCCGGGGTGCACCGGCAGTGCCACCGTGTAGCCATGGCTGGCGAGGTGGTTGGCCCAGCCCTCGAAGCTGTCCGGGCTGTCCCAGAGGCCGTGGGAGATCACCACCACCTGGCCGTTGGGATTCAGGGCGGGCTCCACCAGCACCACATCCAGGGGCTGACTCCTGTGGGGAGCCGGCATGGACACCACCCGCCGTTGCGGAAGCCTGCCGCCGGGGCCACTCAACGCCGGGTCGATCGAGGCCGGGGTCTGGCTGGCCAGCACGGCTTTGGCCTGCTTCCGCTGCACGGCCATGCGCTGCAGGGCGGTGATGGCCTGGGGCAGATCCACGGTCACCGCTTCGCCGGGAATGGCCCGCAGGAACGTGTAGAGGGTGAGCTCACCGCTGCTGCTGGCGCGGTTGAGCACCTCGGTGAGCTCGTTGCCGCTGAGATCGGTCGGCAGTCCCTCCACCTGGCCCAGCGCCGACACCAGCAGCAGCACCTGCTGCAGCAATGGGGTGCCGGCGGCCTGGTTGATCACCAGGCGGGTCTCCACGGGCAGCGGTGTGTCGAAGATCTCCCGCATGTGACGCCCCACCGCTCCGTTGGTGGCACGGTTGAGTTCGGCCAGGTCGCTGGTGCCCCGCCAGAAGCGTTCAGGATTTTCCAGCTCGCTGAGCTTCACCGTGAAGCCGAAATCGAGCAGGGGCAGCTGCAGCACTACCGTGTCGATGGCGCGGGCCGGGCTGGCTCCCACCAGCAGCGCGAAGGAAGCCAGAGCAGAGAGAGAACGGCGCAACATCGGTTTGGAGAACGGCCCAGCCGATCACGGATACCGCTCAGGATGCTCCATCCCGGGCGCCTGGGGGATCAGCATCAGCGCAAATCCTCAACGGCCGACATGCCGGCCCCGGGGGTCAGCAGGTTCCGAACAGGGCGGCTTCGAGCCGTTCGAACCAGGTGTGGGTCTCGTCGCGGCCGGGTCCGCTGAGGGCGAGGGACACCGTTTCCCGCACCGGATCACAGTTCACCGTGAGGGCCAGGGGGAGCTGGCCGTGCTCGGCGTGGTAGCAGGCACTGCGGCCGTCCTTGGCATAGAGCGTTTCGGGATCCCGGGTGAAGCCCAGCTCCCGGGTGAGACAGGCGATGCCGGTGAGGGAGGCCACCAGATCGGCGGAGGAATGGATCGCGGCCGTGTAGACCCAGGGCGCCGGCTCGGGGTCGTGCAGGGGATCGAGAATCAGGCTGTTGGCCAGGGATGTCACCAGGGCACGCATGGGTGGACCGAGCAACAGGGCAGCCCCGTCAGCCTAGGGCCGGAACACTGTGACTAGCGTTTGCGGGTGCTCTTGGCACCAGATCTGGGGCGCCATCGCTGATGTCCGGGCTGCTGCCCGTCAACCGTGGCTTGGCATGGACGGTCCAAGACGGCGGAAATCCTTCCGGAACCGCCGGGCGAGATCCTTCACCAGCCTGGGGTCGTCCTTGATCAGCCCCATCTCCCGGTTCACCGTTGCCGAATCGGGCGAGAGGCTGATCGAGCCCACATAGGCGAGGCGGTGGTCCACCACGGCGGCACGGGCGTGCATGTAGGGCTGGGCGGCACTCTGGTCAGGCCCACTGGTGCGTACCGCAACGCCGACCGCCTGCAGGGCGGCGATCGCGGACGCATGCTGAGCGTTCTGCTCTGCGGTGAACCCGTTCACCTGCGCCGGTGTGACCAGCTGCACCCGCACCCCCCGCTTCACCGCGCCAACGAGCTGACTCTCCAGGGCAGCATTGCCCAGTTCTTCGCTGTACACGAGCAGCCGCTTCCGGGCTTGCTGATACAGGTCGGCCATCCCTGAGGCGGCATTGCGCGGGGCGATCAGCAGCTCACGGGGCTTCACCGCCGGTGTGGGGTTGAACGGTGGCGGCGGCTGACCCACCGGAGCCGAGAACGCCCAGTCGTTGGTGAACAGCCTGCGGATGGTGCGCAGAACCCTGGGATCGGTGCTGGCCAGAGCGAAATCGCGGTACTGGGCGAAGGTGGTGCTGTCGAGACAGGCAGAGCCGTACACCAGCAGCTTGGCGTCGATCAGGATCGTCTTGGGGAAGGAGCGGGGAAAGATTGGATTGCTGAGATGCAGTTCCCCTCCCGCGGCCACGAAGTCGCCAGCCAGGTTCTGCTGCTCGGCGTCCAGAGCTTCGTACTTGCCGCGATCGACAATCGCCCGCACCCGCACACCGCGATCCAGAGCCTTGCGAAGGCCGGCAAGGATGATCGGATCCTCCAGCACACAGATCTCGATCCGGATCTGTCGCTCGGCCAGGGCAAAGGCCCTGCGGTAGATCCTGCGGCCGTCGCGGGGCAGCACCTGCAGCCGCTCGAAGACGGCACCGGTGATCGGATCGCTGGAGCGGGGGCCTGCCACGCTGGGGGTTGCCCGTAATGCCCGGATCCCCTCCGCCCTGCCGTCCGGTGCGGCAGCGGCGAAGCCGGTGGGCTCCAGGGTGGAGACCGCTCGGGAGGGCAGGGCCCAGGCCGGCAGCAGCGGCCGGGGATCCGGCTCCTGCAGAAACCCCGGGGAAGAGGGCTCGAGCATGGGCAGACAGACCCTGGGCCCCCACGAGAGAAGGCCACGCTAGGCGCAGCCAGGACCGCGACCGAACTGTCGAGGTGTGCAGCGGCGGAGGCGATGGCGTTGCCAGAGCGAAGGAGCCAGCTCCGGGTGGAGCTGGCTCCGGATCCTCAGGCCACGACCATGAGGCGATCGGCCAGGCGTTCGGCGTTCACGCCCTGCAGCTGGGCCAGGAGCATGGTCTGACCACCGAAGGTGGCAAAGACATTGCTCCCCGAGAAACTCAGCATGCGCGGCTTCAGGGGTGCCATCAGCTGGAGCCTGTCGCGCTTGATCTCAAGGTCTCGAATGAGATCCCCACCGGGCTGGGCCCCGGAGACGGGGTCGAGCTCAAGCACAAACGTGTCCTTGCCGCTGCCACCGATCAGCACATCGCGACCAGAGCCACCACGCAGCCAGTCGGGACCGGCTCCACCTCTGAGAACGTCGTTGCCGTTGCCCCCATAGAGGCGATCATTGCCCTTCTTGCCGATCAGAAGGTCATCACCATCCCCTCCGAAAAGGCGGTCTTTCTTCCGCCCACCCCGGAGCACATCATTTCCGAAGGACCCAGTCATGAAATACCGGCCCTTCTTCTTGATGATCGTGACACCCTGATCCTCAGGAGCACCGCTGGCGGGGGGAGTCACAGGCACCTCGCCGCCCGGAAGCGGGGGGGCAGCCTCGTCCAGCCCGTTGATCGTGATGGTGGCTGTGGTGGGAACCGTGTTGACCCCATCGCTGACCGAATAGGCGGCCTGAATGATGCGCACGTCGCCTTGAAGCAGAGAATCAAAGACACTCGGGTTGACCGTGAGGCTGGATCCCGAGGCCTGAACCGCGTCCAAGGGGAGGGTCACAGGATTCGTGCCGTCTGTCGCCTGCAACGTCAGATTGCCAACGGTGAGGGGGTCACCCTCCGGATCCGTGGCCTGGCTGAGAAGATCCACGTTGAACGTGGGATCGTCCTCTGTTTTGACCAGCGTGATCGGCGCCACCGATGGAAACTGGTTTCCACCCACCAGGATGTCCAGGAAGGTGAGGTTGTTGGGCACATCGATGCTCGCCACACCTGTACCCGTGGCCGGGGCTCCGGACTCCGCCGCTGCGGTGGCCTCCTCCTCGGTGCTGACCTGGATATCAGCCTGATCCAGCTGGAAGTTGCCGTCCGTGGGAAAGGCCGTGGTGAGCCGGTAGGTACCAGCCTGGCTGGGCCTCCACCCACCCTGGGAGACGCCATAGACCACCTTGCCCGCCACGGTGACCTCCGCACCGAAGGTCAGCCCCTGGACAGGATCATCGATGGTCACGCCGTCGGTGATGTCAGCATCCACCCAGTAATCACCGTTCCAGGTGAAATCACCCAGTTCCGGTGTACCCACCACATGCTGGATCACCAGCTTGGCGTTCTGGGAGTACACCGAGGCCAGAGGGGATTCCTCCGTGAGCACGCGCGGATCGGGCGGTGAAAGAGGATCAATACTTCCCGCTATAGGGTAAGCATTGGCCGAAGCCCCCTGCACTTCCGTAGGACTGCTTGGGTTCGCCAGCAGCTCCATCGGGTAGGCCGTCATCTCGGCATCCAGCGCTACATCCCCAACAAAGGAGGTGGCCAGATCCTTGTAGAAGCTGATCTCCACCCGAACGGGCCTGCCCAGCGCCAGGGGCCTTGTTCCCTCCAGACTGTCGCCCCAGTCGACCGTGCTGACAAAGACATTGGTGGACAGATCCTGGTCAGCGCTGATCAATTCCGAATCAGCCTGCCAAGTGTTGCCCTGCGTCTTCTGAGCAAAGAGATAGTAACCATTGATCTGGTCATCCAGAGTAATCGTCCCATCATTGTTCAGATCGTAGGGAATGGTGAATTCAAAGGCATCGGGCAAGCCTGGCAAGGTCAGGCCCACCCCATCGGTGAAGATCACCGGAAAGGAGAGATTGTTGCCAGCAGACTCCTCTTCGCCTCCACCCATACCGCCACCTCCACCCATGCCGCCGCCACCTGCGGCTGCTTCAGCGGGGGAGAGCAGAGGATCTTCAAAAGTGATGGTTGAAACGTCAAAGCCATTGAAGAGTTTCATGATCGTCACCTGATTCAGAACGAAACCAACACGATGCAGCCCGCCTTGGCCACATCACCTCAGAGCAACCCACCGAAGGATTGCCACAGGAATCCCTGCCCCTATCCAAGGGGCTATCCAATAACTCCAACCCTGCTCAGGAGACGAGCCGGCTGATCAGTTGAACATGGATCTCAAGAGCACTGCCGACACGCAGGCAGCCTGGGAGCGAAGAGATCTGGTGAGGGTGACTTCATCAAAGCATCACCTCCTGCCCTGTTCCTACTTTTGGTCTAGCACTGCCCGGTCAAAAAGCATTTCTACTGCCGGTTCTGCGCAGCCAAAAGGAGTCGAAATTGCTCCAGAAGCCTTGCGGGATGCGCCCTCTGGCTGTATCAAGAGTTACAAAGATGGCGCAGGATTGGCGGGGATTTCGGTATGCAATTGAAATCGTCTTTCAATTGCATCAACACCCTGTACGGATCATGCGGCTGATGCCAGAGCTGGGTGCTGAGCCAGCACCTGCCTCAGGTAGCGCCCCGTGTGGCTGCTGGGGTGCTCGGCCACCTCCTCGGGGGTGCCGCACACCACGATCTCACCGCCCCGGTCACCGCCCTCGGGGCCCAGATCGATGATCCAATCGGCGCAGCGGATCACATCGAGGTTGTGCTCGATCACCAGGACCGAGTTGCCCTTGTCCACCAGCCGCTGAATCACGTCCATCAGCTTGTGCACGTCATAGAAGCTGAGGCCCGTGGTGGGCTCATCGATCAGGTAGAGCGTCTTGCCGGTGGCCCGCTTCGAGAGTTCGGTGGCCAGCTTCACCCGCTGGGCCTCGCCACCGGAGAGGGTGGGAGCGGGCTGCCCCAGTTTCACGTAGCCCAGGCCCACATCCACCAGCGTGCGCAGACGGTCGGCGGCCTGGGGGATGGCGCTGAACACCTCGGCGGCCTGCTCCACCGTCATCTCCAGCACCTCGGCAATCGTGTGGCCCTTGTAGGTCACCTGCAGGGTCTCACGGTTGTAGCGGGCGCCCTTGCACACGTCGCACTGCACATACACATCGGGCAGGAAGTTCATCTCGATCACGTTCACCCCCTGCCCGCTGCAGGCCTCGCAGCGACCGCCCTTCACGTTGAAGCTGAACTGGCCCACCTGGTAGCCACGGGCCTTGGCCTCCACCGTGGCCGCGAACACCTGGCGGATCGGATCGAAGGCGCCCGTGTAGGTGGCGGGATTGGACCGTGGCGTGCGGCCGATGGGCGACTGATCGATCACGATCACCTTGTCGATCGCCTTGATGCCCCGCAGCTCCGCCAGGCCGGTGGGGAAGGGCACCTTCAGCCCCAGCTTGTGCTCGAGGGCGGGATGGAGCAGCTCGTTCACCAGGGTGCTCTTGCCGCTGCCGCTTACCCCGGTGACGCACACCAGCCGTCCCAGGGGGACCTGCACATCGAAGCCCGCGAGGTTGTTGCGGCCGCAGCCCACCAGGGAGATCTCGCGCGAGCCGCTGCTGCGCCGCTCGGCCGGGGTGGGGATCGCCCGCCGGCCGCTCAGGTAGGCGCCGGTGAGGGAATCGGTGGCCTCCAGCAGGTTCTGCAGGGAACCCTCCGCCACGATGTGGCCGCCGTGCACCCCGGCACCGGGACCGATGTCCACCAGGTGGTCGGCGGCGCGGATCGTGTCCTCGTCGTGCTCCACCACGATCAGGGTGTTCCCCAGATCCCGGAGCTTCAGCAGGGTGGCCAGCAGGCGGTCGTTGTCGCGCTGGTGCAGGCCGATGCTCGGCTCATCCAGCACGTAGAGCACCCCGGTGAGGCCGGCGCCGATCTGGGTGGCCAGGCGGATCCGCTGGGCCTCACCACCGGAGAGGGTCATGGCCGGCCGATCCAGACTGAGGTAGTCAAGGCCCACATCCAGCAGGAACTTCAGGCGCATGCGGATCTCCCGCAGCACCAGATCGCCGATCTGGATCTGGCGGGCACTCAGCAGGGGATCGGGATCCCTCGCTCTCACCCACCCCCATCAGCTGCTCGATCCGCCGCAGGCTCTCGCCCACGCTGGTGCTGGTGAGTTCGTGGATCCGGAACGGGCCCACCCGCACCGCCAGGGCCTCGGGCTTGAGCCGCAGCCCATGGCAGCTGGCACAGGGCACCAGCTCCAGGTACTTCTCCAGCTTCTGGCGGATCGCTTCGCCACTGGCATCGCGCAGCTGGCGCTCGAGGATCGGCAGGATCCCCTCGAACGGGCGCACGTAGGTCTGGGACTTGCGGTAGCGGCTGTCGGCCTGGATCGCGATCGGCTCGGCTGAACCATGCAGCAGCACCCGCTGCTGTTCGGCGGTGAGCTGGTTCCAGGGGGTCTTGATCTCGAAGCCGAAGGCCTCCCCCACCGAATAGAGCAGGGAGAAGTAGTAGGCGTTGTCCTTTTCGGCCCAGGGGGCCACGGCCGCGTACACCGGCAGGGAGGGATCCGGAATCACCCGCTCGGGGGTGAACTTGCGCAGATGACCGATCCCGTGGCAGTCGGCGCAGGCGCCGTAGGGGCTGTTGAAGGAGAACAGGCGCGGCGAGAGCTCCTCCATCACGGCGCCGTGCACCGGGCAGGCGAAGTTCTCGGAGTAGAGGCGCTCCTGCTCCACCCCCGGCGGCAGCTCCTCACCCGCCTTGGGCACCACTTCCACCAGGGCGAGCCCATCACCGCGCTTGAGGGCGGTGCGCAGCGAATCGGTGAGCCGCTCCTGGATGCCGTCCCGGGCGATGAGGCGGTCCACCACCACATCGATGTGGTGGGCGTGGTTCTTGTCGAGCTCGATGTTGTCGGCCAGCTCGCGCACTTCGCCGTTGATGCGCACCCGAGCGAAACCCTCCGCCACCAGGCCCCCCAGCAGCTTCACGTGGGTGCCCTTCTTGCCCCGCACCACAGGTGCCAGCAACTGGTAGCGCGTGCCCTCCGGCAGGGTGAGGATCTGGTCCACCATCTCGTCGATCGACATGGGCCGGATCGAGCGGTCGCACTCGGGGCAGTGGGGTTCCCCGGCCCGGCCGAAGAGCAGGCGCAGATAGTCCTGGATCTCGGTGACCGTGCCGACGGTGGATCGGGGGTTGTGGCTGGTGGATTTCTGATCGATCGAGATCGCCGGCGACAACCCCTCGATCGCATCCACGTCGGGCTTGTCCACCTGCCCCAGGAACTGGCGGGCATAGGCCGACAGACTCTCGACGTAGCGGCGTTGACCCTCCGCGAAGATGGTGTCGAAGGCCAGGGAGCTCTTGCCGCTGCCGCTCACCCCGGTGAACACCACCAGGCGGTTGCGGGGGATGGTGAGATCGATGTCCTTGAGGTTGTGCTGGCGGGCGCCGCGCACGCGGATCACATCCTCGAGGGTTCCACCCTGCAGGGCCTGCAGCGCCGCCTTCTCGTTCAGGGTGGCGGCCGGAGCCGAACTCTTGGCGCGGGGCATGCGGCGGCCTGGAGAACGGTGGATTCTAGAAGTGAGGTCGCCTCCCCAGGGAGCAAGGCCTGCCGGGAGCGGCGGCGCTAGACCGGAGAGAACGGAGGCGGCGGGAGAGGCGGCGGGCCATGCGGTTGAGCTTCATTCCGATCCATGTGTTCCGCGAGACGCCGCAGGTCACCTTCTTCGACGCCAGCGTGCCCCGCAGCAACGGCAGCGACATCGTGGAACACAGCGGCGCGGCGGTGTCGCCGCCCGATGACGACTCCGCCCAGCCGTGCTTCGAGCAGTACTACCTGCATCGCTATCAGGTGGACCACAACCTGGTGCTGCACGGCCAGCGCACCTTCACGCTGCTCAATCCCAGCTGGCCCCAGCCCCATCACGTGGTGCATCTGGTGCGGGCGATGGGGGCCCTGGAGATCCCGCTCGGCACCTACCACCGCTCGGTGTCGGGGGAAACGGGCAGCCTGGTGCTCAACCAGGCGGAGCGCAACGAGGGCTTCAGCTACGCCACCGAGTTCGTTCCGGTGAGCCTGCGCGACCGGCCCGATCTGCAGGCTGCCCGGCAGACGCCGCCGTGGGTGTGGTGCTGGCGCCACGGCCACATCTGCCGGCAGCAGGAGTGCTGAGCCGAGGAGCCAGGGCCCCGGCCGGCCGGCCGGCCTAGTCGACCACCGCCTCGTAGCCCTCGGGCAGCAGATTCCAAGCGGGGCTGTAGACGTGCACGCGACGGGTGGGTCGCCCCTGGTGTTCCAGCGGCAGGCCGGCATGGGCCCAGGCGAGCAGGCTTCCCGCCAGGTTGCGGGTGCGGAATCCCTCCTGGATCAACTGGCGGCTGTAGAGCCCGCTGCGCAGACCGATGGTGCAGTACGGCACAACCAGGCTGGAGCGGTAGCGCTGCTTGCGCCGCTCGAACGCCTCCACACTGATCGCTCCGGGCAGCATGGACACCGCCTGTTCCCGCGGCTCACGCACATCCACCAGCACGAGGGGCTGGCCCTCCCTGCGGGCCCGCTGCAGGTCGTCCACCCCGAGATCGGGCACCTCGGCGAACTGACGCGCACGGAAGGCCCCATAGCGCTGCTCCACTGCCCGAGCCCGCTGGGCATCCGATGCCGGAGCGGTTCCCACCAGACCCGCGCAGCCCCCGAGCAGCAGCGCCAGAGCGGTGACGAGGAGGGATACGGGCATGGGCGTCGATCAGACCGGCAGCGGGACGCTGGACTTCAGCACGGAACCGCAGAGCTCCACACTGCGCTGCCAGAGGCGCTGCCGCTGCTCCGGATCGCGGGCAGCGGGTGCCACCGGCACAGCCTTCGGCCAGCCCCGCATGCCGCCCCACTGGTCCGGGCCGTAGTGGCCAGCGGGGGTCGCGTCCGGTGCCGTGGCGGCAAAGAGCTGGGGCAGGGCGCCCATCGCGGCGCTCTGGAACAGGGGGCCCATCAACCGGTAGGCGAGGGGCTCGAACCAGGAACCGCTGGCCGCCACCGAGGCGGGCTGCAGGTTGGTGCGGGCCACGCCCGGATGGGCCGCCAGGGAGAGCACGCTGGCCTGCTCGGCATCCAGCCGCTGCTGCAGCTCGATGGCGAACATGACGTTGGCCAGCTTGCTCTGGCCATAGGCCTGCCAGCGGTCGTAACGGCGCTCTCCCTGCAGGTCGTCGAAGGCGATGCGGCCGAAGTACTGGGCGCCGGAGGTCACGGTGACCACCCGGGCTCCCGGACGGGAGCGCAGCAGCGGCAGCAGGGCCTGGGTGAGGGCGAAATGGCCGAGATGGTTGATGCCGAACTGCAACTCGAAGCCATCGCGGGTGAGGGCGCGGGGGAGGCCCATCACCCCGGCGTTGTTCACCAGCAGGTCGAGGCGGCCGTAGCGCTCCTCCACCGCGCCGGCGGCTCTCGCCACGGCCGCCAGGTCGGCGAGGTCGAGGTCGAGCAGATCCACCGCCCCACCGGCGGCCACGCTGGGGAGCAGGGCCTGGCGGGCCTGTTCGGCCCTGGTCCTGGACCGGCAGCCGAGCAGCACGGTGGCCCCCTTGCCCACCAGGGCCCGGGCGGTCTCGAAACCGAGTCCACTGCTGGCCCCGGTCACCAGGGCAAGACGCCCCGACTGGTCAGGGATGTCGGCGGCGTTCCAGGGCATGGGAGCCACGGCTGGAGCCATGAATGTAAAGAACTTCTACGGTGATGTGGCGGTGGCGGGCCGATGTGGAGCCGGCAGGCCGGGGTTGCATCCCAAGGCCCCCGAGCAGCTCGGGGAAGCGGCGCTCGCCTCAGCCGGACTCGGCCGCCCGCTGCTCCAGCAGGCTGGCCGCGTAGCTGCGGGCCTGGCCGTGGTCGCCGCCGGCCAGCTCCGCCAGTTCGGCCTGGCGCTCGCGAGTGTCCCGCAGGTGGGACACCCGCGTGTGGGTCAAGCCCGCCACCACCTGCTTGGACACCTGGAAATGGTGGTCGGCCGCGGCGGCCACCAGGGGCTGGTGGGTCACGCAGAACACCTGGCGCTGGGCAGCGAGGCGCCGCAGCAGGGAGGCCATCGCGCCACTCACCCGCCCACTCACCCCAGCATCGATCTCGTCGAACAGCAGGGTCACGTGGGGGTCGGCCGCGGCCAGGCAGGTCTTCAGGGCCAGCAGAAAGCGGCTCATCTCCCCGCCTGACGCCACCTCGGCCAGCGGAGCCAGGGGCTGGCCGGGGTTGGCCGAGAACAGGAACTGCACGGCATCAGCCCCCTCCTCCCCAGGGTCCGCCGGGCTCACCTGCACCTGGAAGCGCACGTTGGCCAGCCCCATCGGGCGCAGGGCCTCCACCATCTGGGCATCGAGGCGGCCGGCGGCCTCGCGGCGCAGGGCCGAGAGGGCCGCATTCGCCCCATCCCGCTGCTGCCGTGCCGCGGACTCCGCCTGCTCCAGCGCCTGCAGTGAAGCCTCGAGGCCACCGGGGGCAAGCTGGCCGCGCAGCTGATCCCGCAGGGCGATCAGCTCGCCCAGGTCGCGGCCATGGCGACGCTCCAGCAGCCGGAGCTGCTGCATCCGCACCTGCAGGTCCGCCAGCGACTCGGGGTCGCTGTCGAGGCTGGCGCCATAGCGGTCGAGGTCGCGCGCCAGCTCCTGAACCAGCACCAGCACCTCGGCGGCCCGGCCATGCAGGGTGTCCAGAGAGCCATCGCAATGGCGCATGGCCTGCCACTCGGGCTCGCAGGCCGCCAGATGATCGAGCACCGACGGGGCCCCCTCGGCCCCTTCCACCAGCCGGCCGAGCAGCACGGTCACGCCCTCCTGCAACCGCACGCCGTGGGCCAGCCGGTCCTGCTCCTGCTGCAGCCGCCCAAGTTCCTGGGGGTCTTCGAGGCCGGCGGCCTCCAGCTCCACCAGGCACTGCTCCTGCTCGGCCCGCCGCTGCCGGGCCTCGTGCCACGCCGCCCGGGCCTCCTGCAGGGCGGCGGCGGCCCGCTTCCAGGCGCCCCAGGCGCTGGCCGCAACGGCCAGGGCCTGCTGCAGGTCTGCCCCGCCGAAGCGATCCAGCCAGCGGCGCTGCTGGCCGGCGCGGGCCAGGTGCTGGGTCTGGCCCTGCACGGTGAGGTCCAGCAGCAGGGGGCGCAGCTCGAGAAGCTGGCTGCGGTTGATGCTGATCCCGTTGAGTCGATGGCGGCTGGAGAGCCGCCCCTCGTTCAGCCGCCAGTCCCGGGCGAGCACCAGGGCGTCCTCCTCCAGCACAGCGTCCTCGAGCTGCTGGTCAGTCAGCCAGCGCTCGAGCGGCGGTGAGAGCGTGAAGCTGGCCTCGATGCGGCCGCCGCTGGCGCCCTGGCGCAGCAGGCGGGTACCAGCGCTGCCGGGGGCACCCCCCAGCAGGGCATCGAGGGCGTCGAGGAGGATCGATTTGCCTGCGCCGGTTTCGCCGGTGAGCACGGTGAAGCCCGAGCTGAAGCCGAGCTCCAGGCGCTCGATCAGGGCGATGTTCTCGAGGCGCAGGGCCGTGAGCACGCAGCCTCCGGCGGTCGCGCAGACCGTAGCGGCTGTCTGTTTGCTTTAGAAGGGGTGTCCCGCCTGCGGCGATCGGCGAGCCATGGTGAGCAGTCCGTCTGAATCAGCTTCCAGCACGGCGCTCGAGCAGGCCACGGCCGCCATGCGCCAGGCCGTGCAGGGCGAGGCCGCTGGTGCCCAGCCCCTCGAGGCCGGCAGCCCGGACCCAATCACCAGCCACCCGGCCGCAGCGGCTCCCCCCTCGCAGCCGCCGCCGGGGCATTCCAACCGCGACGAACTCAGCGACTTCATCGAAGCCTCCGGACTGCTCGCCTACGACCCGCTGGCGATCCGGCGCATCTATGCCGGCCATCCGCAGCGGCTGATCCGCCGCCTCTGGCAGACCCTGATGCCGATCAGCCTCTACCTGACCGGGGTCGGATTCGACTGGCTGCTGGGGCAGCTCAGCACCCCCGCGCGGGCCCGGGCCCGCGCCCGCGAGGCCGCCGAACTGATCGCCTCCCTGGGGCCGGCCTTCATCAAGGCGGGACAGGCCCTCTCCACCCGGCCCGACATCGTGCCGCCCCTGTTGCTGGAGGAGCTCGCCCAGCTGCAGGACCAGCTGCCCGGCTTCGATCCGGCCCTGGCGATGGCCTGCATCGAGGAGGACCTGGGGGCACCGGTGGAGGCGATCTTCGCCGAGCTCGAGCGGAAGCCGATCTCGGCGGCCTCCCTCGGGCAGGTGCACCGCGGCAGGCTCCTCAGCGGCGAGCCCGTGGCCGTGAAGGTGCAGCGCCCGGGCCTGCGGGAGCAGATCACCCTGGATCTGTACATCGTGCGGAACATCGCCGGCTGGATCAATCGCAACGTGGGGCTGATCCGCAGCGATCTGGTGGCCCTGATCGATGAGCTGGGCCAGCGGGTGTTCGAGGAGATGGATTACTTCAACGAGGCGAGCAATGCCGAGCGCTTCGCCGCCCTGCACCGGCACAATCCCCGCATCGCCGTGCCCCGCATCCACCACCAGGCCACCAGCCGCCGGGTGCTCACCATGGAGTGGATGGATGGGGTGAAGCTCACCAACCTGGATGCGGTGCGGGCCATCGGCATCGACCCCGACGACATGGTGGAGGTGGGGGTCAACTGCAGCCTGCAGCAGCTGCTGGAGCACGGCTTCTTCCATGCCGATCCCCACCCCGGCAACCTGCTGGCCCTGCCGGATGGCCGCCTCGCCTATCTGGACTTCGGGATGATGAGCGCGGTGAGCCGCGAGGCCCGCACCGGCCTGATCCAGGCGGTGGTGCACCTGGTGAACCGCAACTTCTCGCGCCTCTCCCAGGACTTCGTGAGTCTGGGGTTCCTGGCGGAGGATGTGGATCTCGAGCCGATCGTTCCGGCCTTCGAGAGCGTGTTCGGCCAGGCCCTGGAGATGGGCGTGAGCCGGATGGACTTCAAGGCCGTCACCGACGATCTCTCCGGGGTGATGTACCGGTTCCCCTTCCAGGTGCCGCCCTACTACGCCCTGATCATCCGCTCGCTGGTGACCCTCGAGGGGATCGCCCTGAGCGTGGACCCGGATTTCAAGATCCTCGGGGCGGCCTATCCCTACTTCGCCCGGCGCCTGATGGAGGATCCCGATCCGAGCCTGCGGGAGAGCCTCAGGGAGATGCTCTTCGATGGTGAGGTGTTCCGCTGGCAGCGGCTCGACAACCTGATCGCCAGCGCCTCCCAGGGGGCGGATCTGGATCTCGAGAGCCTGCTGGACCAGGTGCTCGATTTCCTCTTCTCCCCCAACGGCGGCATGCTGCGCCACCAGCTGGTGGATGCGTTGGTCCAGAAGCTGGATGGGCTGGCCTGGGAAACCACCCTGCGGCTCGGCAAGCGCCTGCCCGAACGGCTGCAGCCGCCGGGTCTGCGTCAGCGCTCGTTGCTGCGCAGCAGCGAACCCCTGCTCGACCTCGCCCCGCTCCAGCAGCTGGTGGCGATCCTGCAGGCGCTGCCGGGCTTCGAGCCCCAGCTGCTGATCAGCCGGTTGCCGCGGGTGCTGGGGGAACCGGAGCTGCGGCGCATGGGCCTCGACCTGGCCAAGGGCCTGGCCGAACGGGGGGTGGTGCGGCTGCTGCGGGACGTGATCACACCACCGGGGGCACTCCCCCAAACCGCTGTGGTCACGGGCTGAAATCCCCCTAGGGTGGGCCGATGCCATCACGCTCACTCCGCAACCAGCTGCTGGCGGCCCTGATGGGGCTCGGCCTCAGCCTTGGATCCCCTGCCGCCTTCGCAGCCGAGAACCTGGTGTTCGTGAGCGGCGCATTCCGCCGCTCCATCCCGGTTGCCGATCTGGAGCATCTGGCCACCACCGGCGAAGCCCGGGGCCTGCTCTCCGACGTGCTCCGCATCAGCAATCAGGACCCGCAGACGGTGTCCTCGCTGTTGAACCAGTCGATCGCCCTGCCCATCACGCTGGTGAGCCGGCTGCTCAACACGCGCATCGGTGAGGCGCTGCTGCAGCGTCTGGCCCAGGTGGTGTACCCGCTGAAGGCTCAGAACCAGGGGATTCCAGCCCTGCGCTCGGCCCTGGTGATGGGCCTGGTCGATGGCGACGGATCCCTCTCGGCGATCAGTTTCCTCCAGGCCTACCCCACCCAGGAACTGGAGGTGAACATCCCGGCCCTGCTGGCCGTGATGCAGAAGGCCAGCTCGATCAGCGAACTCGTGCGCTTCTTCTCGGAGTCGCCCCTCGATGGCCTGCGGGGCAACAACGGTGAGGAGGCGGCCCAGCCCCCCTCCGGCGACCCGCCGCCGACTGCAGAGCCGTAGATTCGTTCCAGCCACTCCCTTCCCCCTTGCCCCTGCTCCAATCCCTGCGACGCCTGGGCTTGGGGCCTGGCTCCGGTGGTCCTGTGATGCAGGACTGGCCGGGCCTGATCGAGGCCTACCGCGCCTGGCTGCCGGTGACCGGCCGCACCCCGGTGATCACCCTGCGGGAGGGAGCGACGCCCCTGATTCCGAGCCCCGCCATCGCCGAGCGGATCGGCAACGGCGTGAAGGTGTTCCTCAAGTACGACGGCCTCAACCCCACCGGCTCCTTCAAGGACCGTGGCATGACCATGGCCATCTCCAAAGCCCGGGAAGCGGGCTCGGAGGCCGTGATCTGCGCCAGCACCGGCAACACCTCGGCCGCGGCCGCGGCCTACGCCCGGCGGGGCGGCATGCGGGCCTTCGTGCTGATTCCCGATGGCTATGTGGCCCAGGGCAAGCTGGCCCAGGCCCTGCTCTACGGCGCCGAGGTGATCGCCATCCAGGGCAATTTCGATCGGGCGCTGGCGATCGTGCAGGAGGTGGCGAACCAGTACCCCGTCACCCTGGTGAACTCGGTCAACCCGTACCGCCTGCAGGGCCAGAAGACCGCGGCCTTCGAGGTGGTGGATGCCCTCGGAGAGGCCCCCGACTGGCTCTGCATCCCGGTCGGCAACGCCGGCAACATCACGGCGTACTGGATGGGCTTCAAGGAATACCGCAATGCCGGCCGCAGCTCCCGGCTGCCGCGCATGCTGGGCTTCCAGGCCGCCGGCTCGGCCCCCCTGGTGCTCGGCCACACGGTGGAGCAACCCGACACCATCGCCACCGCGATCCGCATCGGCAACCCCGTGAACCGCGACAACGCCCTGAAGGTGGAGGCGGAGAGCGCGGGCGGGTTCATGGCCGTCACCGACGCGGAGATCATCGAGGCCTACAAGCTTCTGGGCAGTGAGGAAGGCGTGTTCTGCGAACCGGCCAGTGCCGCCTCGGTGGCCGGACTGCTCAAGCGCCGGGCCGAGGTGCCGGCAGGGTCCACGGTGGTGTGCGTGCTGACCGGCAACGGGCTCAAGGACCCGGCCACGGCCATCGAACACAATGACGCCCGCTTCCACACCGGCCTGGAGGCAGACACGGCCAAGGTGGCGGCCGTGATGGGCTTCTGAGCGAGAGGCCGCAGCGGCGACCGCCAGGGAGCATGCCGGGAGGCCGGTGCCAATCGCCCAACCGTCTGCCGGAAAGCTCCGCAAAACCCCGGCTGGGGCGGTGGGAAGCATGGGCACAACCTGCCTGGCATCGCACCGATCCGTTTCCCCAGGCTCGGGAAACGGAGGAAAACGGCATGCTCTCCCCATCGGTGTGCCGCACCTCCCCAGGCTGCCGCAGGCCCGATACCCCGAGAAACGGGGCTCTTCAGACGCTTTCCGCACTTTCCTCAGGCTCTACGACTACCGGATTCTTTCTTCTTCTGATCATCTAGATCTCTGGCAGAAGACGGGCTCTCACAGGCGGATGACCGCCGTTGCGGATTGCGCCGGGCTGTGGAAGCGTGGAGGCCCTGAAAATCCGTTCGTTCCGACGGCACCGCTCCCCATGAAGCTGGTCTGCTCTCAGACAGAACTCAGCGCCAGCCTCCAACTGGTCAGCCGCGCGGTGGCGTCACGCCCCACCCACCCGGTGCTGGCCAACGTGCTGCTCACGGCCGACGCCGGCACCGGCCGGCTCAGCCTCACCGGATTCGACCTCAGCCTCGGGATTCAGACGAGTCTGCCCGCCAGCGTGGAGGCCAGCGGGGCCATCACCCTGCCGGCCCGGTTGTTCGGTGAGATCGTGTCGCGCCTCTCGGCCGAAGGACCGATCACGATCCAGAGCCCCGACGGCGGTGAGCAGGTGGATCTCATCAGCCTCTCCGGCAACTACCAGATGCGGGGCATGCCGGCCGAGGATTTCCCCGACCTCCCTCTGGTGCAGAGCGGCCAGCCGATCCGGCTGGATGCCGACGCGCTGGTGAAGGGGTTGCGGGCCACCCTGTTCGCCAGCAGCGGCGACGAGGCCAAGCAGCTGCTCACCGGTGTGCACCTGCGGCTGGATGCCGGGGCCCTGGAGTGCGCGGCCACCGATGGCCATCGGCTCGCCGTGCTCAAGCTCGCCCACGGCGAGGCTCCTGCCGAAACCAGCGACGACGCGGCCGATCAGGCCGACGGTGACCCCTTCGCCGTGACGGTGCCCGCCCGCTCGCTGCGGGAACTCGAACGCCTCCTCTCCAGCAGACAGTCCGAGGAGCCGCTCAGCCTGTTCTGCGAGCGGGGCCAGGTGGTGTTCCTCTGGTCGGACCAGGTGCTCACCAGCCGCAGCCTCGATGGCACCTACCCCAACTATCCCCAGCTCATCCCCGACAGCTTCGTCCGCAGCATCTCCTCCGACCGCCGCGCCCTGATCGCCGCCCTGGAGCGGGTGGCGGTGCTGGCGGACCAGCACAACAACGTGGTGAAGCTCACGGCGGATCCGGCCAGCGGCACCCTCCAGGTGCAGGCCGATGCCCAGGATGTGGGGCGGGGTTCGGAGTCGGTGCCCGCCGTGATCGAGGGGGAGTCCCTGCAGATCGCCTTCAACGTGCGTTATCTGCTTGATGGCCTCAAGGCCATGGCTTCCGAGCAGGTGGTGCTGCACTGCAATGCCCCCACCACGCCGGCCGTGCTGCGTCCCGGCGATGCCTCCGGCTTCACCTACCTGGTGATGCCGGTGCAGATCCGCGGCTGACGCGGTGGCCCTCCCCGAGCAACTGCTGCTCAGCGATCTGCTGCGGCGCCGGGTGCGCTGCCAGGAGGGTCTGGAACGGGGTGCGGGCCTGGTGGTGTGGATGCATCCCCCCGTCCATCGCGTGCTCGGCTGGGTCACCAAGCCCTCGGCCTTCGGCAACCGCCGGCTGGTGTGGCGTCTGAACCAGCTGCGGGGCCTCCTGGAGCTGGAGGCCCTGGTGAAGGGGGACCCCGCCGAGACCGACCAGGAGACCATCGAACGGCTTCCCACCCTGATGGAGGCGTCCCTGCTGGACGCCCGGCGCCAGCCGATCGGCACGCTCGCCGATGCCGCCATCGAGCTGGCCACCGGCCGGATCCGCCACTACCTGGTGAGCCGCAGCGATCCACGCCTGCCCGGCAGCAGCCGCTGGCGTCTCAGCCCCGAGCGGATCGTGGATCAGCAGCCCGGCCAGGTGTTCACCGCCCTGGAGGGTCTCGATGACCTGCCGCTGGCCCGGGCCAGTGTGCGTCAGGAATTCCTGCGGCGCTCCCGCCGCTGGCGCGAGCAGATGCAGGAGGAGACCAGCCGCCTGCGGGAGCAGTTCCAGCAGGCCGGCGACCGCTTCGAGGAGCGGGTGGAGGGCTGGCTGGAGGAGCCTCCCTGGGAAGCCCCCGACCAGGACCCGGCGCCACGGCAGCGCTGGGATGACGGCGACGAGGACTTCGATCCCCGGCCACCCGCGCCGACCGGCCTCGACCCCGAACCCTGGGAGGAGCCCTGGGAGGACGTTCAGGATTCCGCAGACCACCAGGATCCGGAGGACGACTGGTGGGACCCGGAGCCAGCCGAGGCACCACCGGAGCCTGGCGAACGGGAGCCTCGCCGGCGGCGGCCGGCCCCGGCCAGGGCCGACGATCCCTGGATCTGAGCGCCAGGCTCCGGTTGCCGGCAGGGGCTCAGCCACACTGGACGCTGCTGAACCCTCCTGGCTGTGGTGGCTGGCCTCAACGACGCGGCTCCCGACGACGCGGCTCCCGACGACGCGGCTCCCGGCTACGACGTGAGCGGAGCCCTGCGCAAGGAAGGCCTGAGCCAGGCCGACTACGACGAGATCTGCCGCCGCCTGGGCCGCGCCCCCAACAGGGCCGAGCTGGGCATGTTCGGGGTGATGTGGTCGGAGCACTGCTGCTACCGCAATTCGCGTCCCCTGCTCAGCCAGTTCCCCACCAGTGGCCCGCGCATCCTGGTGGGCCCCGGCGAGAACGCCGGCGTGGTGGATCTCGGCGAAGGCCAGCGCCTCGCCTTCAAGATCGAGAGCCACAACCACCCCTCCGCTGTGGAGCCGTTCCAGGGAGCGGCCACCGGCGTGGGCGGCATCCTGCGCGATATCTTCACCATGGGGGCCCGGCCGATCGCCCTGCTCAACGCCCTGCGCTTCGGCCCCCTGGAGGATGAGCGCAACGTGGGCCTGATGGAGGGGGTGGTGGCCGGCATCGCCCACTACGGCAACTGCGTGGGCGTGCCCACCGTGGGTGGCGAGGTGGCCTTCGACCCCAGCTACTCCGGCAACCCGCTGGTGAACGCCATGGCCCTCGGGTTGATGGAGACCGAGGAGATCGTCTGCTCCGGTGCCCGCGGTGTGGGCTATCCGGTGGTGTACGTGGGCAGCACCACCGGCCGGGACGGCATGGGTGGTGCCAGCTTCGCCAGCGCCGAACTCACCGAGGCCTCCCTCGATGACCGTCCTGCCGTGCAGGTGGGCGACCCCTTCCTGGAGAAGGGGCTGATCGAGGCCTGCCTGGAGGCCTTCCAGAGCGGGGATGTGGTGGCCGCCCAGGACATGGGCGCCGCCGGCCTCACCTGCAGCTGCTCCGAGATGGCCGCCAAGGGGGGGCTGGGCATCGAGCTCGACCTCGATCGCGTGCCCGCCCGTGAGAGCGGCATGACCCCCTACGAGTTCCTGCTGAGTGAATCCCAGGAGCGGATGCTGTTCGTGGTGAAGCCCAGCCGCGAGGAGGCTCTGATGGCGCGCTTCAGCCGCTGGGGCCTGCAGGCCGCCGTGGTGGGCCGTGTGCTCGAGCAGAACGTGGTGCGGGTGCTGCAGAACGGCGCGGTGGCGGCCGAGGTGCCCGCCAGTGCCCTGGCCGATGACACGCCGATCAACCACCACGAGCTGCTGGCCGAGCCTCCGGCCGCGATCCAGGCCCATTGGCGCTGGAGCGAGGCGGATCTGCCCACCGCCGGGCCTGCGGGCATCACGCCGGCCACGGGTGAGCGGGCCGGCCGGCCCACCAGCTGGAACGAGGCTCTGCTGGCCCTGCTGGATGACCCCACCATCGCCTCCAAGCGCTGGGTGTACCGCCAGTACGACCACCAGGTGCAGGCCAACACGGTGGTGCCGCCGGGGGGCGCGGATGCGGCGGTGGTGCGCTTGCGGCCCCAGCAGGGGCAGGGATCCCTCACGGCGGTGCACCGCGGCGTGGCGGCGGTGGTGGACTGTCCCAACCGCTGGGTGGCCCTGGATCCGGAGCGCGGGGGCCTGGCGGCGGTGGCCGAGGCGGCCCGCAACCTCAGCTGCGTCGGTGCCGAGCCCCTGGCGATCACCGACAACCTCAACTTCCCCTCCCCCGACACCGCCACCGGCTACTGGCAGCTGGCCATGGCCTGCCGCGGCCTCTCAGAAGCCTGCCGGGCGCTCGGCACCCCGGTGACGGGCGGCAACGTCTCCCTCTACAACGAGACCCGGCTGCCGGACGGCTCCATGCAGCCGATTCACCCCACGCCGGTGGTGGGCATGGTGGGTCTGGTGCAGGACATCCGCCAGGTGCGCGGTCTGGCCTGGCGGCAGAGCGGTGATGCCATCTGGCTGCTGGGCCTGCCGCTGGTGGAGCAGGGCAGCGCTTCAGATCCCTCCGCCCACAGCCCGGGCCTTGACGATCGCGTCGGTCTCGCCGGCAGCAGTTACCTGGCCTGCCTGCACGGCCTCAGCACCGGTCGTCCGCCCCGCACTGACCTGCCGCTGGAACGGCAGGTGCAGGCCTTTCTGCGCCAGGGGATCACGGCCGGCCTGGTGAGCAGCGCCCACGACCTCAGCGATGGCGGCCTGGCGGTGGCCCTGGCCGAGTGCTGCATCGCCGCCGGCCTGGGGGCCGCTGTCGATCTGGCGCCCTGCGCAGACCGGATCGACCGGCTGCTGTTCGCCGAGGGCGGCGCCCGCCTGCTGGTGAGCGTGCCGGCATCGCAGGCCTCGGCCTGGGAAGAGGCCCTGGCCGGTGCCGGTACGGCCGTGCCCGCCCAGCGTCTGGGTGCGGTGAGCGCCGAGCCCCTCCTCTGCATCGCCCAGGGCGGTGAGGATCTGATCCGCTTGCCGGTGGCAGAGCTGCGGGAGCGGTTCGAGCAGGCCATCCCGCGCCGCATGGGGGTGGATCTCCCTCCCACGGCCTGACCACAGCCCTCGTGCAGAATGATGACCCGACGTCTGTGGTGATGGGCTTGTGGTGGTAGAGCATCCGGAGCCCGCCCACGAGCCCTCGACCACCCCATCAACCCTGCCGGACCGGCCTGACAAGCCCGAGGAAGCCTGCGGCGTCTACGCGGTGCTCGCGCCTGGTCAGCAGGTGGCCAACCTCACCTATTTCGGCCTCTACGCCCTGCAGCACCGGGGCCAGGAGTCGGCCGGCATCGCCGTCTTCGACGCCGAGCAGCATGTGCGGCTCCACAAGGACATGGGCCTGGTGAGCCAGGTGTTCGACCAGGAGGTGCTGGAGCGGATGCCGGGCGATCTGGCCATCGGCCACAACCGCTACTCCACCACCGGCAGCAGCAAGGTGTGCAATGCCCAGCCCGTGGTGCTCAACACCCGGCTCGGTCCCTTCGCCCTGGCCCACAACGGCAACCTGGTGAATGCGTCCCAGCTGCGGGAAGACCTCGGTGCCATCGCCAGCGAGCTCACCTCCACGACCGATTCGGAGCTGATCGCCTTCGCCCTGCAGCGTGCCGTGAATGCCGGCGGCGACTGGGAGGCCGCCATCCGGGAGGCTGCCGGGCTGTGCCGCGGCGCCTTCAGCCTGGTGATCGGCACCCCGGGTGCCCTGTTCGCCCTGCGCGATGGTCACGGCATCCGTCCACTGGTGTTCGGCCATCTGGGGGAACCGGGCCAGGCCCAGTGGGTGGTGAGCAGCGAGACGTGTGGCCTCGACATCATCGGCGCCACCTACGAAGACGACGTGCAGCCCGGGGAGATCATCCGGTTCGTGCAGGGAGAACCCACACCCCAGCGCAGCCGCTGGTGCGACGAGCCGGCCAAGCTGTGCGTGTTCGAGATGATCTACTTCGCCCGGCCCGACAGCCGTTTCTTCGGCGAGTCGCTCTACAGCTACCGGGTGCGGATCGGTGAGGTGCTGGCTCGCGAAACTCCGGTGGAGGCCGACATCGTGATCGGCGTTCCCGACTCCGGCATCCCGGCTGCGATCGGCTTTTCCCAGGTGAGCGGCATCCATTACGCCGATGGCCTGATCAAGAACCGCTACGTGGGCCGCACCTTCATTCAGCCCACCCAGGCGATGCGGGAGGCGGGCATCCGCGTGAAGCTCAACCCCCTGCCGGATGTGCTGGCCGGTCAGCGGGTGGTGGTGATCGACGACTCGATCGTGCGCGGCACCACCAGCCGCAAGCTGGTGGCGGCCCTGCGGGAGGCGGGTGCCCGGGAGGTGCACATGCGGATCAGTTCCCCCGCTGTCACCCATCCCTGCTTCTACGGTATCGACACCGACAGCCAGGACCATCTGATCGCCGCCCGGCTCACCCTGGAGGAGATCTCGGCCCACCTGGGTGTGGATTCCCTCGCCTACCTCAGCAAGGAGGGCATGGTGGAGGCGGCCCAGGCCAACTCCTCCCATTTCTGCACGGCCTGCTTCGACGGCCAGTACCCGATCGAGATGGATGAGGCCGTGCGCTCCAGCAAGCTCATGCTGGAGCCCGCCGGCATCGCCGCCAGCGTGCGCTGAGGCTGCCCCCCGATCTCGCCGCTTGGTTCGGCGCTCGGCTCCGCGCTCAGGTCAGCAGCGGCACCAGATCCCGCAGGCTCTCGCCTGGGCGCAGCTCGAGGGTGAGGCCGCTGCCGTTGGCATCTTCCAGCGCCAGGCTGCCGCTGCTGAGGCGGGCACTTCGGTTCTCCCCCGCCAGCACCGCCACCAGTGGATGCTCGCCGCTGCTGAGGGCCACCAGGGCGTCACCCCGCTGGCTGAAGCGGATGCCGATCAGGCCCAGATCGCCCCGCTCACAGCGCCGCAGGCTCTCCACCGCCAGTTTCTTCACCTGCCCCTGGCGGCTGGCCAGCAGCACGCTGCCACTGGCCGGCACGCAGGCCGCCCCGACGATCTGTTCATCGGGCAGCAGGCGCATCAGCACCGGACCCTGGGCGGTGCGTCCCATCAGCGGAACCTGCTCTTCATTCGCCTCCAGCCGCAGCATGCGGCCCGTGCTGCTCGCCACCACCAGCTCAGCGCCGCTGCGGCAGGGCACCACCCGCTGCAGGGTCACCCCCTCCTTGAGCTTGAGCACGGTGGCGGCCCGGCCGGAGAGGTCCTGCAGATCGTCCAGGGGCAGCCGCTTGAAGCGCCCATCACTGCTCAACAGGCCGATGCTGAGGTGCGGGTCGCTGCCCTCCTGCAGCGGCAGCACCTGCATCACCGAAGCCCCTTCGAGGCTGTCCGGCAGGAACCGCTCCAGGGGACCGGGCTGCTGACCCGCGAACTCCCAGCGCAGCACCGCCACACGCCCGTCAGTGGTGAAGGCCAGCACCTGGGGCTGGCTGGCCACCGTCAGCAGCAGCTGGGCCGGAGCGGGATGCTCCCCCAGCGGTGCCGGTTCCTCCAGATGGAGCCGGCCCAGCACCTGGGGCGTGACGATCTTCACCGCCCGGTCGGCCTGGATCAGCACACGGCTGTCGCTGGCCAGGGCCTCCAGCGCCTGCTGGCGCTGCAGCTCCGCATTCGGACGGGCGGCGGCGGCGCGCTGGGCCACCAGGTCGTCACCGCCCTCCACCAGGCGGGTGCGGCGGGGGGTGCCGTAGCGCTTCTTCAGGGCCCTGAACTCGGCCACCATCGCCTCGAGAAGGCTGTCGCGGTCGTCGAGCAGGTGGCGCAGCCGGGTGCGTTCCGTGCGCAGCTCCTCCGACTCCTGGCGCAGGCTCTCCTGCTCCAGGCCGGTGAGGCGGCGCAGCGGCATGGCCAGCACCGCGTCGGCCTGGCGTTCGCTCAGGTCGAGGCGCACCTGCAGGCTCGCCCTGGCGCTGGCCGCATCGGCCGCCGCCGTGATCATGGCGATCACCTCCTGCAGGGCATCGAGGGCCTTGATCAGCCCCTCCACCACCTCCAGGCGGTCCTCGCAGCGCCGCAGGGCGTGACGGGTGCGCCGGATCAGGGTGAGCTCCCGGTAGTCAAGGAACTCCTGCAGCAGGCGCCGCAGGCTCAGCTGCACCGGCTGACCGTTCACCAGGGCCAGCAGGATGGCGCCGAAATTGCTCTGCAGGGCGGTGCGGCGCTGCAGCTCGGCCAGCACCGTGTCCGCGTTGGCGTCCCGGCGCAGCTCCACCACCACCCGCATGCCCTCCCGGTCGGATTCGTCGCGGATGTCGGCGATACCGCCGATCTTGCCGTCGTTCACCTGCTCGGCCAGCTTCTCGATCCAGCCCGCCTTGCTGAGCTGGTAGGGCAGCTCGGTGATCACAACGGCGCTGCGCCGGTGGCGGCCCTTGCCGGGCTGCACCTCCTCGATGTGGGCCACCCCCCGCATCGGGATGCTGCCCCGTCCCAGCCGGTAGGTGTCGCGCACGCCGCTGCTGAGCAGCACCTCACCGCCGGTGGGGAAGTCGGGCCCAGGCACGAGGGCGAACAGCTTCTCGTCGCTGAGGTCGGGCTTGCGGATCAGAGCGATCATGGCGTCCACCACTTCGCCCAGGTTGTGGGGGGGGATGTTGGTGGCCATCCCCACGGCGATGCCGGTGCAGCCGTTCAGCAGCAGGAACGGCAGCTGGGCCGGAAGCACGGTCGGCTCCTGCTGGGAGCCGTCGAAGTTGGGGGCGAAGTCGACGGTGTCGTTGCCGATCTCGTCGAGCAGGCCCTCGTGGGCGATCGGGGCCAGGCGCGTCTCGGTGTACCGCATCGCGGCCGGTGGATCGTCGTCCACCGAGCCGAAATTGCCGTGGCCGTCCAGCAGCGGATGGCGGCTGGCGAAGGTCTGCACCAGCCGCACCAGCGCGTCATACACGGCCTGATCGCCATGGGGGTGGTACTTGCCGAGCACATCCCCCACCACGCGGGCGCACTTGCGATAGGGCCGGTCGGGGGTGAGACCCAGCTCGTGCATCGCGAAAAGGATGCGGCGCTGCACTGGCTTGAGACCATCGCGGGCATCGGGAAGGGCCCGGCCCACGATCACGCTCATCGCGTACTCGAGGTAGGAACGCTGCATCTCCTGATGCAGGGCGATCGGCTGGATCCGGCCGTCGCCGCCCGGATCACCGCCGTTGCGTTCGTTGCCGCGCTCCTCGGCCATCCGGTGCTGGGGTCTGGGGGCGAGAGGTGCGGCTCAGCCTACCGATGGGCTTTTCGAGGCGGCCTTTCGCCGCCGGCCGTCCCGCTGCCCCCTAGAGGCCGGTGTCCCCATCCGGGCTGGCGTTGGCCAGGGCGCGGTCCACGTAGGTCTTCAGTTCTGCCTGCTGCAGCAGCTCCTGGGTGGTGGTGCGCAGCTTCGGGCCCCAGAGCTGTTCCTTCTGGTAGCTGTCCAGCACGTAGTTGGGTTCGGTATCCAGGGCCCTGCTGGCCCGTTCGAGCGCCTCGGCCCTGGCTTCACCGCCGCGGTCGAACAGGCTGGCCGCCAGGGCGAGGTTGGGTTCGGCGGCATCGGGCTGGATCTTGAGCACCCGTCGCCAGCGGGCGATCGCTTCGTTGGTCTTGCCCTGCTCGTAGAGCACCAGGGCCTGGTTGTTGATCGCCTCCCAGAAGTCCCGCCGCAGATCGCTGGCCCGCTCGAAGGCCTTGAGGGCCAGGGACGGCTGGCTCAGCAGGATGTGGGCGTTGCCCAGGTCGAAATGGGCGCTGGCGTTGCGGCTGTCCAGCCGCAGCCCCTCCTGCAGCAGGCCAACGGCCTGTTCGGGCCGTCCGTCCCGCAGCGCCAGAGACCCCTCGGCGAACCAGATGCCGGCATTGCGCGGATCCAGCTCCTTGGCCCTGGCCAGGGACTCGGCCGCGGCCTTGAGCTGGCTGCTGCGCAGCTGGGCCTCGGCCAGCAGCATCCAGCCCCTGGGGTCCGCCGGCAGGAGTTGCACCGTCAGGGCCGCCAGCCGGGCGGCATCGTCAGGCTGCCCCAGCCGCAGCAGCCGGGCGGCCGCCTGGGCGATGCCCAGGCCCGCACCCTGCAGCTCCTCGCTCGGGGGCACATAGACGTAGGGCACCAGGGCGTTGGCCGGTAAGGTCTGGCTGAGGCTCAGTCCCAGGGCGACGAGTGGAAAGGCGCGCAGCCAGCGCGAAGCCATTGAAACGGATCGGTTCCCTTCCACCCTAGGGAGTGGCTCCCCCTCCGGTACCGCCCGCGTGACGGTGGAGAGCCTGGAGATTGCGCCGCCACATCCAGGGTTTGATGCGCCGCAGGGCCGAGGCCCGCAGCCGCTCATCCCAGGTGGCGTCATCCCAGTGGAGGGCTTCGGCGGCGGGCAGATCCAGCATCCAGCTCCGCGGGGTCATGTCCGGATCGGTGGAACTCTCCAGGGGTTGCCGGTTCCAGGGGCAGACGTCCTGGCAGATGTCGCAGCCCGCCACCCACCCCTGCAGGTGCCGGCTGATCGCGGAGGGCAGGACAGGCTCCCGGCTCTCGATCGTGTGAAAGGCGATGCAGCGGCGGCTGTCCACAACGAAGGGTTCGCGGATCGCCTGGGTGGGACAGGCGGCCATGCAGAGGCTGCAACGGCCGCAGAGGGCTGGTGCGGGTGCATCCGCCGGCAGCGGCACGGTGGTGAGCAGGTGTCCCAGCAGCAGCCACGAGCCACGCCGCCGGTGAATCAGGTTGCCGTGCTTGCCGATCCACCCCAGTCCGGCCTCCTCGGCCCAGGCCTTGTCCATCAGGGGGGCGCTGTCCACGCAGGCCCGCCAGCGGCTTCCGGGCATCTGGTTCTCCAGCCAGCGACCGAGTTGGCGCAGCCGGCCATCGATCACCCGGTGGTAATCCCGCCCCCAGCCGTAACGGGCCACTTTCGGAGCACCGGCACGCCGCTCCACCGCCACGAAGTAGTTGAGTCCCACCGCGAGCACGCTCCGCACCCCGGGCAGCAGCGCCTCCACCTGCCGCCGCCGGGGGTCGGCCATCCAGGCCATCTCCGCCTGGTAGCCGCGGGCCAGCCAGCGCTCGAGCGCTGCGCTGCGCAGCCGCAGCCGGGCTCCGCCCGGCACGGCGGCCAGGCCCACCGGATCGAACCCCAGCGCCCTCGCCCTCCGTTTCAGGCTGGCCGCCAGCTCGGCGGCGGCGTCGCTCATGGCCCGTACAGTTGCCGCACAACCTCAGTTTGCGGCGCACAGCCTGTGAGTACAGCCACCTCCGGCCGTCTGGCCTTCCTCTCCCGCTGGATCGGGCTCACCCTGGTGGTGCTGATGGCCCTGCAGGTCATGGCGCTGGTGGCCGCCTGGAACTGGTCGCTGGAGCCATTCCGCCAGGTGTTCGTGGACCGGCTGGTGGCCGATGCGCCGCTGGCCCTGGTGGGTCTGCTGCTGATGCTGATCGGCAGCCGCCTCGAAGCTCCGGCGGGCCGCACGCCGCTGCGCTGGGTCACGGGTCTTCTCGGCGTCGTGCTGGCGATCACGATGGTGGTGGTGGTGCCCCTGGCCATCGATGCTGAGGCGGCCCTGGCCGCCCAGATGCAGCAATCCGAGTCGTCCATCGCCCAGCAGACGGCCCAGCTGCAGATGCAGCAGCAGCAACTTCAGGATCCCGCCTTCGTGGACCAGTTGATCGCCGAGGCTGAGAAGGAGGGGCGGATCCCCGCCGGCGCCACCGATGAACTGAAGCGCCAGAAGGCCCAGGAGTTCATCGATGCCCAGCTCAAGCCCCAGCTGGCCCAGGCCCAGGCCCAGCTCGACCAGGCCCGTCTCGGTCGGGATCTCTCCCTGCAGCAGCGCCGTTTCGGGGTCACCGCCCGGGCGGCCGTGCTGGCCATCGGCTTTGCTCTGCTCGCCCTGGCGGCACTGGTCTGACAGACCGGCCTGGGACGCGGCTGGCTAAGTTGCCCGGTGGTAGCTGTCGGCCGGATCGCCGGGTTTCGCCTTGGTTCAATCCAGTCCCAGACCTGACCTGCCCCTGGGCAACCGCCTGCAGCAGGACCTCAAGAACGACCTGATCGCCGGGCTTCTTGTGGTCATTCCCCTGGCCACCACGATCTGGCTGGCCACCACGGTGAGCCGCTTCGTGCTGGCGTTCCTCACCTCCATCCCCAAGCAGTTCAACCCGTTCAACACCCTCAACCCGGTGTTGCAGGAGCTGATCAACCTCGGGGTGGGTCTGCTGGTTCCCCTGCTGGCCATCCTGCTGATCGGCCTGATGGCCCGCAACATCGTGGGCCGCTGGCTGCTGGAATTCGGTGAGGGCACCCTGCTGCGGATTCCCCTGGCGGGATCGGTGTACAAGACCCTCAAGCAGCTGCTGGAAACGTTCCTGCAGGGCAATTCCTCCCGCTTTCGTCGGGTGGTGCTGGTGGAATACCCCCGCGAAGGCCTGTTCGCCCTCGGCTTCGTCACCGGTGTGCTCGGCACCGCCCTGCAGGCCGGCTTCAACGAGCCCATGCTCAGCGTGTTCATCCCCACCGCACCCAACCCCACCACCGGCTGGTATGCGGTGGTGCCCGAGCGGTCGGTCCGCGACCTCAACCTCTCGGTGGAGGATGCCTTCCGCACCATCATTTCCGCCGGCATCGTCAACCCGGACGAGCGCGAAACTCCCAACCGCAGCTTCTCCAGCCTTCTGGCCCAGCTGCGTGCCCCCCAGATGTCCTGATGCAGAGCCGCACCCTTTCCCGCGAACTGGCCCTGCTGATGCTTGGCCAGATCAGTGACCGCGGCGACGGTGGCGCCGCCGGAGCGGACCTCCCCCTCGATCAGCTCCTCAACCAGGCCCTGGCGAGCCTCGGTCAGCACGTTCGTGAAGCCCTCGACCGTTCCGCTGAGGATCTCCAGACAGCCCAGCAGCACCTGCTCGACAGCGAGCTGCAGGAGCAGGGGGCCGCGCAGCTGCCGCGGGTGCGGCAGCATCTGCAGGAGGGCCTGGCGGCGGCGGAACAGGCCCTCAACCGCCTCTCGGCCGGTCTGGAGTTGCCCAGGTTGCTGCTGCTCGCCGATCAGGAGGAGGTGCGCCGCGATGCCCTGGCCCGCGCCGCTGCCGTGGTGCGCCAGCGTGAAGCGATCGACCGCCGCCTCGATGCGGTGATGGAGGGCTGGCGCCTGACCCGTCTGCCGCGCATCGATCGGGACATCCTGCGCCTGGCCGCCGTTGATCTGGCTGATTTCCACACTCCAGCGCCGGTGGCCTGCAACGAGGCCGTTGACCTGGCCAACCGCTACAGCGACGAGCGGGGCCGGCGCATGATCAATGGCGTGTTGCGGCGCTACACCGACGCGGTCACGGCTTCCTGATGGTGTTCGACTGGTTCCGGCGAAAGATCGCCGCTGCGGAAACCCCCGCAGCCGACAGTGCCGCCCCGACTGCCCCGCCGACTGCGGCTCCGCCCGCGGCGCTTAAGGAGGATGTGGCGGCATCGCCATCCGCAGAGACAGCCCCGCAGGCGGCTGCAGAGGATGCCCGCCCGCCTGCCAGTGGTGGCGACCAGGACGCCCTGGCCTGGGCCCGCGAGGCCTACGCCAGGCTCAAGGCCCAGCAGGAGGCGGCCAAGGCCGCGGCCACTCCAGCTCAGCCCGAAGCGCCCGCCTCAGATTCCCAGCAGCAAGCCGCCCCCCAATCCGAGGCGGTGCCGGAAGCCGAGGCGGTGCCGGAAGCCGAGGCGGTGCCGGAAGCCGAGGCGGTGCCGGAAGCGCCCCCCCAGCCAGCCACCACGCCCTCCCCCGGTCCGTCGCTCCTCGAGCAGGCCGCTGCCCAGCGGGCCGAGCGGCAGCAGGCGATCACGGCCGCCGCGACCCCGGCTCCGTCGGCCCCCCCAGCTCCGGAACTCCCGGCTCAGCCAGCGGCCCCGGCAGACATGGCCGAGCCCCAGCTCGGTGCCTTCGACGACACCTTCACCTGGTCGGCCGAGGTGCTCGCTGCCCAGGGCAAACGGGTGGACGAGGTGTCGCTGGAGGAGATCGACTGGCTGGGCCGCCTGCGCCAGGGCCTCGAGAAGACCCGCCAGGGCTTCGTCACCCAGCTGCTGGAGAAGCTCGGCGACGACCCCCTCAGCCCCGAACAGCTCGACGATCTGGAGACCACCCTGCTGCGGGCCGATGTGGGGGTCACCGCCACGGATCAGGTGCTCGATGCCCTGCGCGAGCGTCTCAACCGCGAGGTGGTGGATCCCGCCGAGGGGATCCGCTTCCTCAAGGAACAGCTGCGGGACATCCTCGAGCAGCCGATCCAGACCAGTGCCTCGCCGCTGCTGGCTCCTGAGCGCGGCCGCCTCAACGTGTGGCTGCTGGTGGGGGTGAATGGGGTGGGCAAGACCACCACCCTCGGCAAGCTGGCCAACCTGGCGGTGCGCAGCGGCTACAGCTGTCTGATCGCCGCCGCCGACACCTTCCGGGCCGCGGCGGTGCAGCAGGTGCAGGTGTGGGGCGAGCGCAGCGGGGTGCCCGTGATCGCCAATCCCAGTGCCAACGCCGATCCCGCCGCCGTGGTCTACGACGCCCTGGGGGCGGCCAAGGCCCAGGGCACCGAGCTGGTGCTGGTGGATACGGCCGGTCGGCTGCAGACCAAGCACAACCTCATGGAGGAACTGGCCAAGGTGCGCCGCATCGTCGACAAGCTGGCCCCCGATGCCGCCGTGGAGTCGCTGCTGGTGCTCGATTCGAGCCAGGGCCAGAACGGCCTGCGTCAGGCCATGGCCTTCGCCTCCGCTGCCGGCCTCACCGGCGTGGTGATCACCAAGCTGGATGGCAGCGCCCGGGGGGGCGTGGCTCTGGCGGTGGCCTCGGAGGCCAACCTGCCCATTCGCTTCATCGGCGCCGGCGAGGGGATCCGGGATCTGCGCCCCTTCAACAGCTTCGAGTTCGTGGAGGCCCTGCTCGCCGGCTGATCGCGGCTACCCTGCGGATCCCCTGCGGCTGCGCGTTGAGCCAGACGCCGCCTGCCCGTCCTGCCTCCGCTCCGGCCTCAGCCTCGGCTTCCGCCGCCGCCTCGGTGCGTCAACTGCTCGACAGTCTCAACCGGGAGCAGCGCAGGAACCAGGAACTGCTGGCCTCCCTGGGCTTTGCCCTGCGCAGCGTCACCAACCTGGGCCGGCTGCTGGAGCTGGTGCCCCTGGTGGCCTCACGCCTGGTGGAGGCGGAGGGTGCCGTGCTGCTGGTGTTTCGCGAGGACGGCCGCCTGTGGCGGGAGCAGCTCCAGGCCACCCCCTACGACCGCTGCCGCGCACTCCTGCGTCAGCTGGCGTCCCAGCCGGAGGATGAGACCGCGGCCATCGGCAGCGATCCCGCGGCGGCGGCCCTGCTGGATCAACGGGTGGCGCGCCTCCTCGACGGAGCCCAGGTGTTCGCCACCTCGGTGGTGTGCCGCAGCCATCAGCGCGGACGCCTCTACGTGTTCAGCCAGCGGCCGGGGTTCAGCTGGAGCGAGGCCCACCGCCGCCATGTGCAGCTGGTGGCGGATCTGGTGGGGGTGGCCCTGGAGAACGACACCCTGCTCCAGGACATGCGCCGGCATGAGCGGGTGGACCGTCAGCTGAGCATCGGCGCGGAGGTGCAGGGCCAGCTGCTGCCGGATCACTGTCCGGTGATCGAGGGGATCGAGCTCGCCGCCCGCTGCCGGCCGGCCTTCCAGGTGGGGGGCGATTATTACGACTTCATCCCCACCCGCCCGATGCGCCAGGGCCGGCCCCGGGAGAAGGAGCGCTGGGCGCTGGTGATGGGGGATGTGATGGGCAAGGGGGTGCCCGCCGGTCTGCTGATGTCCCTGCTGCGCGGCATGCTGCGGGCCGAGGTGCTGAGCGGCCATCCGCCCGATCGCATCCTGCATGACCTCAACCAGCTCGCCCAGGAGGATCTGGCCCACTCCCACCGCTTCGTCACGCTCTTCTATTCCGACTACGACCCCCGCACGCGCCTGCTGCGCTACGGCAATGCCGCCCACAATCCACCGCTGCTGTGGCGCCGGCACGGAGATCGCATCCAGCGGCTCGATGCGCCCGGCCTGCTGATCGGTCTGCAGAGCGAGGCGGAGTACGGGGTCGATGCCACCGTGCTGGATCCGGGGGATGTGGTGCTGTATTACACCGATGGCCTCACGGAAGCCACGGGTCTGAATGGGGAGCGCTACGAAGAAGCGCGGCTGGTGGAGAGTTTCCGCAGTGCCTGCAGGGCCGGCCTCGGTGCCCAGCAGATCCTCGAGCGGCTGTTCGAGCGCCTCGATCGCTTCGTGGGGGCCCAGCGCCACCTCGAGGACGACGCCTCGATCGTGGTGCTGAAGGTGCGCGAGGAGCTGGTGCTGCCCACCCTGCCGCCGCCCGGGAGCCGAGTGGCAAGCTGACTGCTTGCCTGCTCCCGCCGCGATGGCCGCCGCACCCTCCCCCTCCCCTGACAACGGCGGCACAGCTGGTGTCAGGGGGGCTGGTGTCGCCGGGTCGGGTGTCACGGGTGGGGAGGCCGCCGGCTGGAGCAACCGCTTCGAGCAGGGTCTGCATCCGGCGATCGAGCGCTTCAACGCCTCGATCGGGTTCGACATCGCCCTGCTGCAGGAAGACCTGGATGGCTCGATCGCCCATGCCCGCATGCTCGGCCGCTGCGGCGTGGTCAGCCCCGGTGAGGCGGAGCAGCTGATCGCAGGCCTGGAGCGGGTGCGCGCCGAGGCGGCTGCCGGCAGCTTCAGCCCCGGGGTGGAAGCCGAGGACGTCCACTTCGCGGTGGAACGCCGCCTGATCGAGCTGCTCGGGCCCCTGGGCAAGAAGCTCCACACCGGCCGCTCCCGCAACGACCAGGTGGGTACCGACCTGCGGCTGTGGCTCCGCCGCCACATCGACGCCATCGATGCCGCCCTGGTGCGCTACGAGCGGGCCCTGCTGGCCCAGGCCGAGCGCCACGCCGACACCCTGATCCCCGGTTACACCCATCTGCAACGGGCCCAGCCACTCTGTCTGGCCCACCATCTGCTCGCTTACATCGCCATGGCGGAGCGCGACCGGGAGCGGCTGCAGGACGTGCGCCGCCGGGTGAACATCTGCCCGCTCGGTGCCGCGGCCCTGGCCGGCACCCCCGTGCCCATCGACCGGCGTCAGACCGCCGAGGAACTCGGCTTCGGCGCGATCTACGGCAACAGCCTCGATGCGGTGAGCGACCGTGACTTCACGGTGGAGTTCATGGCGGCAGCCTCCCTCGTGCTGGCGCACCTGAGCCGCCTCAGCGAGGAGGTGATTCTCTGGGCCAGCGAGGAATTCGGCTTCATCGGCCTCACCGACCGCTGCGCCACCGGCAGCAGCCTGATGCCGCAGAAGAAGAATCCCGACGTGCCCGAGCTGGTGCGCGGCAAGAGTGGCCGGGTGTTCGGCCATCTGGTGGGCCTGCTCACCATGATCAAGGGTCTGCCCCTGGCCTACAACAAGGACTTCCAGGAAGACAAGGAGGCTCTCTTCGATGGGGTGGCCACCGTGCTGGGCTGCCTCGAAGCGATGGCGATCCTGTTCGAGGAGGGGTTGGAGTTCCGTCCCCAGCGGCTGGAGTCCGCCGTGGCGGCCGATTTCTCCAACGCCACCGACGTGGCCGATTACCTGGTGGCTCGGGGGGTGCCCTTCCGGGAGGCCTACCAGCTGGTGGGAGGCCTGGTGAAGGCCTGCCTGCAGGAGGGAGTGCTGCTGAGGGAGCTGCCGCTGGAGCGCTGGCAGGCCCTGCACCCCGCCTTTGCCGAGGACATCTACGCGGCGATCGATCCGCGCCAGGTGGTGGCGGCCCGCCGCAGCGAAGGGGGAACGGCCTTCGATCAGGTGGCGGCGCAGCTCGCGGCGGCGCGCCGCCGGTTGCTGCCCTGAACGGGGCCTGCTGCCCAGCGGGCGCCGGCGTCAGCCGGGCCTAGGCTTGGGCCGTTCGAGGCCCGAGTGCCTACCCCTGGTTCGTGAGCATCTTTGTCGGCAATCTGCCCTTCCGCGCGGAGCAGGAGGATGTGGCGGAGCTGTTTGCACCGTTTGGTGAGGTGGTGAGCTGTGCGCTGCCCCTGGAGCGCGACACCGGCCGCAAGCGGGGCTTCGCCTTTGTGGAGATGGCCGATCCCGAGGCCGAAAGCCGTGCCATCGAGGCCCTGCAGGGCAGCGAACTGATGGGACGCCCCCTGCGGATCAACAAGGCCGAGCCCCGGGGCGCCGCGCCGCGCCGCGGCGGCTACGGCGGTGGAGGTGGTTCCGGTGGTGGCTACGGCGGCGGCTATGCGCCGGGCGGAGCCGGCGGCGGCGGTGGATACAGCCGTCCGGGGGGTGGTGCGGCCGGCCAGGATCGAGGCTCCGGGGCACGGGGCTGGGAAGACCGCAGCTATGGCGGCAACGCCGACGGCTTTGAGGCCGGCCGCACCCGGCGGCGGCGCAGCAGCGGTTACGGCGCCGGCGAGGGCAGCGGCGACGTCCACTCCTGATCGGCGCCGCAGGCCCCGGTCAGTGGCCGGCGTCCTCCAGCTGCCGGGCCGCCAGCTCCAGCACCTCGGGCCCTGCGCCCGGCCGGCTGGCGGCCTCGGTGAGCGCTTGACGCCAGCGGCGAGCCCCGGGCACGCCTTCCACCACATGCACGAGGTGGCGGGCGATGGGCCAGAGGCGACCGCCGCGGCCGCACCAGCGCTCGGCGTGGGGCACCAGGCCCCGCACCACGTCGGAGGCTTGGGGTTCCCCGCGGCTGGGGTCGCCATGGAGGCTGCGATCCACCCCCGCCCAGCGCAGGGGGTGGGCGTAGGCGGCCCGGCCCACCATGGCGCCATCCACGTGATCGAGCTGCTGGCGGCAGGCTTCCGGCGTCTCCAGCCCGCCGTTGAGCTCCACGATCAGCTGGGGTCTGTCCCGCTTGAGGCGGTGAACCCAGTCGTAGCGCAGGGGCGGGATCGTGCGGTTCTGCTTGGGATCGAGGCCCTCGAGCCAGGCCTTGCGGGCGTGCACGCTGAAGCGGCAGGCACCGGCGGCCGCCACCGTGTCCACGAAGCCCAGCAGCTCGGGGTAGGAGTCGTGGTGGTCGATCCCGATCCGATGCTTCACCGTCACCGGCAGCGAGCAGGCCGCGGCCATGGCGGCCACGCAGGCGGCCACCTGCTCGGGGTGGGCCATCAGGCAGGCTCCGAAGCGCCCCTTGCGCACCCTGTCGCTGGGGCAGCCCACGTTGAGGTTGACCTCGTCATAGCCCCAGGCCTCCGCCAGGCGGCAGGCCTCCGCCAGCAGGGCGGGATCGTCACCGCCCAGTTGCAGGGCGATGGGCTTCTCGATCCGATCGAAGCCCAGCAGCCGCTCCAGCCGGCCGCCCGGGGCCTCGGCCCCCGGCGCCTGCCGGGCGTGGTGCAGGGCCAAAGCCACCACCATCTCCGTGTAGAGGAGGCTGTGCCGGGTGATCTGCCGCATCAGCACCCGGAAGTGCCGATCGGTGCAGTCCATCATCGGCGCCACGCTGAAGCGGTAGCTGCACCTCTCGACCTGCCGCATCGCTCCATCCATGGCGTCCAGCTTCGCAACGGCCGGGTCCAGTCCGCCGCAACGCCAGACTTTCCAGCAGCCGCATCGATGAGCATGGCCGCGCCGGGTGAACCGCTTGCTTCCTGATCGGGTGGCCGTGGCGGTGGTGGGCGGTGGTCCGGCGGGCTTCATGGCCGCCATCACCGCCGCCGAGGCCGGAGTGCGGGACATCCACGTGCTCGAGGCCACCCAGGAGCCGCTGCAGAAGGTGCGGATCAGCGGTGGCGGCCGCTGCAACGTGACCCATGCCTGCTGGGATCCGCGCGAGCTGGTGGGCCACTACCCCCGCGGACAGCGGGCCCTGCGGGGTCCCTTCTCCCGCTTCGCCTGTGGCGACGCGGTGGCCTGGTTCGACGCCCATGGCCTCGAGCTGGTGGAGGAGGCCGATGGGCGCCTCTTCCCCCGCTCCAACCGCTCCAGCTCCGTGGTGGCCACCCTGCGCTCGGCCGCGGCGGCGGCCGGGGTGACGGTGCACCGCGGCATGGGCGTGCAGGCCGTGCAGGCGGAGGGCGGCGACTTCCTGCTGCAGGTGCGCTGCAGCGGAGCCCAGGGGAACACCCGGCGCCTTGTGGCCGGGCAGGTGGTTCTGGCCACCGGCGGACATCCCAGTGGCCGACGTCTCGCCAGCAGCCTGGGCCACACCACGGTGCCGCCCGTGCCGTCCCTGTTCACCCTGGCCCTGGCGGATGACCCCCTGGTGGCCCTGGCCGGCGTGACGATGGATCCGGTGCAGCTCACCCTGGAGCTTCCCGATGGCCACCGCGAGCGCCAACGTGGCCCGCTGCTGATCACCCACTGGGGGGTGAGCGGTCCGGTCACCCTGCGGCTCACGGCCTTCGCGGCGCGCTCGCTGCATGCGGCCCGCTACCAGGCCGAGCTGATCGTGGATTGGACCGATGGTGGCTCCGAGTCAGAGCTGGCCGCGCGGTTTCAGGAGGCCCGCCGGGTTCAGGCCCGCCGCCAGCTGGCGAACGCGCGCCCCTGGCCGGCCCTGGGCCGTCGCCTCTGGCTGCATCTGCTCCAGGCCGGGGGAGTGGACCCGGCTCTGCGCTGGGCCGACCTCTCCAAGCACCATCAGCAAGCGTTGGTGGAGGCACTGCGGCGCTCCCGCTACCGGGTGCGGGGGCGTGGACCGTTCGGGGAGGAGTTCGTCACGGCCGGGGGGGTTGCCCTGGGGGAGGTGAACATGGCGTCGATGGAGAGCCGCCGGCAGCCAGGTCTCTACCTCGTGGGAGAACTGCTGGATGTGGACGGTGTGACAGGAGGATTCAACTTCCAGCACTGCTGGAGCTCTGGTTGGCTGGCCGGGGAGGCCATCGCCAGAGCAAAGGGTGCAGCAGGTTAGTGCAGATCGCTTCCTTCAGGTGCTGCTTACTTGATCTGGTCGAAGATCGAGAACATCGGCAGGTACATGGCGATGAGGATCGCACCCACGATGCCGCCCACCAGAACGATCATCATGGGCTCCAATAGTGACGTGAGGGCTTTCACAGCCGTTTCTACTTCGTCTTCATAGAAGTCCGCCACCTTGGAGAGCATGGCATCCATTTCACCGGTTTCCTCGCCGATGGAGAGCATGCTGATGGCCATTTCGGGTAATACATTTTTGCGTCCAATAGCAATACTCAAAGGGATGCCCTGGATGAGATCATCCCGGCTGCTTTGGATGGCATCAGAGATGATGGAATTGGATGTGATGTCCCTCACCACATCCAGAGCCTGGAGAATCGGTACACCAGCTCTGGTGAGGGAACTGAAGGTGCGACTGAACTGGGCCGTAGCTGTTTTCTGGATCAGCTCACCGAACAGTGGCAGCTTCAGCGCCAGGGCGTCGACGCGGCGCCTGCCGATGGGGGTCTGGTAAAACTTGATGGCCACGATGGCCAGGATCACCAGCGCCGCCAGGAGAATCAACGCAAAGGGGGATCGCAGCAGTTTGCTCAGATCCACCATAAACTGGGTGAACCAGGGCAGCTCAGCCCCAAGATCCTCGAAGATCTTGGCGAATGTGGGGATGATGAAGATTGTCATGCCCAGAAATACCAGGATGGCGATCGTGAACACCGCCAAGGGGTAGGCCATGGCCCCCTTAATCTGGTTCTGCAGCTTGGCGTTCGCTTCTAGCAGTTTTGCCAGCCGCCGCAGCGATTCGTCGAGAACGCCACCCGCCTCGCCGGCCTCCACCATGGCGATGGTGAGCCTGTCGAACACCTTGGGCCAGCGCCGCATCGAATCCCCGAAGCTCACCCCTTGGTTCAACTCCAGGCTCACCGATTCGAGCGCCCGTTTGAACAGCGGCATCTTCTGTTGGCTTGCCATCAGATCGATGCTGCGCACGATCGGCACGCCCGCATTCACCAGGGCCGCGAGCTTGCTGGCGAACACCGCCTTGGCCTTCACCCCGGGGCGTGCCTCGAATCGGCTGAGGATGCTGGAAGTTCTGAGCTTCTGAGCCAGTTCGCTCTGGGCTTTGCGACTGCTGGCTGAGCCGATGCTCGAGACCTTGATGTCGGTGACCCGGATCCCCCGCAACCGCAGGGTGCGCTTGGCCTGAATCAGATCAGGGGCATCGACGTTGACCGAGGCTTCCTTGCCGTTGTTGAGGTAGTTGGCGGTGAAGGTGGGCATGGCGGTGGCGGGAGGCTTCAGTTGAGCTGGCTCAGCAGGCGCTTGAGTTCCTCGGGTTTGCCCGTCTTGGCAACGGCCTCATCCATCAGGATCTGGTTGCTCATCACCAGATCGGCGAGGGACTTCTCCAGGGTCTGCATGGCCATCTGCCCGCCCATCTGCATTTGGGAATAGAGCTGGGCCGTTTTGCCTTCGCGGATCAGGTTGGCGATGGCGGGGGTGTTGATCATGATCTCCTGGGCCATCACTCGGCCGTACTCGCCCGGCACGGGGTTGTGACGCTTGCACAGGGTCTGGGCGAACACCGCCACCAGGCTGGTGCTCAGCTGCACCCGGATCTGGGTCTGCTGGCCTGCGGGGAACACATCCACCATGCGGTCCACTGTCTGGGCAGCCGAGCTCGTGTGCAGGGTGGCGAACACGAGGTGGCCGGTTTCCGCCGCCGTGATCGCCAACTGGATGGTTTCCAGATCCCGCAGTTCCCCCACCAGAATCACATCCGGATCCTCCCGAAGGGCGGCGCGCAGGGCATTGGCGAAGCTGCGGGTGTCGTCGTTGAGCTGACGTTGATGGATCACGCTCTTGTCGGAGCGGTAGGTGAATTCAATTGGATCTTCGATCGTGAGGATGTGTTCGGAGCGGGTGTGATTGATGTGATCCAGAACCGCCGCCAGAGTGGTGGTTTTCCCCGATCCCGTAGGACCGGTGACCAGCACCAGACCTTTGGGGGAACGGCTGATTTCCTCCACGATGGGGGGGAGGTGCAGGGCTTCCAGGGTGGGAATGGAATTGCCAAGCGCCCGCAGGCAGGCGGCATAGGTGCCGCGCTGGCGGTAGACATTGACCCTGAATCGCGCCACGCCCTTCAGGCCATAGGAGCAGTCCAGCTCCCAGTTCTGTTCGAGCTGCTTGCGCTGGGCGTTGTTCAGCAAGGAGAAGATCAGCTTGTTGCAGGCCTCCTCCTCCAGCCGGTCGTCGAGGATCGGGCGCAGCTGACCGTTGAAGCGTCCATAGGGGGGCAGTCCGGCGCTGAGATGGAGATCACTTCCTCCATCGGCCACCAGCTGGCTCATCAGATCTTCGATAATCACGGCCATGGTGTCTCGAGAGCGCGAGCTGGTTCAGCGGTACCGGGATTGTCCGTCTCAGCGCTCGGTGAGGCAATAGGGGCATTGCAGCCAGTCGTCATGGAGCCCCGCTCCGCATCCGCTGCAGGTGAGTGAGCTGAGGGCCTTGGAGCGCCGCTCACTCTCCAGGCCGGAGTCGGTGAGAAGCATCCGTTCCACCTCGGTGAGGGTGGTGTGGCCTTCGCGCACCAGTTGAAGGCCGTAGCCGAGCAGGGTCTTCATGCCGCTCTCCAGTGCCAGCCGGCGGATCACATCGGTGGTCTGGCGTTTGGCGATCGCCGCCGCGATGGTGTCGTTCATGCGCAGCACTTCGTAGACCCCGACCCTGCCCTTGTAGCCGCTGCCGTTGCAGGCGGGACAGCAGTCTTCGCTGCCGGGCGTGTTTGACTTGGCGCGGTAGAAGGTGACGTCGCTTTCCTTGCTGCTCAGCAATCCGAAACGGCTCAGTTCCTCGGGTTCCGGGCGGTAACTGATCCGGCAGCGGCTGCAGACGCGTCGTAGCAGCCGCTGCGACACGATCCCGAGCAAGGAGGCGCTGACCATGAAGGGCTCCACCCCCATCTCGTCGAGACGGGCGATGGCACTGGCCGCGTCGTTGCAGTGCAGGGTGGTGAGCACCAGGTGGCCGGTGAGTGCGGCTTCGATGGCCGTCTTGGCGGTCTCGAGGTCGCGGGTCTCACCCACCAGCAGCACGTCGGGATCCTGCCGCATGAAGGCGCGCAGGGCGGTGGAGAAATCGAGGCCCTTGTCCCGGTTCACCTGGGTCTGGGTGATGCCGTGGAGGGTGTATTCGATCGGATCCTCCACCGTGGAAATGTTGATGTGCTGGTCGTTGCGCTCCGACAGCAGGGCGTACAGGGTGGTGGACTTACCGGAACCGGTCGGTCCGGTCACCAGAATCATTCCGTAGGGCCGTGCTCCCAGTTCCCGCAGGCTCTGCCGGGCGTTCGCATCGGTGATGAGGGTGTCCAGCCCGAGCTGGGTGGCGCCGCTGTCGAGCAGACGCAGCACGACCTTTTCACCGTTGCGCGTCGGCAGGGTGCTGACGCGGAAATCCATCTTCCGTCCCCGGAACATGCGGCGGATGCGTCCGTCCTGGGGCATGCGCCGCTCGGCGATGTCCAGGTCGGCCATGATCTTCACCCGTGAGGTGACTGCCGGCACCAGGCTCCTCGGCAGATCCTCGAAATGTTTCTGCAGAACCCCGTCGATCCGGAAGCGGATCTCCATGGTGGTGTCCTGCGGCTCGATGTGGATGTCGCTGGCGCCGCTGGTGAGGGCCTCGATCAGAATCCGGTCCACCAGACTCACGATCGGTGAGGCGTTGGCCGTGGAGCTGGCCTCGGCCTCGCTGACCTCCAGATCCTCCAGGTCGTTGACCTCCTGCAGCTCCCCGATGGCCGTGGGGATGGCGAGGTCACGGGTGAGGGAGCGGGGCCTGGGAGGGGTGGCGTCCTCGGGCTCCTGGCTCGCCTCAGGCTCCGCGTCCCAGCTGGCGATGGTGTCCGAGCCCAAGGCATCGGTTGGGCCAGGGGCCGTGGGGGGGGGCGTGCCGATGTGCTCCTGCGCTGCGGCGATGTCGGCCGCCAGAGCCAGCACCAGCCGGCTGCCGGTGCCCCGGGAGGCCAGCTTGGTGGCCACGGCCTGGCGGGGTTCCGATCCCCAGTGACTCGGCACCGCCACCACGAGCGTGTCGCCGTCCCGGGCCACCGGACAGGCCCCCAGCTCCCGCCATTCCTCGACGCTGAGCACCGGGTCCTCCGGCCGCTGCTGCAGGAGATCCTCCTGGCTCAGCACGGGCTGGCCCAGCAGCAATTCCACCTCGAGACGCTGCTGCTCGGTGCTCAGCGCGTCGGGCACGGGTCTGGAGGGGCTCAGAGTCATGGTCCCGAGGTGCGGGCTTCCGCCGTTGTGAGCGCTCCGTTGGAGCTCCAACATGTTTAGATCCAAAGTTGCTGGTTGTCACTCATGAGCGGTGAACCTGTGGTCGGTCCTGAGACCAACCCCGGACAGGATCTTCAGCCTGAGGTGCAACCCGGGGACGGGACCGGTGGCCCCATGGGCTCCGAGGGTTCCGTCTCCGGAACCGACGGAGCGGATCTCGATGCCGGTGGGACCGCTCCGGAGGTGACCCCCGAGGGAGACAGCCCGTCGCCGGCCGATCCCCAACAGCAGGGCTACGACGCCAGGGTCGCCGAGATGGAGCAGGAACTGGCCACCCTGCGGGCCCAGCACGAGGCCCTCAACGGCCAGTACATGCGCCTGGCCGCCGACTTCGACAACTTCCGCAAGCGCCAGAGCCGCGACAGCGAGGACCAGCGTCTGCAGATCACCTGCTCCACCCTCGGCGAAATCCTGCCGGTGCTGGACAACTTCGATCGGGCCCGCCAGCAGCTCAATCCCCAGCACGAGGAGGCCCAGAGCCTGCACCGCAGCTACCAGGGCCTCTACCGCCAGCTGGTGGATGTGTTCAAGCAGCTGGGGGTGTCGCCGATGCGGGTGGAGGGTGAGCCCTTCGACCCGACCCTGCACGAGGCGGTGCTGCGGGAACCCAGCGACGTCCACGCCGAAGACGTCGTGATCGAGGAGCTGCAGCGGGGCTATCACCTCAACGGCCGGGTTCTGCGCCATGCCCTGGTCAAGGTGTCGATGGGGCCCGGTCCCACCGGTGCGCCGTCCCAGCCTCCGGCCGGTCAGGCCCCAGGACCTGAGGACCAGCCCGCCCCACCCCCCGGGGCCTGACCATGGCGGATTACTACGACCTCCTCGGCGTCAGTCGTGACGCCGATGCCGACAGCCTCAAGCGGGCCTACCGCCGGCTCGCCCGCCAGTACCACCCCGACATCAACAAGGAACCCGGTGCTGAGGACCGGTTCAAGGAGATCGGCCGGGCCTACGAGGTGCTCAGCGATCCCCAGACGCGGGCCCGCTACGACCAGTTCGGCGAAGCCGGGCTGGGGGGCGGCGGCATGCCGGACATGGCCGACATGGGTGGCTTCGCCGACCTGTTCGAGACCTTCTTCAGCGGCTTCGGAGGAGCGGCCGGTGCCGGAGGCCCGCGGCGCCGCGGGCCCCGCCAAGGCGACGACCTGCGGCTCGATCTCACCATCAGCTTCAAGGAGGCCGTGTTCGGCATCGAGAAGGAGGTGCAGATCCGCCATCTTGAAACCTGCAGCACCTGCAAGGGCTCGGGAGCGCGGGAGGGGGCCGGCCCCACCACCTGCGGCACCTGCTCCGGCGTGGGCCAGGTGCGCCGCGCCACCCGCACACCCTTCGGCAGCTTCACCCAGGTGGCCCCCTGCCCCACCTGCGAGGGCACGGGCCAGGTGATCGCCGACCCCTGCAGCGCCTGCGGCGGGCAGGGGCTGCAGCAGGTGCGCAAGAAGCTGCGCATCAACATTCCCGCCGGAGTCGATTCCGGCACGCGCCTGCGGGTGGGCCAGGAGGGCAACGCCGGCCAGCGGGGCGGGCCGCCTGGGGATCTCTACGTGTTCCTCTCCGTGCAGCCCCACCCCCACCTGCGTCGGGACGGTATCCATGTGCAGTCGGACGTGGTGCTGAACTACCTCCAGGCGATCCTCGGGGACACCATCGAGGTGGAGACGGTGGATGGCCCCGAGCCGCTCGAGATCCCTCCGGGCACCCAGCCGGGTGCCGTGCTGACCCTCCAGGGCAAGGGGGTGCCCAAGCTGGGCAATCCCGTGGCTCGCGGCAACCACCAGTTCAGCGTGAAGGTGCAGCTGCCCACGCGGCTCAACAGCGAGGAGAAGGACCTGCTGGAGCAGCTGGCCGGCCATCACACCAGCAGGGGGCACAAGCACCACCACAAGAGCGGTCTGTTCGGCGGCCTGTTCGGCCATCGCGACTAGCCCCGTGCCCTCTCCCGCCGAGCCCAGCGCCTGCCTCGATCTGCGCGGCACACCCTGCCCGCTGAACTACATCCGGGCGACCCTGGCCCTGGAGACCCTGGACCCCGGGGCCTGGCTGCAGCTGGATCTCGATCGGGGCGAGCCGGAGGACATGGTGATCGCAGGCCTGAGGCAGGCGGGTCACCCCGTGGTGAGCGGGCCCCACCCCGAAGCCGCCGATGCGGCGGTCCGCCTTCTGGTCTGCCGTGATGGCGGCTGAGCAGGACGCCGACGCGCCGCTGGCATGGAGCACCAGCGCCACCGGTCTGGTGGTGGCCATGCAGGCCAACTACGCCATGGTGGGCCTCGACCAGCCGGGGCCTGAAGCCCGCACCCGCCTGCTCTGCACCCGCCGCACCCGGCTCGCCAAGAGCGGGCTGGCCATCTGCGTGGGTGATCGGGTCAGGGTCGATGGCATCGACTGGCGGGCCGGCCGCGGTGCCGTGGCGGCGGTCCACCCCCGCCACGGCAGGCTGGAGCGCCCCGCGGTGGCCAATGTCTCCCGCATCGTGGTGGTGGCCTCCCTGGCGGAACCGGCCCTAGATCCCCTGCAGCTCACCCGCTTCCTGATCACCGCCGAGGCCTGCGGGTCTCCGGTGCTTCTGGTGCTCTCCAAGGCCGACCTGGTGCCACCGGCCGAGAGGGACGCCTGGTGTCGCAGGGTGCGTGGCTGGGGCTATCCACCCGTGGCCCTGGCGGTCCCCAGCGGCGAAGGGCTCGAGGCGCTGCGTCGGGAGCTGAGCCAGCCCGGCATCGCCGTGCTCTGCGGGCCCTCCGGGGTGGGCAAGAGCAGCCTCCTCAATGCCCTGGTGCCTGAACTGGCGCTGCGGGTGGCCGCCGTGTCCGGCCGGCTGCAACGGGGGCGCCACACCACCCGCCATGTGGAGCTGTTCGGCATCGGTCCCCAGGCTCTGGTGGCGGACACACCCGGCTTCAACCGGCCTGCGCTGCCCCGGCAACCCGAGCTGCTCGGACCCCTCTTCCCGGAAGTGCGCCGCCAGCTGGCCCGGGCGGGCTCCTGCCGCTTCAGCGATTGCCTGCACCGGGGCGAGCCCGGCTGCTCCGTCGGGATGGACTGGGAGCGGTGGCCGCACTACAGCCAGTGCCTCGAGGCCATCGAGCAGGAGCAGCATCGGGACCCGCGCGGTTCGGCCGCTGCTCCCCAGTCCGCTGTGCGGCGGCGCGGGGATGGCCTGGAACCGAGGCTGGCCCCGCGGCTGCGCCGGCTCTCCCGCCGCTCCCAGCGCCAGCGGGCCGCGGCCGAGGCGGAAGTCCTTGCACCCGAGGAGGCGGAGGGCGGTCCCCCCGCATCAGGCTGAGCTCTGGCTCAGCCGCCCAGCCCGGGCAGGTTGAGGTTCAGTCCACCGGTGAGTTCCTCCATGCGGCCCTTCATCGTGCCGGTGGAGTTGGCATAGGCCGCCTGAAGCGCTTCCAGCACGGCCGCTTCGCAGGCCTCGGCACCGTCGGCCATCAGCTCCGGTGCCAGCCGTACCCGCAGGGGCTGCTGGTTGCCCGACAGCCACACGCTGGCCCGACCATCGGCGCTGCTCCCCTCGAGCTCCATCGCATCGAGCTCCTCCTGGAGCTTCTGGGCGTTCTGCTGCAGTTCCTGGGCCTTCTTGAAGGCCTCGGTGAGCTGACCGAAATTGGGGAGTCCGAAGCCGGCCATGCCGTCACGAAAGCAGTCCCCAGGCTAAGCGGCACCTCATAGCAGCCTGCGCCTGGCGTCGGGCTAGAAGCCGAGCCGTTTCACTTCCGGATGCAGGGCGATGCCGTGGTGGGCCAACACGCGCCGCTGAACCTCGCGGATCAGGGTGTCGATGTCAGCGGCGCTGGCGTCGCCGGTGTTCACGATGAAGTTGGCGTGGAGGGTGGACACCTCCGCGGCGCCGATGCGCAGGCCCTTGAGACCCAGCTCCTCGATCAGCCGTCCGGCCTTCTGCGGTTCGGGATTGCGGAACACGCTGCCGCAGCTCGGCTGCTGGTAGGGCTGGGTGCTGGTGCGGCTGTGGAGGTTGCTGCTGGTGCGCTGGCTGATGGCGGCCGGGTCGTGGCCCGGTTCGAGCCGGAAGCGGGCCGAGAGCACGATCAACGGTTCCTGCTGCAGCCGGCTGTGGCGGTAGGCGAATTCCAGCTCCCGCGCCTCCAGCTCGAAGGGCTGCTCCGGCCGGGCTGGATCCAGCACCCGCACCGAGTGCAGCCACTCCGCCGTGCAGCCTCCCTGGGCGCCCGCATTCATCACGGCGGCACCACCCACGGTGCCTGGAATGCCCACCGCCCACTCCAGGCCGCTCAGGCCCCCCCGGGCCGCCTTGCGGGCCAGGGTGGGAATCGGTTCCCCCGCCGCCGCCTCCACCCAGCCACTGCCGGCCTCGATCCAGCTGCCCTGCAGGCGGCGGTTGCAGAGGGTGAGACCCTCCAGGCCGGAATCGGCGATCAGAAGGTTGGAGCCGGCGCCGATGCAGCGCAGCACCAGCCCTTCCCGCCAGGCCCAGGCGGCCATGGCCACCAGCTCCTCATCCGAGGCAGGCTCGCCGAACCATTCAGCCGCCCCCCCCACCTTCCAGGTGGTGTAGGGCTGCAACGGAATGGCCTGGCGCAGACCCGAGGGAGGGGCGCAGGGGGCGATCATCGCGCTAAGCGACCAGCTCGAGGCTTGGATCCGGCAGCTGGCCGAGCCTGTCCCAGAGGCTGTTCACATCGCCGGCCCCCATGGCCAGCACCAGATCCCCCTCCACGCTGCAGCCGGCCACCTGCACGGCGAGTTCGTCGAGGCTGCTCGCCACCATCACGGGCAAGGTGGGGTCGAGAGCTCGAATCGCCTCGGCCAGGGCCTGGCTGCTCACTCCGTCGATCGGGGCCTCGCCGGCGGCGTAGAGCGGAGCGATCAGCACCGTATGGGCGTTGCGCAACGCTTCGGCGAAGCCCGGCAGGAACTGGGCCGTGCGGCTGTAGCGATGGGGCTGGAACACGGCTACCAGGCGGCGCGGCACCTGGGGCAAGGGACTGCGGCCGCTGCCCACCATCAGCTGGGCCATGCCGAGGGTGGCCGCCACCTCGCTGGGATGATGGGCGTAGTCGTCCACCACGAGGCGGCCGTTCCAGATGCCGCGGAAATCGAAGCGGCGCCCCGGTGGCTTGAGCCCGGCCACGGCCCGCTGCAGCTCCGCGAAGGCCACGCCCTCGAGGCGGCAGGCCGCCAGGGCGGCCACGGCGTTGCTCAGGTTGTGGCGGCCCGGCAGGGGCAGGCAGATCCTCCCGACCGGCTGACCCTGCTCGTAGAACTCGGCGGTGGTGCCGTCGCCCCGTTCCTCCAGGGCGACGGCCGCGAAGTCGATCCCCTCGGTGGTGGTGATCGACCACCAGTGCTGGGCGTCGAAATGCTCCCGCAGGATCGCGCAGTCGTGGTTGGCCAGCAGCCGGCCGGAACGGCCGGCGAAACGGCGCAGCGTGCCGATCAGGGCCTCCAGGTCGGGGTAGTGGTCCGTGTGGTCCAGTTCCACGTTGGTGAGCACACCCAGCCCGGGCTTGAACTTCACCAGCGAGCCGTCCGACTCATCGGCCTCGGCCACCAGCAGCCGCCCCTTGCCGCTGCGGCCGTTGCTGCCGAAGGCGGGCACGATGCCCCCGATCACGGCGGTGGGATCGTGCCCCGTGGCTGCCAGCAGGGTGGCGATCAGGCTGCTGGTGGTGGTCTTGCCGTGGCTGCCGGCCACGGCGATCGAGGCCTGGTTCTGGATCAGGGCTGCCAGCACGTCGGAGCGGTGGCAGATCTTCAGCCCCACCCGGCGCGCTTCCTTCAGTTCGGGATTGGTTTCCGGCACGGCGGAACTGATCACCACCAGGGGCGCCATGGAGGTGCCGCTGCAGATGGCCGCCACCGTGCTGCCGCTCTGCTCCCGGAACACGCGCACACCGAGCCGGCGCAGGTTGGAGAGCACCGCGTTGTCACGGGGATCGGAGCCGCTCACCGCGAAGCCCCGCTCGGCCAGGATCCCCGCCAGGGCCGACATGCCGATGCCCCCGACCCCGATGAAGTGCAGCGGTTGGTGGCGATCAAGCTGGGGGATCAAGGTCGTCTCCGAACCGGGAAGCTGCTCCAGGCGAAATTAGGTCGCCCGGGGCCCGTCGCACCATTACGAGATGCTGCGTCTGCGGCCATCGTCGATCCGGTGTCCAGGCGCCGCAAGGGGGGGTGAGCAGGTGATTTCTGTATGATCGGCAGCCAAATCTCCCCTGACTAGCGGTTTTTCCGCTCATTTGCCATGACATTGAAGGTTGCGATCAATGGATTCGGCCGGATCGGTCGCAACTTCATGCGCTGCTGGCTGAGCCGTGGGGCCAACACCGGCATCGAGGTGGTGGGCCTGAACGACACCTCCGATCCCCGCACCAATTCCCACCTGCTCCAGTACGACTCGATGCTGGGGCGCATCCGGGACGCCGAGGTGAGCTACACCGATGACGCCATCGTCGTCAACGGCCGCACGATCAAGTGCTTCTCGGACCGGAACCCCCTCAACCTCCCCTGGAAGGAGTGGGGTGTGGACCTGGTGATCGAATCGACCGGCGTGTTCATCGACAAGGCCGGGGCCGGCAAGCACATCGAGGCCGGGGCCAAGAAGGTGCTGATCACCGCTCCCGGCAAGGGCGAGGGCGTGGGCACCTTCGTGGTGGGTGTGAACGACCACGAATACCGCCACGACGACTGGGACATCGTCTCCAACGCCAGCTGCACCACCAACTGCATGGCGCCGATCGTGAAGACCCTCGATCAGGCCTTCGGCATCGTCAAGGGCACGATGACCACCACCCACAGCTACACGGGTGATCAGCGCATCCTCGACGCGTCCCACCGCGATCTGCGTCGTGCCCGCGCCGCCGCCATCAACATCGTGCCCACCAGCACCGGTGCCGCCAAGGCCGTGGCCCTGGTCTATCCGCCGATGAAGGGCAAGCTCAACGGCATCGCCCTGCGGGTGCCCACCCCCAACGTCTCGGTGGTCGACCTGGTGCTGGAAGTGAGCCGCTCCACCACCCGGGAGGAGGTGAACGCCACCCTCAAGGCCGCCTCCGAGAACGGCATGAAGGGCATCATCAAGTACTCCGATCTGCCGCTGGTGTCCAGCGACCACGCCGGCACCGACGAGTCGACGATCGTGGACTCCGACCTCACCCTGGTGATGGGCGACAACATGGTGAAGGTGATCTGCTGGTACGACAACGAGTGGGGCTACAGCCAGCGGGTGGTGGACCTGGCTGAAGTGGTGGCCCGCAACTGGAAGTGAGCCCTGGCGGCGCTGTCCGCCTGGCTCAGACGTGCCGTCAGCCTTCTTCGGCGTAGTGCCTGAACCCCCGCTCCTGAAGCGGGGCAGCATCCCCGCCGTCCCAGCTCAGGCCCGGTTCCGCAGCGGCGGCCGGGGCCAGGTGCCCGATGCGACGCGATCCGGCCACCAGCTGCAGCAGGCCGTCCGCCCAGTGGGGATCGAGGGCCAGCACCAGCTCGAAGTCCTCCCCCCCGTTCAGGCACCAGGTCTCTGCCTTGCCGAGGGGCGCCATCGCCGGCTCGATCGGCAGGTTTCCCCGTTGCAGCACGGCCTGGCAGCCGCTGGCCGTCGCCACGGCCCGGGCGGCGGCCGCCAGCCCATCACTGCTGTCGGTGCCTCCCACGCGCCAGGGCAGCCAGGCAGGCTGGCTGGCCGCCAGGGCCTGCACGGCATCGAAGCGGGGCTCGGGCATCCGGTGGGCGCGCACGGCCCGATCCAGCAGCTGCGCCGGCAGCATGCCCAGCTCGGACGGCGTCAGCTCCTGCCGCAGCACGGCCAGCCCGAGGCGGCTGAGCCCGTGGGGCCCTGTGCACACCAGGGCATCGCCCGGGCGGCCATCGGTCCGGCGAATGGGTCCTGCGGCTGCCAGGGTGCCGAGGGCCGTGACCGCCAGGATGCGCTGCCGGCCTGAACTGCAGTCTCCCCCCAGCAGGTTCCCGCCCCCATGGGCGCTCAGACAGCGACCCAGTCCCCCGTAGACCGCCTCGACCCAGCTCCAACGGGTGCTGGCGGGGGCAATCAGCCCCACCGTGAGTCCACTGGCGCCGGTGCAGCCCATTGCCGCCAGATCCGAGAGGTTGGCCGCGGCCGCGCGCCAGCCCACGTGGAAGGGTTCGGTGGTGGCGGCACTGAAATGCACGTCCTCCACCAGCACATCGGTGTTCACCACCAGGCCATGGCCCCGGCTGTCGCCGAGATCCAGCACGGCCGCATCATCCTGAAACTGGCCGGGGGGCGCGAAGGCCGCCAGCCGTTCGATCAGCCCTGCCTCGCCCAGCTCTGCCAGGGTCGGGTCCCCTGACGGATCGGACGGAGGATCAGGCCGAGGATCAGGCGTGGGGTTGCAGGTTCTCGGCACCCTCCACCACCCGGGCGTGCAGGATCCTGTCATCGACGCCCAGTTCCTCCAGCACCTCGCCGCCCTCCACCACGTAGCCGAACGCGGCATAGCGGCCATCCACCAGATTCAGGCCCGCCGGGGTGAGTTCCGCCTCGTAGAGGAAGAAGAAGAACTGGGAGGAACCGTCATCGAGATGCTGGTCCGAGTGAGCCCAGCCGAGGGTCCCGAGGGTGGCGAAGGGGAGCACCGGGGTGGCCTTGTAGCGGCCCAGATCCTCGAAGGTCTGGTTGTAGAAGGGGGCCGACTCGCCGGGAATCATGATCTCGAGCGGCACCCTCCGCACCTGCTGGGTGGCGGGGTCGGTGTAGCCGTCGGCCGGACCGTCGGGATCGCCGGTCTGGAGCACGTAGAAGTCCTCGGCGCGGATGAAGGGCAGCCCGTCGTAGAAGCGCTTCTGCACGAGATCCACGAACGCGCCCGCGGTGAGGGGAGCGTTGTAGCCATCCACCACCGCCGTGAGGGATCCCCTGGTGGTTTCCAGCTCCACGGTGGCGCGTCCCAGCAGCCGTGGCAGGGCGTCGAATTCGCTGGGGATGGCGAACGGGAAGGGTCCCACCAGCAGGGCTTCGGCAGTCCCGATCGTGGCGAGTGCCTCGCGCCGCGAGCTCAGGAAGGCCTCCCGGTCCTGGGCCTGGGCGCCGGCGGCCAGGCTCTGCAGCTCCACCTCGAGCTGGTCGAGCAGGGCCTCCGCCCGGTCGGCATCCTCCGGCGCGAAGCGCGCCAGGATGTCGCTGCGGCGGCTGGTCAGCAGCGACTGGCTGCGTTGCACGGTGGAGTTCAGGGCTGACCACCGCTTCGCCCGCAGATCGGTGCTGGTGTCTTCCAGCCGGTGTTGCAGCTCCTGCAACTGCGGCGCCTCCACCGGCAGTGCATTGCGCAGGATCGCGGCCGGATCCTTCACCGCATTGCCCTGGGGCAGGGCGGCCCCGGCGGGCGTGGGGGCCAGTGGAAGACTCAGGCAGAGAGCCAGCACCCAGGCCACCCAGCCAATGACCCGAGCTGATGCCATGCGCGCCACCATCGCAGCCCCATCACGCTTGCCGGACTTTGGCACAGCTCCCCGGCGCCACGGGCCGCTGGACAGGAAGGTTTCAGGGTCGTGGCCGGTAGCCAGCCGTACAATCCGCCAGATCCGAACCGCCGGAATGATCTCCAGCAACGACTTTCGTACCGGTACCTCGATTGAGCTGGATGGCCAGGTCTGGCGGGTCGTTGAATTCCTGCACGTGAAGCCCGGCAAGGGCTCGGCCTTCGTGCGCACCAAGCTCAAGGCTGTGCAGAGCGGCAACGTGGTGGAGAAGACCTTCCGGGCCGGCGAGATGGTGCCCCAGGCCGTGCTTGAGAAGAGCACCCTGCAGCACACCTACATGGAGGGTGACGACTACGTGTTCATGGACATGGCCAGCTTCGAGGAAACCCGGCTCACCGCCAAACAGATCGGTGACAGCCGCAAGTACCTCAAGGAGGGCATGGAAGTGAACGTGGTGTCCTGGAACGGCAAACCCCTGGAGGTGGAGCTGCCCAACTCGGTGGTTCTGGAGATCACCCAGACCGATCCCGGCGTGAAGGGCGACACCGCCACCGGCGGCACCAAGCCCGCCATCGTGGAGACCGGAGCCCAGGTGATGGTGCCCCTGTTCCTCTCCATCGGCGAGAAGATCAAGATCGACACCCGGACCGACAGCTATCTCGGGCGGGAGAACTGATCGCCATGCAGCTTGACCACGATCAGCTCCACAAGCTCCTCGCCCTGCTCGGCGACAGCGACATTCAGGAACTCAGGCTCGAAGGCGACGACTTCCGTCTGGAGGTGCGCCGCAACCTGCCCGGATCGGCTCCGGTGGCGGTGATGGCCCCGGCTCCGGCCGTGCAGACCCAGCCCCCCGCCCCGGCGCCCGCCGCCGCCCCGCCGTCGCCGTCGGCTCCCCCACCGGCGGCCGCCGCCAGCCGCAGCGACCTGGTGGAGATCACGGCGCCGATGGTGGCCACCTTCTACCGCGCCCCTGCTCCCGGCGAACCCAACTTCGTTGAGCTGGGCGCCCGCATCAAGGTGGGCCAGACCATCTGCATCCTCGAGGCCATGAAGCTGATGAACGAGCTGGAGGCCGAGGTGAGTGGGGAGGTGGTGGAGATCCTGGTGGAGAACGGCACCCCGGTGGAGTTCGGCCAGGTGCTCATGCGCGTCAAACCCGCCTGAGCTGGCTCATCCCAGCTCGAAGGCGGTGCTGAGGGCTGCGCGCATGCTTTCGGCTCTGGCCACGCCGGCTCCGGCGATGTCGAAGCCGGTGCCGTGATCCGGTGAGGTGCGCAGGAACGGCAGCCCCAGGCTGGTGTTCACGGCGGCGTCGAAGGCCAGGAGCTTCACTGGAATCAGGCCCTGGTCGTGGTAGAGAGCCAGGTACCCATCCGGTCCAGTGCCCTGTCCCTGCCAGGCGGCTGCCGCGCTGAGCCAGCAGGTGTCCGGTGGCAGAGGGCCGACCAGCTCGGCCTCCGGATGCCGTTCCTGCCATTCGGCCAGTGCCGGGATGATCCAGCCGATCTCCTCTTGCCCCAGTTGGCCCCCTTCTCCGGCGTGGGGGTTGAGCCCCGCCACCACCAGCCTGGGGCGTGGCCGAAAGCGCCGGCAGAAGGCCAGCAGCCGGTCCAGCTGCTGCTGCAGGCGCTGGGGCGTGAGCGCATCGGCCACTGACGCCAGCGGGATATGGGTGGTGGCCAGCAGCGTGTTGAAGCGCCAGTGGCCGTGGGGAGCCCGGGCCGTGAACAGCATCGAGGCCTCATCGACCCCGGCCAGCTCCGCCAGGCGTTCGGTCTGGCCGGGGTAGACGTGCCCGGCCGCGTGCCAGCTGGCTTTGGAGATCGGTGCGGTCACCAGAGCCCGGCAGGAGCCCTGCTGCACCAGCTCAGCCGCGGCCGTGAGCCAGTGGAAGGCGGCGTCGCCGCAGGCTGGGGTGCTCTGTCCCGCCCGGGCCGGCTCCGTCAGCGGCAGGTCGAGGACTTCCAGCTCGGCCGGGTCGCGCAGGGGAACGGTGCTGCGCTGGCGCAGGGTGGCGTAGTCCTGTTCGAGCCAGCGCCGGCACCCCACCAGCACCGGCTCGAGGCCGCGGGCCGCCGGATGGGCCAGGGCCTTGAGGGTTACCTCGGCCCCGATCCCCGCCGGATCTCCCAGGGCGATGGCGAGACGGCCGGAATGGGAGTTGGATGGGACGGGAAAGAGGGTCTGCACGCCCATGCTGCGCTGGTTCATGCTCGGGTTGCTGTTGTTCGGCCTCGGCACGGGGTTCAACCGGGGGTGGTTGCAGCTGCGCTGGGGCCTGATGATGCGGGATCTGGGCATGCCCTTCGACTGCGACCCCGAGGAGCCCACCAAGTGTTATCCCAAGGGTTCACCCTTGCTGGAGGACAAGCAGTCCCGGTAACCCTCGCGGTAGCTGGGGTAGCGCAGCCGGTAGCCCAGCTCCCGGCACAGCCGCCGGTTGCTGACGCGTCGATTCTCCTGCCAGAAGCTGCGGGCCATCGGGCTCAGGCTGGCTTCGATGCTGCTGAAGCGCTCCAGGGGCGGCAAGGGGCAGCCCAGGAGATGGGCCGCGTAGGCCAGCGTTTCGCTGGAGGAGCTGGGCTCGTCATCCGCCACGTTGAGCAGGGTGGGGCGGCGCTCCGCCGGCAGGGCCAGGCAGTGCAGCACGGCCCCCACGATGTCGTCCACGTGGACGCGGGAGAACACCTGGCCAGGCTTGTGGATCAGCCGGCTGGTGCCGGAGCGCAGGGCCTCGAACGGGGTCCGGCCCGGCCCATAGATCGCCGGCAGTCGGAAGATCTGCAGGGGCAGCCCGCTGGCCAGCCAGGCCTGTTCCGCCTCCAGCCTGGCCTGGCTGCGCCCGGGCCGCGCCGGGGTGGGAGCGCTCTCGTCGACCCAGGCGCCGGCCGTGTCGCCGTAGACCCCGGTGGTGGAGAGATAGCCGGCCCAGACCAGGGGCAGAGCGCCCAGCCTTGACTCCAGCAGCCGCAGCACCGGATCACCCCCCTGCCCATCCGGTGGCACCGACACGAACAGGTGGGTGATTCTCTGCAGGTCGGCCGGTTCAGGAATCACTCCTCCCTGGGTGTCGAACCGGAGCCAGGGGCCCGGCGTTGCGCCCGAAGGAGGCCGGCGGCTGGTCTGCACCACCTCGAACCCCTGCCGGGCAGCGGCCGCGGCCAGCCGCCGGCCGGTGTAGCCGGCCCCGACCACCAGCAGCCGGCCCACGGGGTTGACAGGCGAGCCTGCCGTCAGTACATCTGTATCACTCTCCATCGTCTCCATGGCACTCCGTTCCCCCCTGGTGGCTCCGCCCCATGCTGGCCTTCCATCTGCGCGGGCCTGCCGCACCTGCCAGTCCAGCCTCTCTGCCCCGATCCGGCTCCCCGGCCAGGGGATGAAGGCCTCGGCCGCCATGCTTCCCGTGGTGGGCCGGTGGGAGCGGGCCCTGCCTGGCCTGCTCGCCGGGTGCATGCTCACGGCGGCGCTGCTGGCCGCCCCGGAGGCTGCTCAGGATCAGGCCGCCATCTGCCAGCGCCACAACGGCCCTGTGGCCTGCCGGGTCTGGTGAGGCTCCTGCCCGTCGGCGGGCGACTCCGCGCAGGACCCGTTCTGGCCATCGGCGGGGTCTGGGGCCGTCCACTCCAGCAGCCGCGCAGCCAGCTTCATGTCGCCCTGGGTCCAGGCCCGGATGGCCACGGCACGCCTGGGGTCGTAGAAGGACTGCTGGCGGTACCAGCTGAACGCCTCGCTGTCTCCCTTGCGGCCGTTGCAGGCCAGGCAGGCGGGCACGCAGTTCTCGTTCACGCTCGGACCACCCCGGCTCTTGGGCAGCACGTGGTCGATGGATTCGGAGCGGCAGCCGCAGTAGATGCAGCGTTGCTGGGTGAGCTGGTGGAGGGATTGGCGCCAGCGGCGCGCTCGCAATTTGGGACAGAGTTCATCCAGAAACACCGCGTCTCTGGTTGGTGCGTGACGTGACGCCCAATCCCTGGCCTGCATTCGCGTGGCTCGGTTGACGGGAGTTTGCCGGCAGTGTCCAGGGTGGCAATGTGTCGTGGACTGCCATTCCGCGCATGCGTTGCCTGTTGCGGTTGGGGGCCTCCGGACGGATCGAGGTGATCAGCCCCTTCGATGCGGTCACGAGTGCCCAGCTGCGGGCGATTCGTCCGCGGGGCACCTGGTTGCCGCAGCGCCGCTGCTGGGAGTTTCCCCTCGAGGCTGCGGCGGCCCTGCAGGCCCAGCTGGCCGGCCGCTTTCCCCTGGAGCCCGAGCTGGAGCGCTGGTTGTCCTGGCTGGCCCAGCCGCTGCCGCCGCTGCCCCCCCATCGGGAGCTCGTGCGGGCGGCAGCCGCGGATCAGCCCCTGGCCGACGGCCGCACCCTCTTCGCCCACCAGCGGGCCGCCGTGCGCTGGCTGCTGGCCCGGCGCGGCGCCGTACTGGCCGATGCCATGGGCCTGGGCAAGACGCTCTCCTCCCTGGTGGCCGCCCGGGCGATGGTGCGCTGCGCCGATTGCCGCATCCTGGTGGTGGCTCCGGCCGGTCTCCATGACCACTGGCGCGCCGAGGGCCTGGCGCTGGGGCTCCAGCTGGAACTGCACAGCTGGGCGCGGCTGCCGCCGGAGCTGCCCCCCGCCGGCACCGTGCTGATCGTGGATGAGGCTCACTACGCCCAGAACGCCCGCACGGCCCGCAGCCAGGGCCTGCTGCGGCTGGCGCGCCACCCGCGGCTGCGGGCCATCTGGCTGCTCACCGGCACCCCGATGAAGAATGGCCGGCCGGCCCAGCTCTTCCCCCTGCTGGCGGCCATCGACCATCCCCTGGCACGGCAGCAGCGCGCCTACGAGGAGCTGTTCTGCCAAGGGCACTGGCGCGACCAGGGTGGCCGCCGGGTGTGGCAGGCCACGGGCGCCAGCAACCTCGCCGAGCTGCATCGCCTCACCCGGCCGCTGCTGCTGCATCGCCTCAAGCAGGACTGTCTGGATCTGCCTCCCAAGCAGCGCCGCTGCATCCCCGTTGAGCTGGACACCGCCGCCGCCAGGGGGTTCCAGCATCGCCTCCAGCGCAAGGTGGAGGACTACCGCCGCCGGGCCGCCCGGGGGGAGGTGCGCCGTGACGCCGAAGTGCTGGCCGTGCTGACGGCCCTGCGCCAGATTGCATCGGACTACAAGCTGCCGGCGGCCCGGACCCTGATCAGCACCCTGTTGGCCCGGGGGGAACCGGTGGTGGTGTTCACCGCGTTCCGCAGCACCGCCAGCCTGCTGCACGCCCAACTGGGCGGGGTTCTGCTCACCGGTGCCCTGCCCCCGGCCCAGCGGCAGGGCCTGGTCGATGGATTTCAGGCTGGCCGGCAGCCGCTGCTGGTGGCCACCTTCGGCACCGGCGGCCTCGGATTCACCCTGCACCGGGCCCGTCATGTGGTGCTGATCGAGCGTCCCTGGACCCCGGGCGATGCGGAACAGGCCGAAGACCGCTGCCACCGGATCGGCATGGGGGCGCCCCTGTGCTGCCACTGGTTGCAGCTGGGTGTGGCCGATCAGCTGGTGGATGGTCTGATCGCCAGCAAGGCCGAACGGATCGCCCTGCTGCTGCAGCGGGGTGAGCAGCAGCTGCGCCGCCGGAGTCTGGCGGCGATGGTGCGGCAGCTGATGCGGGAGTGGTGAGCTCCGCTCCCGATGCGGGGCAGGCTCAGGGCGCAGGCGCACCAGCGGGCCCGGCCGGATCGCAGAGCTGCTGCCGCACCTCCAGATCACTGCGCAGCTGGGGATCGAGCCGCTCGGCCGGTATCGCCTTCGCTAGCTTCGCCGCCTGGCGCAGGTCCTGGCAGGCGGCCTTGTCGTTGCCGGCCAGGCTGTGGAGCAGGTAGCGGTCGTTGCGGGGTGCAGGGTCGTCGGGGAAAGCCTCCACCACGGCGTCGCAGCGCTTGATCTGCTCCTGCAGCTGCTCCAGCCGCACATTGCGCAGGCAGGCATCACGGCGGATGGCCTCCACGGGCAGTGGCTGTTCGGCGCAACCGGCAACGAGGCAGGCCAACCCCCAGGCCAGGAGCGTTCCGGAGCGGGGAAGGCCGTCAGTAGGTGCCCAGCCGCTCGCTGCGGGTGCTGCCCTGGACCGGAGCCGGGGCCACCTCGACGGGGTCGGGTTTTGTGAACAGGTCACCGAGGTAGCGGCCGCAGTCGGGGAAGGAGCCGGGGTTCTGCACCACGGCTTCCGTGATCATCACTGCAGCATGCTCCGGGGAGGTCTTGAACAGCTGGTCGCTCTGGCGCTTGATCACCGCGTAGGACGCATCCCAGCTCACCTGGTGGTTGTTGCCGTTGCCGCGCATGAAGCAATAGATCTGGGCCCCCTTGGGCCCGGCCCCCTCCAGGCCGCCGCCGCCATCCCCCATCTGTGCCAACGCTCCGCCTGCCGGGACCACCGCCAGGACCAGGCCGAGCGGCAGCCACCAGGGCCGCGGGCGGAGGGGAAGGACGAACCGAAGGCGCAGGGCCATGGCTTCAGGTCTGGTCAGCAGGGCCCAACGTATCGATCGGGGCGGGGTGCGTCGAGAGCCGGGCGTCAGGGGGCGCCCGGGCTGTCCGGCAGCATCAGCCGCACCACCAGCGGCAGCACCAGCAGCACCGTGATCAGGCGGATCGCGTGCAGGGCCGCCACCGCCGCCCCCACCCCGAACTCGGCCCCCACCAGGCTCATGCCGCTGATCCCCCCCGGAGCCGCTCCCAGCAGGGCCACGGTGGGATCCACTCCGAGCAGGCGGCTGCACAGCAGCCCGATCGCCAGACCCGCGAGCACCAGGGTGAGGGTGATGACCAGCGCCGGCCGCCAGAGCTGCTGCAGCTGCTCCAGAACGGCGCTGCTGAGGCCCGCCCCGATCACGGTGCCGATGCCGATCTCCAGCACGGTGCGGGTGCCCACCGGCCATGCGGCGGGCTCGAGCCGGCCACTCATGCTCACCAGACCCACCGCCAGCAGGGCGCCGGCCAGTGGGGCGGCAGGGATGCCGGTGCGGAGGGCCAGCAGACCCCCGGCCATCCCGACACAGGCGTAGAGAATCAGGTTCCAGGGATGGCTCATCGGCCCAGTCTGACCTTGGCTGGGCCTGGAATGTGTGCTCTCATCGGGGCCCGTGTCTCTCGTCATGGCACCCGACTCGGTCTCCTTCCGGATCACCCGCAACACGGAAGATCTGGCCCAGACCATTCACGCCCTCTCCCAAAGGTTGGTGGTGATGGAACAGCGGCTTCAGGCCATGGAGCTGCAGCTCAGCAGCCGTCTGAAGCAGGACGCCGAGCCCGATCTGCGCGAGGTGAGCAGTCTCGACAACGTGGAGCGCCTGCTCTTCGACTGCCGCGCCCTGCTTGGCTTGGATGAGACCGGAGTGGAGGAGCCGGAGCAGGACACCGCTGCCCTGGGCAGCGAACCCCCGAGCGAATCCCCGAGTGAACCCCTCCTGGAGGGCCCCTCGGAGGAGGCCCCCTTCATGCAGGCGGAAACCGATGCCGCTCCGGACAGTGAACTGTTCACGCCATCGGAGCCGTTCCAGCGGGCGGCTTAGGAACCACCCTCAGCATGCACTGGTGGGTGGTGGCAGAATGGAAAGAAAGTGAAACATGGCTTTCCCCGCTCCTTCTCACTCAGACTCCACCCATGCGGTGCCGTCCGCCGCGCACCGCGCCGGAGGCCGCCCGCGAGCTGCCAGCGTCGAGGGTGACCATCAGCGTGAAAAGCTCGAATTCGCCCTCGCCGTCGCCCTGAGCCAGGGTGATCGTGAGCGTTGCACGGCGCTCAGAGCCCAGATCGCCATGCTCGGAGAAGGCGGGGTCGAGCCGGGCACCTGAGCGCCCTGTTGGCCCCGTGCTCTGGCTGACCTGCCTGGAGCCACGCCGTTGCCGTGTGTCCCGGGGCCCCTGGATCTCTGGTGACGGTGCCCGCCGGCAGGCCAGCGTCGGGGCCGTGGCTGAGAGGCATGGCTTCAAGCGGTGATGGACGGTGTCGCTCACTCATGGGTGGTGAGTTCACCGCAGGCGAGACGTTGGTTCTGATGCCGCCGTGGCTCCAGAGAACCAAGGCCTGGAACGAGTGCCTAAACGACTGTCTGGATGAAGCAAAGGCCTGTGACATGCCGACACAGCCATAGGCAAGAGATGCTTGAAAAGGGTACACTTCAACTCAAAGACCAATGGCCTTCGGGTTGAATCACATGGCCTCCAATGCCCTGTGCCTCCAATCCGAGCCAGCTTCGATCACGACCACGTCGCTGATCACGGCTCCCACGCCCGGCGGTCGAGCGGGATACTCCACGATCCTTCCGCCATCCCTGTGATTCACAGCACTGGGTCGGCAATCACGCCCTGGCGATTGGCTCTCCCCACCCTGCAGCTTGTTGAAGATTCAGGCACCGTTCAGCGCTCTGTTCAGATCCCAGCTTCACTCCGATCCCATCGGATCCCATTGACGTTCGCGTCCCTTCGATGACCCCGAGCCTCGCTTCCCCTCCGCGATCGAGTCACGCCACCACTGCCGGCGCCCCACCCGTGTCCCGATCCCTGCGGCTGCCCACCAACCCCGAACCTCGGCTGTCCCTGCAGCAGCAGATCTCCCATCACGACAGTCAGGCCAGGCAAGCTGCCGCCCTTGGTCAGCTCGACGAAGCCGCCCGCGCGATCCTCCAGGCGCTCCGATGTGAACGTCGTCTCGCCAACACAGGCCCCCAGGTGCTGCAGCTGATCAAGCCCCGCGCGTGAGCCGGAACGCCTGAAGCACCTGAAGCAGGATGCTGGAAGCACCGGCGGTATCCCCCGGGATACCGGACGCATGCTCTCCGTACGGCGAGCTCTAATCTCGCGAACTCGATGTTCTGAGGTTGTTGTGAGGGCTGAACGGAAGCGGGTGACCGGACTCGAACCGGCGACGTTCAGCTTGGGAAGCTGACATTCTACCACTGAATTACACCCGCAAGGTGTAGAAAACGGGCTCCTGAGGTGGGGTTGATTCCCCCGCTGAGGCCAGCGGCGTGAGGCTAGCAAGGGGCTGCGCCGGTCAGGCCAGCCCCCAATGGTGGTTGTGCCCTGCCGGCTCAGCCTGCCAGCACGGCCGCACAGGCGGCCACGCCGGCCCCCACCGTTCCTTTGTGCTGGCCCAAGCCCTGCAGGGTGGCCTCGATGGCTGCCACGGCGGTGAGCACATCCCGGTCGCACACGAAGCCCAGGTGGCCGATGCGGAACACCTTGCCCTTGAGGTGGTCCTGGCCGCCGGCCAGCAGGATGTCGAAGCGCTCCTTCACGGCCTTGCGCAACACCTCGGCGTCGAGGCCCTCGGGCGCCACGGCGGTGATGGCGGGGCTGCCATGGCCCTCGGCGGCGTAGAGCGGCAGGCCCATGGCCTTCATGCCGGCCTGGGCAGCGGCCCGGTGACGGGCATGGCGGGCGAAGATCGCCTCCAGCCCCTCCTGCTGCATCATGTCGAGGGCGGCCTCCATGGCGAAGTAGAGGTTCACCGGCGGCGTGAAGGGATTGCTGTCGCCTGCGGCCGATTTCCGGTACTTGCCCAGGTCCAGATAGAACTTGGGCAGGTCGGAGCGGTCGTAGGCCGCCCAGGCCCGCTCGCTCATGGCCACGAAGCCGAGGCCCGGCGGCATCATGTAGCCCTTCTGGGAGCCGGAGCCCACCACATCCAGACCCCAGCGCTCCATGGGCACATCGCACGCGCCCAGGCTGGTGACGCAATCGGCGATGGTGAGCGCGGTGCCATGGGCGCGCACGTGGCCGGCAATGGTCTCCAGGTCGTTGATCACGCCGGTGGAGGTTTCCGAGTGGGTGAGGATCACGGCCCGGATCCGCTTGCCGGTGTCGGCCTCGAGGGCGCTGCGGAAGGCCTCCGGATCGAGGGGCTGCCCCCACTCCGCCTTGATCACCTGCACGTCGAGCCCGTAGGCCTTCGCCACCTTCACCCAGCGCTCACCGAACTTGCCGTTGTCGCCGCACAGCACCGTGTCGCCCCGGCTGAGCACGTTCACGATGCCGGCCTCCATGGCGGCCGTGCCGCTGCCCGCCAGCACCAGCACGTTGCCGCTGGTCTGGTGCAGCCACTGCAGCTGCTCGGTGGTGCGCTTGACGATCGTCTGGAAATCGGCGCTGCGATGGCCGATCGGATGGCGGCTCATGGCCAGCAGCACGCTCTCCGGCACCGGGGTGGGGCCGGGAATCATCAGGGTGAGCTTGTCCTGCATGGGTGCTGCGGTGTCGAGGGAGGGCGCGGCGGCAGAGCGGCGCGATCGACCAATGTAAAAAACGGTCTCCTGGCCAACCGGCTCCACTGATGGTCGACGGTTCCTCGCCTCCGCCCCCATCCGGTTTCATCCTGCCGGTGTGGCTGGCGGCGGCGGCACGGGCCGCGGTGCAGGCTCTGCTTGGCGAGCCGTTCGCAGCCCACCAGCCGCTGGAGCTGGAGCCGGGAGCCTCGCCCACGCCGGTGCCGGTGGAGGCCGTGGCCCCCTTGGCCGGTGGCTGGGTGCTGGCGGCCGCCCGCGCGGATCCCGGTCCAGAGGTGCTCGACCTCACCCGCGATCAGCCCGTGTGGGTGCAGGCCCGCTGGCGGCAGGATCCCGGGGAGCGGCTGGAGCTGGTGGCCGGCGAGGGGGTGGGTGTGGTGGCCTCCGGCGCCCCGTGCCTGTCCACCTATGCCAGGGAACTGCTGCAGCGCACACTCGAACCCCTGCTGCCGGCCGATCGGCGTTTGGAGCTCCATCTGCTGATTCCGGCGGGTCGCCGCCTGGCGGAGCGCACCAGCAATGCGGCCTTCGGGGTGGTGGATGGCCTGGCCCTGATCGGCACCCAGGCTGTGGTGCAGAGGAGTGCCGCTCCCGACCAGCTGCAGGCGGCCCTCGACACCCTGCGCGATCGTGTGCGATCCCCGGACTTCGATGGCGCCCTGGTGCTGGTGATCGGGGAGAACGGCCTGGATCTGGCGCCGCGGCTGGGGGTGAGCCCAGACCGGCTGGTGAAGGCCGGCAACTGGCTCGGGCCGCTGCTGGTGGCAGCCGCCGAGGGCGGCGTGGCCGACCTGCTTCTCTTCGGCTACCAGGGCAAGCTGCTGAAACTGGCCGGCGGCATCTTTCACACCCATCACCACCTGGCCGACGGGCGGGCCGAAGTGCTCACCGCCCTGGCGGCACTGGAAGGGCTGAGCGGCCCCGCCCTCGAGGCGCTCCATCAGGCGGCCACGGTGGAGGCGGCCCTCGCCGGCCTGCAGCGGCGCGATGCCGCCCTGGCCGGGCGGCTGCGTTGCCGCATCGCCGCAGCGATCGAGGAGCGCAGCGGTGCCTACCTGGCCCGCTATGGCCAGGAGGGCATGGCGGTGGGAGCCGTGCTGTTCGACCGCAGCCGCCGGATCTGCGCCCAGGGCCCAAAGGGTGGAGCGCTGCTGCACCGTCTGGCGGCGCCCTCGCGCTGATGCCGCCGGCCTGATGGCTCTCAGGGAGGCCCCTAGGCTGGCTCGAATGACCCGGGCCCCGTGCTGCCGATGACCGCCGCTCCCCCGACCCCGCCTGCGGATGCGGTGCTGGAAGCCACCCGTCCCGTCGATGCGGCGTCCCAGTCCAGCCGCCCGCCGGCCATCGTGATCCTCGATTTCGGCTCCCAGTATTCGGAGCTGATCGCCCGGCGGGTGCGCGAAACCGAGGTGTTCTCCCTGGTGATGAGCTACACCACCAGCGCCGAGGAGCTGCGGGCGATCGGCCCCAAGGGCATCATCCTCAGCGGCGGGCCCGGCTCGGTGTACGAGCCCGGGGCTCCCGTGTGCGATCCCGGGCTCTGGGATCTCGGCATTCCCGTGCTGGGGGTCTGCTACGGCATGCAGCTGATGGTGCAGCAGCTCGGCGGCTCAGTGGTGGCAGCCGGCAGGGCCGAGTACGGCAAGGCCCCCCTGCACGTGGATGACCCGGTCGACCTGCTCACCAACGTGGAACCCGGCTCCACGATGTGGATGAGCCATGGCGATTCGGTGGAACAGCTGCCGGATGGCTTCGTGCGGCTGGCCCACACCGACAACACCCCCGAAGCGGCGGTGGCGCACCACGGTCGCCAGCTCTACGGCGTGCAGTTCCATCCAGAGGTGGTGCACTCCACCTGCGGCATGGCCCTGATCCGCAATTTCGTTTACCACATCTGTGGTTGCGAAGCCGACTGGACCACGGCCGCCTTCATCGAGGAGGCGGTGAGCGACGTGCGACGTCAGGTGGGCGAGAAGCGGGTGCTGCTGGCCCTCTCCGGCGGCGTGGATTCCTCCACCCTCGCCTTCCTGCTGCACAAGGCGATCGGTGACCAGCTCACCTGCATGTTCATCGACCAGGGCTTCATGCGCAAAGGGGAGCCCGAGTTCCTGGTGGAGTTCTTCGACAAGCGGTTCCACATCAATGTGGAATACATCAATGCCCGCGAGCGCTTCCTCGCCCGACTGGAGGGCGTCACCGATCCGGAGGAGAAGCGCAAGCTGATCGGCACCGAGTTCATCCGGGTGTTCGAGGAGGAGAGCAAGCGCCTCGGGCCGTTCGATTACCTCGCCCAGGGAACGCTGTATCCCGATGTGATCGAGAGCGCGGGCACCAACGTGGATCCCAAGACCGGTGAGCGCGTGGCGGTGAAGATCAAGAGCCACCACAACGTGGGCGGGCTGCCCAAGGATCTGCAGTTCAAGCTGGTGGAGCCGCTGCGCAAGCTGTTCAAGGACGAAGTGCGCAAGGTGGGGCGTTCGCTTGGCCTGCCCGAGGAGATCGTGGGTCGCCATCCGTTCCCGGGGCCCGGGCTGGCCATCCGCATCCTCGGCGAGGTGACCAACGAGAAGCTCAACATCCTGCGCGATGCCGATCTGATCGTGCGCGAGGAAATCCGTGATGCCGGGCTCTACAACAGCATCTGGCAGGCCTTCGCGGTGCTGCTGCCGGTGCGCAGTGTGGGGGTGATGGGCGACAAGCGCACCTATGCCTTCCCGGTGGTGCTGCGCTGCGTGTCCTCCGAAGACGGCATGACCGCCGACTGGTCGCGCCTGCCCTATGACCTGCTGGAAACGATCTCCAACCGCATCGTCAACGAGGTGAAGGGGGTGAACCGGGTGGTGCTGGACATCACCAGCAAGCCCCCGGGCACGATCGAGTGGGAGTGAGACCCCGGTAGCCGGCGCCATGGGCCTCCGTTACCCTCGGGGCCCCATCCAGCTCCGCCGTGACGGCCGCTCCTGCGACATCCAGCGATCCCGACCTGCAGCGCCGTCTGCAGCAGGACAGCATCCAGCTGGGCGGCAAGACCGTCTACCTCAATCCCTTCCTCTACTGGCGGCGTTTCGATGCCAACACCGACCGCTGGCTGCGGGAACCCGGCCAGCTGCCGGAGGAGCAGATCGCCGCGAACCGCCGCCGCTTCTACCCCGAACTCGACTGGGAGCAGCTCGATCCCCAGGAGCGCCTGGCCAAGGACGGGGCGGTGGAGATGTTCCTCAAGAGCCTGGAGCTGATCAGCACCTTCAATCCCGACCTCACGGCCGGCCACCTGCTGGAGGTGGAGCGCAAGATGGCCGTCACCAAGAAGAAGGCCTTCGAGCGCTGGGTGATGAAGGCCCTGCGTCGCCGGCAGCAGGAGGAGGCCCGGGAGCGGAACCGCTTCGAGCGGGACCGCAGCCTGCGGGCCTGGCGCGAGTGGCTGGGACTGGAGGTGACCCGCCAGGCCCTGGTGCCCGTGGCGATGCTGGTGGTGCTGGCCGTGGGCGGCGGCTGGTGGTGGGGCAGCCAGCAGAGCTGCCGGCAGGTGATCGTTGATCCCGGCCTGCCGATGTCGGGCAGCCCCAGCCCCTGAGCCCGCCCCCAGCCCGGGGCGCGGCAGACTGGAGAGGCCCAAGCCTCGAACCATGGCCGCCGATCCGCTCGACAGCCTGCGGCTCACCCTGATGCAGGATGTGTTGCCGCTGGGCCTTGCCGCCGTGGAGCGGGTGCGCAAAGGGGGGCCGCAGGAACTGATCGCCGCCTTCGACGGCTCAACTCCCGATCCCCTGGCCCAGCTGCGCGAGGAGGGTGAGACGGCGGCCACCCAGGTGCGGGAGCAGCTCGATCGGGTCAGCCCCGGCCTCGGCAATCCGGTGATGAAGGTGGAGGTGCGGGATGTGAATCCCGAGCCGGCGGCAGCTCCGGCCCACGACGCCGATCCGGCCGAGCTGCAGCGGCGCCTGGCGGCCGTGGCCGATCGCCTCACCTTGTTGGAGCAGCGGCTGGCCGCAGGCAGGGAGGCGGACTAGGGATGGCCTACGGCCAGGCCGGACGCCACAGCGGCATGGGCCAGCAGCCTGCGCTGCTGCTGGTGGTGGTGCTGCTGTTCAGTGGCGCGATGGTGGCCCGGCTGGCCTGGCTGCAGCTGGTGCATGGCGCCGAGAACCGCGAGCGGGCGGATGACAACCGCATCCGGCTGATGCCGCGCAACCCGATCCGGGGGCGTCTGCTCGATCGCAACGGCCAGGTGCTGGCCACCAGCCGGCTCACCTACAACCTCTACATCCAGCCCCGGGAGGTGTCCGATGCCGCCTGGCCGGACTTGCGGGACCGCCTGGCGGGCCTGCTGGGGCTCCCTGCCAGCGCCCTCGATGAGAGGCGCACCAGCGGCAACAACGCCGAGGGATTCCGGATCCAGCTGGCGGAGGGCCTGCGGCCCGAGCAGGTGCTGCGCTTCCGCGAGCAGGCCAGCGGCCTGCGGGGCGCCGAGGTGGATGTGGACGTGCTGCGCAGCTACCCCCACGGCCGCCTCGGTGCCCATGTGCTCGGCTACACCAGCGGCATCACCGAGGAGGAGTACGCCCGGCTGCGCGACAAGGGGTACCGCATCCGCGACCGGGTGGGCCGCAGCGGTCTGGAGAAGGTGTACGAGACCCACCTGCGCGGCGAGTGGGGCGGCCAGCAGGTGGAGGTGAACGCCGCCGGACAGGTGCAGCGGGTGCTGGGGGACAAGCCGGCCAAGGCGGGCAAGGACCTGCGGCTCACCCTCGATCTTCCCCTGCAACAGGCGGCCGAGAAAGCCCTCGATGGGGTGCGCAAGGGGGCGATCGTGGCGATGGATCCCCAGACCGGGGCCATCCGGGCCCTGGCCAGCCGACCCACGTTCGATCCCAATGTCTTCTCACCTGCGCCCTCCAGCAAGGAGTGGGCGGCGCTCAACGGACCCAACGCTCCGCTGCTGAACCGGGCCTTCCAGGGCTTCCCCCCGGCCAGCACCTTCAAGATCGTCACCTCCGCCGCCGCCCTCGAATCGGGCATCTACAGCCCCGATGACAAGGTGCTGACCACCAACTCCTTCTGCTACGCCGGCCTCTGTTACGGCGACCACGGTGCCCACGGCATGGTGGGCTTCCCCTTCGCGCTGGCAGTCAGCAGCAACACCTTCTATTACCGGGTGGGCCTGAAGATCGGCCCGGATGCCCTGTTCAAGACGGCCCGGCGCCTCGGCTACGGCAGCGTCACCGGCATCGAGCTCACCGAGGAGGAGACCCCCGGTCTGCTGGGGGATCAGGCCTGGAAGAAGGAGGTGCTCGGCGAGCCCTGGACACCGGTGGACACGATCACCTCCTCCATCGGCCAGGGGGCCCTGCTGGTGACGCCGCTGCAGATGGCGCGCCTGTACGCGGCGGTGGCGAACGGTGGCTGGCTGGTCACGCCGCACCTGGTGGAGCGGCCTGTTCCCCGCAGCCGCATCAACCTCAAGCCCTCCACCCTGGCGGTGCTGCAGAAGGGTCTGCGCATGGTGGTGACCGAGGGCACGGCCCGCCTGCTCAACGATCCCAAGCTGCCGCCGGTGTCCGGCAAGACCGGCACCGGCGAGGATCCGCCCCGCCCGGACCATGCCTGGTTCGGTGGCTATGCCCCTGCCGACGATCCCACCCTGGTGATCGTGGCCTTCGGCGAGAACTCCGGGGGCTACGGAGGCACGGTGGCGGCTCCGATGGTGAAGGCGCTGATGACCACCTGGTTCCGGGGCACCACGGCGGCCGCCGCTGCGGGCTGACGCCTGGCGGATGTGTTTCGCCGCTGCCGCTCAGGCCGCCAGTTGCAGCTGGGGCTGGTCCAGCAGCCGGCTGTAGAACCCGCGCAGCTGCCGGGTGGCCGAGGCCCATCCCCAGCGCTCCGCTTCCTGGCGGGCCGCCTGGCGCAGCTGCTGGCGCTCGGCGTCGTCGCCCAGCAGGCGCTGCACCGCCGCCGTCAGGCTGGCGGATCCTCCATCGATGCCGTCCGGGTCGTAGAGACAGCCGTTGATGCCGTCGGTGACGATGTCGGGGATGCCGCCGCGGTTGGCCCCCACCACCGGACAGCCGGCGGCCATCGCTTCCAGCAGCACCAGGCCGAGGGTTTCGGTGCTGCTGGGGAACACGAAGGCATCGCCGCTGGCGTAGGCGCTGGCCAGCTCCTCTCCCGCCAGATACCCCACGAAGGTGGTGGGGGTGCCGGTGAAGACCTTTTCCAGGGTCTGGCGGTGGGGACCGTCACCCACCAGGGCCAGGCGGGCATCCGGCAGGGCATCGAGCACGGGGAGGATGCGCTCGATCTGTTTTTCGGCCGAGAGACGGCCGATGTAGAGCAGCAGCTTGCCGGTGTCGCTGTGGCCCCCCAGCAGCCGCTGGCGCATGCCGGCGTTGCGCAGGGCCGGGCGGAACAGCTCGGTGTCCACGCCCCGCTGCCACAGGTCGGTGTGCTGGATCCCCTTCTCGCTCAGCTCCTGCACCATGGCCGTGGAGGTGCAGAGGTTGAGGCGGGCCTGGTTGTGGGCCGCCTTGAGCAGTTCCCACAGCAGGGGTTCGAGCATGCCCATGCCGTAGTGCTCGAGATACTTCGGCAGGTGGGTGTGGTAGCTGGCCACCAGCGGGTAGCTGCGCGTGCGGGCCAGCCAGATCCCCCCCAGGCCCAGCACGGCGGGGTTCACCACATGGACCAGATCGGGCTGGAACTCCTCCAGGGCCTCCGCCACGGCGGGGCGCGGCAGCGCCAGCTTCAGTTCGGGGTAAAGGGGCAGCGGCATCGCCGGCACGCCCACCACCCGGGCGCCCATGTAGGCCTCGGGTGCCCCCTCGGGACAGAAGATCAGCACCTCATCCCCGAGGGCCACCAGGTGCTGCACCGTCTTGGTGAGGCGGGTGACGATGCCGTCGACCTTGGGCAGGAAGGTCTCGGTGAAGAAGGCGATCTTCAAGGAAGGGGCCGGCTCAGGCGGTCTGGATGGCTGCGGCCTGCCGGCTGGTCCAGGCCGACACACAGGGAATGCGGCTGCGGTCGCAGCGGTCGGCCCAGCGGCGGGCCACATCCACCACTTCCGCCATCAGCCCCTCGTCGAGGGTGGTGGGCTTGAGGCCCAGTTCGATGAAGCAGCGGTTGTCCACGATCAGATCGTTCTCGATCGCCTCCTTGCGGGGGTTGGGGAGGTGGTTGATCGAGGCGCCGGTGAGGGCCGCCACCTTCTCAGCCAGTTGGCCCACCTGGTGGCTCTCGGTCATCTGGTTGAAGATCTTCACCTTCTCGCCCGACTGGGGCGGGTGCTCGAGGGCCAGCTGCACGCAGCGCACCGAATCGCGGATGTGGATGAAGGCGCGGGTCTGGCCGCCGGTGCCGTGCACGGTGAGGGGATAGCCGATCGCCGCCTGCATCAGGAAGCGGTTCAGCACCGTGCCGTAGTCACCGTCGTAGTCGAAGCGGTTGGTGAGACGGGGATCCTTCTCGGTGAGGGCGGTGTTGGTGCCCCAGACGATCCCCTGGTGCAGATCGGTGACGCGGATGCCGTCGTTCTTGTTGTAGTAGTAGAAAAGCAGTTGATCGAGCGTCTTCGTCATGTGGTAGACGCTGCCGGGATCCGCCGGGTGCAGGATCTTCTCGGTGAAGCGGCTGCCATCGGGCTGGGGCACCTCCACGGTGAGATAGCCCTCGGGGATCGTGGCGCCGCGGTGGGAGCCGTAGCCGTACACCCCCATGGTGCCGAGGTGCACGATGTGCACGTCCAGCCCGCTTTCCACGATCGCGGCCAGCAGGTTGTGGGTGCCGTTGACGTTGTTGTCCACCGTGTAGCGCTTGGTGGCACTGCTCTTCATCGAGTAGGGCGCCGCCCGCTGCTCGGCGAAGTGCACCACCGCCGTCGGGCGCTCATCCCGCAGCAGGTCGAGCAGGCGGGTGTACTCCTTGGCGATGTCGAGGTGGACGAAGCGCATGGGCTTGCCGCCCACCTGCTCCCAGGCCCGCAGGCGCTCGCTGATGGTGGCGATCGGGGTGAGTGACTCCACCTCCAGGTCCACGTCGATCTTGCGCCGGCTGAGGTTGTCGACGATCACCACGTCGTGGCCGGCGTCGGCGAGGTTGACCGCACAGGGCCAGCCGCAGAAGCCATCGCCGCCGAGAACGAACACCTTCATGCCGAAACCCTCATGGCGAAACCCTCATGCCGAAAACCCCAGACCCCGCAGGATGAGCGGCTGCTCATCCAGGCAAGCTACTACAGGCGTTCCGGCCGTCTCAGCCGCTGATTCCGGCAGCCAGGCCCACCAGGGCCAGCACCAGCACGGCCCCGCCGATCAGCAGCAGTTTGGTCTGGCTGGTGCTGCGCTCCCCCTCCTCCATCACCACCATGCGGGGCTCCCGGGCGAAGGCATTGAGCTTGCCGCCGTCTTCTTCGGTGACCTGCATGAAAAGGGAAAGCACAAGGGCCACACCCTATGGAGTGAAATCGGCGCAGTCTTCGACAGGCGGGGGGAACGTCAACGGAAGTTCACGTGCCGGCCGAGGTCCTTCAGGAGGCGTTCAGCCGCCCACCCGTCCCTGGAGCGGGGAACTGGGGCTGGCCTGGGCGCGACGCGGCAGCCGGCCGGCCAGGAACGCGGTGCGGCCCGCCTGACAGGCCTGTGCCATGGCACCCGCCATGGCCGCGGGGTTCCCCGCCAGGGCGATGGCGCTGTTGATCAGCAGCGCATCGGCGCCCATCTCCATGGCCTGGGCCGCTTCGCTGGGCACGCCGATGCCCGCGTCCACCACCACGGGAACGGTGGCGTTCTCGATGATCAGGGCGATGTTGGCGGCATTGCGGATCCCCTGGCCCGAACCGATGGGCGAGCCGAGCGGCATCACGGTGGCGCAGCCGGCCTCCTCGAGCCGACGGGCCAGCAGCGGGTCGGCGTTGATGTAGGGCAGCACGGTGAAGCCCTCATTCACCAGCTGCTCCGCAGCCTCCAGCGTGCCGATGGGATCCGGCAGCAGGTGTCGCGTGTCGGGGATCACCTCCAGCTTCACGAAGGTGTTGTCCTCCTGCCCGGCCAGCTTGGCCAGTTCGCGTCCGAGCCGGGCCACCCGCACCGCCTCCTCCGCCGTGGCGCAGCCGGCGGTGTTGGGCAGCATCCAGACCCGCTGCCAGTCGATGGCCTCCATCAGACCCTCATGCCCCGCCGCCAGGCTCTGCACGCGCCGCACGGCCACGGTGACGATCTCGCAGGCGCTGGCGCGGAGGCTGGCCTGCATGCTGGCCAGGCTTGGGTACTTGCCCGTGCCGGTCATCAGGCGGCTGTGGAAGCGACGGCCGCCGATGGTGAGCGGCTCGTCCGGGGGGTCGAGGTGTTGCGGCTCCTGCAGGAGCGGGGCTGGCTGCGGCACCACGGTGGATTCCGGCGCATGGATGACAATCCATCTAGCCTCCCATCAGCCACCGCCGTTGCCGTGACCATCGCCGCGCCCACCGACGCGCCAGCCGACGCGCCCCTCGCCGCGCTTCGCCCGCTCCTGCTCATGGCGCTCCCCCTGCTGGCCATTCCCCTGCTGCCAGGCCGTGCCATGGCCGCCACGCCGCTGGCCAGCGACGGCTTCCTGCCGTTCAATCCGCCGGCATCCGCCACCTTCCAGGTCGACACCTACGGCGCCGGCGCCGGCGCCGTGGAAACCTTCGATCCGGTGGGCCGTGCCCAGCTGCTGGCCCGCGACATTCCCCGGGAGTGGGTGGGCACCTACCAGCCCTTCGACACCAACCGGGCCGTACCCGCCGAGCTGCGGCTCACCGCCGTCACCGCCTTCGGCCAGATCGTGGATCTGCGCGGTGACATCACGATCGATGGCACCGCCACGCCGATCCAGGGCAACCTGAATGCCGAATCCGACCAGCTCGACCTGTTGCTGCTCTGCCGCTGCAACGTCGGCGGTCTCGAGATGGGCGGCGCGTTCTCCGGGCAGCAGGGGTTCCTGCTCTCCGGCTGGAACGCGCCCCGGCTGACCAACCCCGGCGGCCGCCTCGACCTGCGCCCGCGCACCGCCTTCGTGCCGGCCCCGGCCCCAGTGCCCGCCGGCGTGCCGGTGCGGGGTATGTGGTGAACGGATTCAGGCGGCTGTGGTGCCCAGGGTGCGCTCCAGCCGGCTGAGCCGCCGCTGGGCCGTGCGGTTGCCGCTGTCCAGCTCCAGCACCTTGCGGTAGGTGCTGGCGGCCTCTTCGGCGTTCTGGAGTTTCTCGAGGGCGTAGGCCAGATTGTTCAGCGCCACCGGATAGTCGGGCTTGGCCTTCAGTGCGGCGCGGTAGTGCTTGAGAGCCGGCTTGTACTTGGTCTGGGCGGCAAGGGAGAAGCCAAGGGCATTCTCGATCAGGGCCACCGCTTCGGGGGGATCCTCCTGGGCGATGGCCAGCTGCAGGGCCCGGGTGAGGCTGTCGGCCGCCTGGCTGTAGAGGCGCTTGCGCAGCTGCACCGATCCGAGCTCATAGAGGCTGGCCGCATCGGCCGACCCCTTCACCTCGCCCGGAGCGAGGTCGCGCTCCAGGCGCGCCAGGGTGACCTCGTCGCTTCGCACCCTCCAGATCTGGCGGGCCACCACCACAGCGGCACCGCCCAGGAGAACGACCAGGCCGATCAGATAGGCCTGGGGAAGCAGGGTGTCCAAGGTGGCGGTGAGTGGTACGAGGGGACGATTCAGTTCTTGGCGGTGCCGACCACGCTGGTGAAGCTGCCGGGATCGACCACGGCGAGCTGGGCCAGCATCTTGCGGTTCAGGCGCACATCGGCCTTCTTCAGACCACCCATCAGACGGCTGTAGCTCACGCCGTTCAGGCGGGCCGCAGCGTTGATGCGGGCGATCCAGAGACGGCGGAAGTCCCGCTTGCGGCGGCGACGGTCGCGGTAGGCGTTGCAGAGGGCCTTCATCACCCGCTGGTTGGCGGTGCGGAACAGGGAACCGTTGCCGCCCCTGAAGCCACGGGCCAGCCGCAGGATCTTGTTACGACGCTTGCGGGCAACGTTGCCCCTCTTGACGCGGGCCATGGAAGGAAATCAGGTGGTGATGGATCGGAACGGAACCGGCTGCCGGGAAGCTCAGGCGTAGGGGAGCATGGCGCTCACGTTGTCGGCGTCGCGCTCGTCGACGACGGCCATGGTGCCCAGGTAGCGCTTCCGTTTCGGGCTCTTGTGGTCCAGCAGGTGGTTACGGAAGGCCCGGCGACGCAGGAACTTGCCACTGCCGGTGGCCTTGAACCGCTTGGCGGCTGCTTTGCGGGTCTTGAGCTTCGGCATGTCTCCCCAACGCGGGCACAAACGAGCAGAGTACGACGCGGCCCCGCCTTCCACCAAGCTCCCGTTGCCAGTGCCCCTGCCGATGCCCAGCGCCCGTCCCCGCCATCCCCGGCCGCCTGCGGTCCGCCCGGCCCTGGGTGCCTTCGGGGTGAGCCTTCTGCTGGCCGCCTCGGGCTGCCAGGCCGCGCCCATGGCGGCGCCCCCCGCCCCGCCTGCCCCTGCCCGGCTGGGCTGGCCGGTGCCGGCACCGCCGGAGCTCGACGCCAGCAACCCGGTGCTGTGGGTGGGGCTCGCCTCCCATCTCCGGCCCGACACCCCGCTGGAGCTGCGCAGCGGTGAGGGCCTGATCACCCTGGTGACGCCTGAAGGGGCCCGCTACAGCTCGCCGCGGCTGGTGCTGCACTGGCGCACCGTGCCGGTGGACCCGCCCCTGCGGATCCGTCGTCAGGTGCTGGGACCCTTCGCCAGCTACGAGAGCGCTGAGGAGGCGGCCGGCCGCTGGAAGGCGGCCGGGGTGGAGCCGCGCATCGCCAACCCCCGCGACTGGGAGGTGTGGGCGCCCCTCTCAGCTCCCCTGCCCCCGAGCCTCGGTCCCTCCCGGCAGGTGGAGCAGCAGCTGGAGCAGCGGGCTGTGCTGGAGCTGCGTCGCGATGCCGGGCCGGTGCTGCTGGACGGGCCCCTGCGGCTGGAGACGCCGGGCGGCCTGCGCTGGCAGGGAGGTCTGTTCCAGGGGCCCTTCCGGCTCCAGCCCGATGCCTACGGCAGCTGGACCCTGGTGGAGGAGGTGCCCCTCGAGCGCTACCTCCAGGGCGTGGTGCCCCATGAGATCGGGGCCGCCTCGCCCCCGGCCGCTCTGGCGGCCCAGGCCGTCCTGGCCCGCACCTGGGCGGTGCGCAACCGGGTGCGCTTCGCGGTGGACGGCTACCACCTGTGTGCCGACACCCAGTGCCAGGTCTACGCCGACCCGCGCCAGGCCGGTTCCGGGGTGCGCCAGGCCATCGCGGCCACCCGCTCCCAGGTGCTCACCTGGCAGGGGCAGCCGATCCACGCCGTGTACCACGCCACCAATGGCGGGGTGTCCGCCGGTTTCGAGGAGGTGTGGAGCGGTGCTCCGTTGCCCTACCTGCGCTCCGCGGTGGATGGTTCCCAGGCCCTGAAGGCGCGGTTCCCCCTGCCGCTGGCGAGCGGTCAGGTGCCGCAGCTGCTGGCCACCGGCAACGGCTTCCATGGCGTCGACCATCCCCGCTTCCGCTGGACCCGCACCCTCACGGCGGGCCAGATCGCCCAGGCCCTGCAGCGGCTGGAGCCCCAGCTCGGGACCCCCGAGCGGGTCACGGTGCTGGAGCGGGGCATGAGCGGTCGGGTGCTGGCCCTGCAGGTCCAGGGCACAGGCGGTGCCACGGTGCTCCGTCTGGATGCGATCCGCCGCAACCTGCGCCAGCTGCCGAGCACGCTGTTCGTGGTGAGCCCGAGCGGCCCGGGCAGCTGGCGCTTCGAGGGCGGTGGCTTCGGCCACGGCGCCGGACTCTCCCAGGCCGGTGCCATCGATCTGGCCAGGCGCGGCTGGCCCCTGCAGCGGATTCTCGAGCTCTACTACCCCGGCACCACCCTGCAGCCCCTGTCAGCACTGGACACCAATCCTCCCGGGAGTGCCCCTTAGAGTCCGGGAACTTCCGGGAACGCCATGGCCGCGGACGGCAGTACCACCGATGGCCACAGGGAGGCTGGCCCCGGCGGGCGCCGAGGCAAATCGGCTCTCTTCGTGATCGCCTGCGGCTGGGCAGGGCTCATGCCCCACTGGCTGGAGCCGGGGCTGCGGCTCTGGCCGGCCACGGGCATGGCCCTGCTGCTGGGGGGCTACAGCCTCTACACGGTGCTGGTGCCGGCCCTGGATCGCGGCCGGCCCGGGGATCGTGAGGGCAGTCCTTCGCCCGGCCCTAAACCGCAGGACCCAGGTCCGGATGGGGTGGATGTGGTTGTGGCCGCCCGCGATGAGCAGGCCGTGATCGCCCGTCTGGTGGAACGCATCGGCATGCTGCGCCCCACCGCCGGGGACCTGCGGCTCTGGGTGGTGGACGACGGCAGCTCCGACCGCACCCCCGAAGTGCTGCAGGAGCTGCGTGGCCGCTTCCCCTTCCTGCAGGTGCTGCGCCGGGAAGCGGATGCCGGTGGCGGCAAGTCCGGGGCCCTCAACATGGCTCTGCCCCATCTACGCGCCCGCTGGATGCTCGTGCTCGATGCCGACGCAGACCTGCAGCCCGACACGCTCGAGCGCCTCCTGCCCAGGGCCGAGGCGCTCGGCTGGTCTGCCGTGCAGATGCGCAAGGCCGTGGCCAACCCCCTCACCAACTGGCTCACCCGGGCCCAGGCCATGGAGATGGCGCTTGATGCGGTGATCCAGGAGGGTCGGCTGGAACAGGGCGGCGTGGTGGAGCTGCGGGGCAACGGTCAGCTGCTGCGGCGGGATGCGCTCCTGGCGGCCGGGGGCTTCAACGAGGCCACCGTCACCGACGATCTGGACCTGAGCTTCCGGCTCCTGCTGCAGGAGCAGCCGATCGGCATCGTCTGGGATCCGCCGGTGCGGGAGGAAGCGGTGCTCAGCCTGGCGGCCCTCTGGCGCCAGCGCCAGCGCTGGGCCGAGGGGGGCCTGCAGCGCTTCTTCGACTACGCCCCGGGCCTGCTCTCCGAGCGGGTGAGCGGCCGCCGCAAGCTGGATCTCCTCTGCTTCTTCCTGCTGCAGTACGCCATGCCCATGGTGGCCATGGCTGATCTGGTGGGGGCTCTGGTCACCCTCACCGCCCCCACGATCTGGCCCCTCTCCTTCGTGGCCTTCGGGCTCTCCGGCTGTTCAATCCTGCTGGGCTGCCGCCGCAGCAGCGAGGGGCCCGTGTTCCCGCGGATGACCCCCTGGAACCTCGCCCTGGGCATCGCCTACCTCGGCCACTGGTTCCTGGTGATTCCCTGGACCAGCGTGCGCATGGCTCTGTTCCCGAAGCGTCTGGTGTGGGCCAAGACCCTCCACCTCGGAGAAGCCGGCTGCGAGGACGCCGCCGTGGAGGAATCGGCCATCGCCTGACGGCGGAGCGGTTCGTGCCGCTGCGCTGGTCCCTGCTCAGGCCACGCCGCGATCGAGGTCCTCCAGCGGTCCATCCAGATCGACCACCTCCCCGTTGAAGAATTCCGCCAGTCGGCGGGCCCTGTCATCGAGCAGGGAGGGGTCCGGGGGTGTCGGCGCAGCGGGGGCTGAGGCGGCCGAGGCGGTGGCGGAACCCGGTTGCTCCCGAACGCCCGCAGCGGCGGTGGATACGTGAGGGTGAGCGGCAGGGATCCCGGGAGCCGGAGCCGCAGCTGGTGCCGGAGAAGCCGTGGCCGTGACTGCCCCGCTGACGGGCGAGGCTGCTGGTGCTGGTGCTGGTGCTGGTGCTGGAGCGGCCAGGGGCGGAGGCGCCGGCTGGGGAGGTTCGCTGCCGGCCTCCAGCACCATCTGCCTCGGGCTTCCGAGCGCCTTGGCGATGGCCTGCTCCACCAGGGCCTGGCGGCTCTGCACCATGGCGATCCAGTTGGCGCTCACCTGCACGACGGCCCGGCGGCCATCCAGCCGCACCAGATGGGCCTGCTGGGACAGCAGCATGCGTGTGGAGGGCAGCTCCAGACAGGCCAGGATCTGCTGCCAGAGCTCGTGCAGGTCAGGGGTGGTGTCCGCCGGCTCGGTCGGGGGCGCTGGCCGTGGGTCCGGCCCAGCCCCGGCTGCCGCGGCGACCCCAGGGGCCGTGACAGGCGCCGTCACAGGGTTAGGGACAGGCGCAGGCGCGGGGATGGGAGAGGGCTTGGCAGACGGGGCTTCCTCCCGCGGCGGTGGGGGGTCGGCGAGACGTCGCGGCAGGGTGGCCGGGACCGCGGTCGATGCCGCCGTCGGGGCCGCGGCCGGTGTGGGCTGGGCGCCAGCGACCGGCTCCGGGCCTGCCAGCAGCCCCAGCAGGAGCACTTCCAGCCAGAGCCGCGGGTTGACGCTGTGGCGCAACTGCTGCTCACTGCCCTTGAGCTGGGCCTGCCACTGCAGCAGCCTGGCCTTGCCGAGGCTGCGGGCCAGACCAGGCAGCTGCGGACGGAACTGGGGGGACACGGCCGTGAGCTCCAGCCGGTCGGGGGCGGTGCCCGCCAGCACCAGGTCGCGCAACAGGCTGGTGAGGCCCTGCAGCACCGCCGCCGGCTCCCGGCCCCGCTCCAGCAGGTGCCGCGTCGCCTCGATCAGGGCGATCGGCTCGGCCCCGGCCAGGGCGCCGGCCAGCTGCAGGAGTTCCTGCTCGGGCACCGCCCCCAGCAGGTCCCACACGGCGTCCACCTCGACCGGTGGTGGCAGCAGGCTGAGCTGATCGAGCAGGCTCTCGGCATCCCGCAGGCCCCCTTGGGCCCGCTGGGCCACCACGTGCAGCGCCTCGGGGGTGATGGCGATGGCCTCCTCCGCGGCGATCCAGCGCAGGTGCCCTTCCAGGGACTCCAGGGGGATGCGACGGAAATCGAACCGCTGGCAGCGGCTGAGGATGGTGGGCAGCACCCGCTGGGGGTCGGTGGTGGCGAGCACGAACACCACCTGGGGCGGCGGCTCCTCCAGGGTCTTGAGCAGGGCGTTGAAGGCCGCCGTGGAGAGCATGTGGCATTCGTCCACCACGTACACCTTCCAGCGCGCCTGCACGGGGGCGAAGCGGGAGCGCTCGATCAGCTCCCGGATGTTGTCCACGCCGGTGTTGGAGGCGGCGTCGATCTCGATCACGTCGAGGGCGTTGCCCGCCGCGATCGTCGTGCAGAGCTCGCAGCGGCCGCAGGGGTCGGGGGTGGGTCCCGCTGCGGCGGTGCAGTTGAGGGAACGCGCCAGGATGCGGGCGCTGGAGGTCTTGCCGGTGCCGCGGGGTCCGCTGAACAGGTAGGCCGGCGCGATCCGCCCGGAGCGCAGGGCGTTGGCCATGGTGGCGGCGATCGCCTCCTGACCCACGAGCTGGTCGAACCGCTGGGGCCGGTACTTGTGGTGGAGGGGCTGGTAGGCCTGTCCCATGGGGCGGCCTCAGACGGGCGGGATGTCGAGGTTACTGGTCGTCCCCGGGTTCCAGCAGTCCATGCAGTCGGGTCTCCAGGGCGGCCTCGAGATCCTCCACTTCGGCGAGCTGGTCGGCCAGGGACTGGGCCGATCGCCGCAGGCTCTCGAACTGGCCCTCGCCCCAGCGGGCTTCGGCTCTGGCCAGGGCGTCGTCGAGGCCCGCCTGCAGTTTCTGGCGCAGCCCCTCCAGCTGGGCGAGGGTCTGCCGGGCCAGATCCAGGCCCTTCTCCAGCTGGGCCGGATCCAGGTTGAGCCCCTCCAGGTTGAACCCGTCCAGGCGGAGGCCATCGAGCTTGAGGCCATCCAGCCGGCTGCCCTGGCGCAGCAGGAGTCTGGCGGCGGTGAGCACGGCGGCTGGCATCCACTGGCCGAAGGCCAGGGCGCCGAGGCTGCCGGAGTGCAGCCATCCCTCCACCTGGGCGCTGCGGTGCCGGCCGGTCTTGCACCAGTGGGCGAAGTGCTCGCAGTTGTTGAACAGCAGGTTGTAGTTCTGTTCCCCCAGCCGGCCCATGGCACGGCGCAGGCAGACCCCGGCGGGGGAACAGCTGCCCTCCGGGTAGTCCACCACACTCACCGGCTGGCCGCGGCTGAAGTCGTCGGTGCTGCTGCGCAGGATCTCCCGACCCTCCAGATAGTGGGCCACCGTGCCGTCGCCGAGGTCGATGCCGTGATGGCTGAACAGGCCGTGCTGGCGCGGAACCTGCAGATGGTCGGCTGCGGCCAAGAGGCTTTCGTCAGGCGCTGGCCTGGGCGTCTTCGTGGCTGGATCCCAGCGGCACCACCTTGGCCTGGCTGCGCTGCTCCACCAGCTCCTGGGTCACCGTGAAGGTCTTGACGTTGCGGCGCGACGGCAGGTCGTACATCAGCTCCAGCATCAGCTCCTCGAGGATGCCGCGCAGGGCGCGGGCGCCGGTCTTGCGCCGATGGGCCTCGGCGGCGATGGCTTCGATCGCCCCCTGCTCGAAGTGGAGCTGCACGTCGTCCATGCTCAGCAGGGTCTGGAACTGCTTCACCAGGGCATCGCGCGGTTCCGTGAGGATGGCTTCGAGGGCGTGGATGTCGAGGGGTTCCAGCACCGCGGTCACAGGCAGCCGGCCGATGAATTCCGGGATGAGCCCGTACTTCACCAGGTCGTCCGGTTCCAGATGGCGCAGCACGTCGGCGGCCAGCCGCTCCCGGGCGCTGCGGGGGCGGTTGTTGCCCTCCGGGTTGATGAAGCCGATGGCGTTGCGTCCCATCCGCTTCTGCACCACATCGTCGAGGCCGACGAAGGCGCCGCCGCAGATGAACAGGATCTGGCTGGTGTCGATCTGGATGCAGTCCTGGTAGGGATGCTTGCGTCCCCCCTGGGGCGGCACGTTGGCGGTGGTGCCTTCCAGCAGTTTGAGCAGGGCCTGCTGCACCCCCTCGCCGGACACATCGCGGGTGATGGAGGGGTTCTCGCTCTTGCGGGCGATCTTGTCGATCTCGTCGATGTAGATGATGCCCCGCTGGGCCAGCTCCACATCCATGTCGGCCTTCTGCAGCAGCCGCAGCAGGATGTTCTCCACGTCTTCCCCCACGTAGCCGGCTTCGGTGAGGGTGGTGGCGTCGGCGACGGCGAAGGGCACCTCGAGGATCTCGGCCAGGGTCTGTGCCAGCAGGGTCTTGCCGCAGCCGGTGGGACCGATCAGCAGGATGTTGCTCTTGTGGAGCCGGGTGGCCGTCTCGTCGGTTTCACCCTTGCCGTCCCCCTGCCAGGCGAGCCGTTTGTAATGGTTGTAGACCGCCACGGAGAGCGACTTCTTGGCCTCCTCCTGGCCCACCACCTGGCGATCGAGGAAGGCCTTGATCTCCTGGGGCTTGGGCACCTCCGCCAGGGTGGGAACGGGTTTGGCGGGCTTCTTGGTGCCGGACTTGCCCCGGGCAGGCTCCGCGGCGTGACGGGCACCGCCGCCGCTGCCGTGGGTGTCCACCAGTTCCTCGTCGAGGATCTCGTTGCAGAGATCGATGCACTCGTCGCAGATGTAGACCCCGGGGCCGGCGATCAGCTTGCGGACCTGCTCCTGGGACTTGCCGCAGAACGAGCACTTCAGGTGGGCGTCGAACTTGGCCATCGGCAGGATCGGCGGGACGAAACGTCCGGGGAGGGGAGGTCAGAGGCACTGGGCCCTGGGGTCAGCATTGACCCACAGGCTGGATCCGGCAGCTTTCCTTAAGGATCAAACAGGATCGACAAGGGGGACAGGGCAGTTCCGGGGCCTCACCATCCCACAGATCGGAGCGATGCACCATCGCCCGATGCCAGCTGGGGGGTCAGCTGCTGGCGACGGCCGTGCGGGTCGTTTCGTTGACCACCCGGTCGATCAGGCCGTAGTCCACCGCCTCGGCGGGGGAGAGGAAGTAGTCGCGGTCGGTATCCTCGGCGATCTTCTCGAGGGGTTGGCCGGTGTGTTCGGCCATCAGGCCGTTGAGGGTGTCCTTGAGGAAGAGGATCTCCTTGGCCTGGATCTCGATGTCCACGGCCTGGCCCTGGGCGCCGCCCAGCGGCTGGTGGATCATGATCCGGGCGCTGGGCAGGGCCAGCCGTTTGCCCTTGGTGCCTCCCGAGAGCAGGAACGCCCCCATCGAGGCCGCCAGGCCGTAGCAGATGGTCACCACGTCAGGGGCCACCTGCTGCATGGTGTCGTAGATGGCCAGCCCTGCCGTGACCGAGCCACCGGGGGAGTTGATGTAGATCTGGATGTCCTTCTCCGGATCCTCCGCTTCCAGGAAGAGAAGCTGGGCCACCAGGGCATCGGCCACGGCGTCATCGATGCCCGTGCCCAGGAAGATGATCCGCTCGCGCAGCAGGCGCGAATAGATGTCGAAGGCGCGCTCCCCCTTGCCGGACTGCTCCACCACGGTGGGCAGCACGCCCGGGGCCGCCATCGGCATGCCGATCGTGGCCTCGGGGCGGGGCCCCGCCCAGAGGTTCTGGACGGGGTGGGACCGCTGAGCGATGGGCTGATGGGCGTGGATCACGCGAGCGGGTCGGGGCTGGTGTGGATGCAATCTATGGGGATCGGCGCGACGACCGCCGCCGGCTCAGGACTCGGAAGCGGCCGGCTTCTCCTTGCTCTTGGCCTTGGCGGGCTTGGCGGCCTTCTCCGCCTTGGCCTCCCCCGTCGCCTGGCCCTGCGCGTCGTCCTTGTCCGATGCGGCGGCTGATTCGGCCTCGGGCGCCTTCTCGGTGATGCTGCTGTTGCCTTCGAGCCAGTCGAGCAGCTTTTCCTGCAGCAGATCGTCGGCCACCACCTGGCGCAGCCGGTTCGGGTCGATGTTGCCCTGCTGGCTGAGGCCGCGGCTGATCTCCTTCACCTTGGCCTCGATCTCCCCATCCTCCAGGGCGATGGCCTCGGCCTTGGCCAGGGCCTGCAGGGCCAGGCTGCGGCGCAGGCGCTGCTCGGCCTCGGGGCGGGAGGTGTCCATCAGGCTGCGCACCAGATCGGGGGTGAAGAGCTTCTTCACATCCATGCCCTGCTGGGCGATCTGGCCGGCAGTCTGTTCGATCAGATTGCGGATCTCCTGCTGCACCAGGGTTTCGGGCAGCTCCACCTCCAGCTCGGCCACGAGGGCATTGAGAAGGGCCTCGTGGCGGGCCGCCCGGGCCCGGCGCTCGGCGTCCTCCTTCAGGCGGGTCTCCAGATCGGCCCGCAGTTCGGCCAGGGTCTGCTTGTCGCTGGCCTGCTGGGCGAAGGCGTCATCCAGGGCCGGCAGCTCGCGGGTCTTGAGGTCCTTGAGGCTGATCTCGAAGCGGGCGGGCCGACCGGCGGCGTCCTCCTGGGGATAGCTCTCGGGGAACTGGCAGTCCACGCTGCGGCTCTCGCCCACCGCCATGCCGATCACCCCCTCCACGAAGCCGGGGATCATGCGGCCCTCCTCCAGCTCCACCTCCGTGGCCTCGCTGCTGCCACCGCTGATCGCTTCCCCGGTGTCGGTGAAGGTTCCGCTGAATGCGAGCACGGCCACGTCGCCGCTGGCGGCGCTGCGGTCCTCCACCGGCACCAGCGTGGCCAGCTGCTTGCGCGACTGCTCGATCAGCTCGTCGACCCGGGCCGGGTCATAGCGGATGGCTTCGGCCTCGGCCTGGAGGCCGCGGGTCTTCTTGAGGCTGGGCGTGGGCTCCACATCCAGCTCCAGGGTGAAGCTGAGGTCGGTGCCGGGCTGGAAGCGCTCCAGCACGGCCTCAAAGGCCTCGCTCAGCTCCGGGCGGCCGATCGGGGCCACCTCCTCCAAGGCCAGGGCGTCGCGGAAGGCGGCATCCACCAGCTCCTCCAGCGCGGTGGCCCGCAGCCGCAGGGGGCCGATCTGCTGCAGCAGCACGGGGCGGGGCACCTTGCCCTTGCGGAATCCAGGCAGCTTCACGCTGCGGCTGAGCTTCTCGAGGGCAGCGTCGTAGCTGGCCTGGCTGCGGGCGCCGCTGATCGCCACCTCGAGGGCCATCCGGCTCCCCGGCCTGGGGCTGGCTTTCACCGTGAGCGCCTCCCTGGACGCCTCGCTGGACGCCGGATCGGCGCTGGAGGGGCTGGTGGGGGCGGGGGAGGCGGCAGCAGGACTCATGGGGGCTCGATGCAGCCCCCCATCCTAAGAAAGTGGCTGGTCGGGCCCGGTTCCCGGTAGTCTGCGCTGCATTGACCCCGACATCCGGCCGACTGTGCCGGGTGGCCACATCCTCGATCCGGGACCTTCCCGCCAGGTCCGCCCCCATCCCTCCGGTCGATGCGGGCCGCCAACCTGAGCCCACTGGAAGCGCCGCGCCGCCACCGCCGGAACCCTGCCCGTCGAGCCCAGCCACCGTCGACTCCAGCTTTCAACCTTCCCTCTCTCAGGCCGATCCCGACCCACCTCCCCGTTTCCCCAACACCCCACCGCCTGGCGCCCCATCGCTTCGCGCCCGCCCGAGCTCAGTGAGCCAACGTCCTAGGCCAGCCTGACCGCCGTCCAGCCAGACCTCGGCACACGCCAGACCTCAGCCCAGCAGAAGGCCCCGTTCGCCGCGCAACCCCGACGTTTCGCCCCACCCTTCGTTCCCTGCCCCTTCCTTGACCACCGCCCCATCCACCGCAGCCACCTCCAGCCCGTCCGAGGCCCAGTCCTGGACCTCCGCAGCCCCGGCGACCCTGCCGCGTCGCCCTCTGCGGGTGGCGATCCTTGGCGCCACCGGCGCCGTGGGTCAGGAGCTGCTGCAGCTGCTGGAGGAGCGGGCCTTCCCGGTGGGGGACCTGCTGCCGCTGGCCTCAGCCCGCTCCGCCGGGCAGGCCCTCCGCTGGCAGGACCGCACGCTCACGGTCGAGCCGGTGGACGCGACCGTGTTCGAGGGGGTGGATCTGGTGCTGGCCTCCGCCGGCGGTTCGGTGTCACGCCGCTGGGCGCCGGTGGCGGCGGCGGCGGGTGCCGTGGTGATTGACAACTCCAGCGCCTTCCGCCTCAATCCCGCCGTGCCGCTGGTGGTGCCCGAGGTGAATCCCGGGAGCGCCCTGGCCCACCAGGGCATCATCGCCAACCCCAACTGCACCACGATCCTGCTCACCCTGGCCCTGGCGCCCCTCCAGGCCCGGCGCCCGATCGAACGGGTGGTGGTGAGCACGTACCAGTCGGCCAGCGGGGCCGGGGCGCGGGCGATGGAGGAGCTGCGGCAACTCAGCCGCACCGTGCTGGATGGGGGCGAGCCGGTGAGCACCGTGCTGCCCCACTCGCTGGCGTTCAACCTGTTCCTCCACAACTCGCCGCTCCAGCCCAACGGCTACTGCGAGGAGGAGCTCAAGATGCTCCACGAAACCCGCAAGATCATGGGCCTGCCGGAGCTGCGGCTGTCGGCCACCTGCGTGCGGGTGCCGGTGCTGCGGGCCCATTCCGAGGCGGTGAACATCCGCTTCGCGGAGCCGTTCCCGGTGGACGAGGCCCGGGCCTTGCTGGCCCAGGCTCCAGGGGTTGAACTGATCGAGAACTTCGAGACCAACCGCTTCCCCATGCCCACCGATGTGACCGGTCGCGACCCGGTGGCGGTGGGCCGCATCCGTCAGGACCTCAGCGACCCCAATGCGCTCGAGCTCTGGCTCTGCGGCGATCAGATCCGCAAGGGCGCCGCCCTCAATGCCGTGCAGATCGCCGAACTCCTGCTGCAACCCCAGCCTGGAGGTGACGCTTGAGCGCAGCCGTCCAGTCGCCGCCCTGGAGCCGGGCCCCCTTCGGCCGGGTGGTGACGGCCATGGTCACGCCGTTCCGGCCGGATGGGCAGGTGGACCTGGAGCTGGCCGCCCGGCTGGCCGACCACCTGGTGAGCCATGGATCCGATGGGCTGGTGATCTGCGGCACCACCGGTGAATCCCCCACCCTCAGCTGGGAGGAGCAGCACGCCCTGTTCGCTGCGGTGAAGCAGGCGGTGGGCGAGCGGGCCCGCCTGGTGGCCGGCAGCGGCAGCAACTGCACCGCCGAGGCGATCGAGGCCACCCGGGAGGCCGCGGCCCTCGGGGCCGACGGAGCCCTGGTGGTGGTGCCGTACTACAACAAGCCTCCCCAGGACGGGCTGGAGGCCCACTTCCGTGCCATCGCCCAGGCGGCGCCGGACCTGCCTCTGATGCTCTACAACATCCCGGGGCGCACCGGCACCAGCCTGGCGCCGGAGACCGTGGCACGGCTGGTGGAGCTGCCCAACGTGGTGGCGTTCAAGGCCGCCAGTGGCAGCACCGATGAGGTGAGCGCCCTGAGGCTCTGCTGCGGCGACCGGCTGGCGATCTACTCCGGCGACGATGCCCTCACCCTGCCGATGCTGGCCGTGGGCGCCGTGGGTGTGGTGAGCGTGGCCAGCCACGTGGCCGGTCCCCAGATCGCCCGTCTGGTGCACGCCTTCCTGGATGGCGATCCGGCCCTGGCCCTGGCGCTGCATGAGCAGCTCCTGCCCCTGACCCGGGCCCTCTTCTGCACCACCAACCCGGTGCCTGTGAAAGCGGCCCTCGAGCTGCAGGGCTGGCCGGTGGGTGCCCCAAGACTTCCCCTTCTCGCTGCGAGTGAAGCCGTGAAACAACGCCTCTCCGAAACCCTGGCTGCCCTGCGTCCCACCTGACGCCAAGGCTGACTTGCTGACGTGCTGTCAGCGCCATCCAGTTGATCCACTGAATTCTTCGATTTCTCCTACATGTCCAGTTCCAACGGCCGCAGCAGTTCCCCCGACAAGCAGCCCGCCCTGCGGGTGATTCCTCTCGGCGGCCTCCACGAGATCGGCAAGAACACCTGTGTGTTCGAGTACGGCGACGACATCATGCTGGTGGATGCCGGCCTGGCTTTCCCCAGCGACGGCATGCACGGCGTCAATGTGGTGATGCCGGACACCAGCTATCTGAAGGAAAACCAGAAGCGCATCCGCGGCATGATCGTGACCCACGGTCACGAAGATCACATCGGTGGCATTGCCCACCATCTCAAGAACTTCAACATCCCGGTGATCCATGGGCCGCGGCTGGCGCTCTCCATGCTCACGGGCAAGATGGAGGAAGCCGGGGTGATGGACCGCACCATCCTCCAGACGGTGGCCCCCCGCGATGTGGTGAAGGTGGGGCAGCACTTCTCCGTGGAGTTCATCCGCAACACCCACTCGATGGCCGACAGCTTCTCGCTGGCCATCACCACGCCGGTGGGCACCGTGATCTTCACCGGTGACTTCAAGTTCGACCACACGCCCGTGGATGGCGAGCACTTCGACATGGCACGCCTGGCCCACTACGGCGAGCAGGGCGTGCTCTGCCTGTTCAGCGACTCCACCAATGCCGAGGTGCCGGGCTTCTGCCCTCCCGAGCGTTCGGTGTTCCCCAAGCTCGACCAGCACATCGCCCAGGCCGAAGGGCGGGTGATCATCACCACCTTCGCCAGCTCCATCCATCGCGTGGCGATGATTCTGGAGCTGGCGATGAAGAACGGCCGCAAGGTGGGCCTGCTGGGCCGCTCCATGCTCAACGTGATCGCCAAGGCCCGCGAGCTGGGCTACATGCGGGCCCCCGATGATCTGTTCGTGCCGATCAAGCAGATCCGTGACCTGCCCGATCGTGAAACCCTGCTGCTGATGACCGGCAGCCAGGGTGAGCCCCTGGCCGCCCTCAGCCGCATCTCCCGCGGTGAGCATCCCCAGGTGCAGGTGAAGCCCTCGGACACGATCATCTTCTCGGCCAGCCCCATCCCCGGCAACACCATCTCCGTGGTCAACACCATCGACCGGCTGATGATGCTGGGCGCCAAGGTGGTCTACGGCAAGGGCGAGGGCATCCACGTGTCCGGCCATGGCTTCCAGGAGGACCAGAAGCTGATGCTGGCCCTCACCAAGCCCAAGTTCTTCGTGCCGGTGCACGGCGAGCACCGCATGCTCGTGGCCCACGCCAAGACCGGCATGTCGATGGGCATTCCGCCCGAGAACACCCTGATCATCGACAACGGCGACGTGGTGGAGCTCACCCCGGATTCGATCCGCAAGGGGGAAGCGGTGAAGGCCGGCATCGAGCTGCTGGATGCCTCCCGCAACGGCATCGTGGATGCCCGGGTGCTCAAGGAGCGTCAGCAGCTGGCCGAAGACGGTGTGATCACCCTGCTGGCCGCCATCAGCACCGACGGCGTGATGGCCGCACCGCCCCGGGTGAATCTGCGCGGCGTGGTCACCACCGCCGATGCCCGCAAGCTCAGCCTCTGGGCCGAGCGGGAGATCACCTGGGTGCTGGAGAACCGCTGGAATCAGCTCAGCCGCAACACCGGCGGCAAGGCCCCCGACGTGGACTGGGTGGGTGTGCAGCGCGAGGTGGAGCTGGGTCTGCAGCGCCGCCTGCGGCGCGAACTTCAGGTGGAGCCCCTGATCATCTGCCTGGTGCAGCCCGCCCCTGCGGGGACCCCGGCCTACAAGGGCAGGGCCGATGCCGAACCCGACAGCCGGCCCGCTCCCCGGGGCCGCGGCGGCAGGGATGGCGGCCGTGACGCCAGCCGCCAGGGTGTCCGTGACGGCGGTCGTGACAATGGACGCGACAGCCGCGGTGCCGATCGCGCTCCCAGCCGCGAGCTGGCTGCGGTGGGAGCTCCGGCCCCGGCTCCACGGGCAGCGGTGAAGGTGGTGCCGGCCCCCGGGGCCAGCGTCAGTCCTGAGCCTGAGATCGCCGGCCGCACCCGCCGCCGGCGCTCAGCGGCCTCCCGCTGAACCCACGTCGGGGCGGCCGCTCAGTCCAGCACCACCCCCAGCAGGCCCCGGGAGAACTCCTCGAGTTCCCTGGGGCTGAACCCCTTCGGGTTGCCTGGGTTCACGGGTTCGGGCGGGTGGGTGCTCGCCACCGGCGTGCTCGGTTCGTCCGCCCGCAGGGCCTCCAGCACGCCTCCCGTCGGGGGCAGCGACTGCAGCTCGCGCACCTCGATCTCCTCGCGGCGCTGGGGATCGGCCAGGGCCACCTCGATCTGTTCCGGCTCCTCCACCACATCCACGCTCTCCAGCCAGGGCGCCGCCGCCGCTGCCCTTGAAGCCGGGGCGGTCCCACCGGGAGCGGCCGGCACCGCCGCGGGTGCGGCAGCGAAGGGAAAGGCCTCACCGCCGCCGGTGGCGGTGTTCTGTGACTCCGCGGCCGCAGGGGGAGCCGACGCGCCAGCCTGGCTCTGCTGCCGCTCGGCCTGCTTGCAGTGCTGCAGCCCCTGATCGGCGATCTGCCGCAGAGTGTTGTCCGCCTCCGTGCGCAGCAGGGCGTGGTAGTAGCCCCGGGCCGACTCCACATCCCCCATGCCGTAGAGGCGGGTGTGGCCCAGCAGCAGGATCACCCGCTGGCGCACCGGATCGGCGGGGCTGTCGGGAAGGTCGATCAGCAGCGACTCACAGAGGGCCTCCACCTGGGGCCACTGCCGCTCGCTGTAGAGGCGCTCGATCGTGGCGTAGCGCTGTTGGATCGATTCAGGATTGGCCGTCATCGCAGGGGCCGGAGCTCTCACGGGTCAGAAGCAGTGTGCTTCGCTGCTCCCGCAAACGCCAGCCGTCCGGAAGGTGCAGCGGGCCCCATCCCCCATCCCGGCCCAGGCGATCCAGCAACAGGTCCAGGCTGCGTCGTTGCAGTCGCCGTCCGGTGCGGCGCTCCAGCCAGCGCTGCAGCAGCACGGCCTGGTTGGCCCGCTGGAGCCGCTGTAGCGCGGCCAGCGGCAACCGATCCGGCAGCCGTGCCGTCGCGCGGCCCGCACGGCTCTGATCGATCGCCGGCGGAAGGCCCAGCAACCCGGACAGGGCCAGGTCGCCCAGCTCGGTCTGGGCCTCCTCCTCCTCGGCAAGCCCCGCCGCCAGTGCGGCCAGACGGCGCTCGGCTCCCGGGTGCAGGGCCTCCAGCACCGGCAGCACCTCGCCCCGCAGCCGGTTGCGGCTGAAGCGGGGATCGCTGTTGCCCGCATCGGGCCACACGGGCAGTTGCAGCGCCCCGCAGAGGCGCGCCGTGTCCGCCCGGCCGAAGCCCAGCAACGGCCGCGCCAGCATCACCGTGCCGCCCAGGGGCCGCAGCGGCCGCAGGCTGCCCAGTCCGCGGCGGTGGCTGCCCCGGGCCAGGTTGAACAGGAAGGTCTCGGCGCGGTCGCTGGCGGTGTGTCCGGTCACCACCCGGGTGGCTCCCAGGGCAGTCGCCCGGGCCAGAAGGCTGGCGTAGCGCCAGCTGCGGGCCGAGGCCTCATCCTGAACCGGCTGCTCCCAGCGGGCCAGGCTGAAGGGCAGTCCCTCCGCCTCGGCCCAGGCCTGCAGCTGCCGGGCCTGGTCGCCGGAGGCGGGCCGCCAGCCGTGGTCGCCGTGCCAGAGGTGCAGGGTCCAGCCGTGCAGACGCCGCAGATCGCGCAGCAGTGCCACCAGGGCCATCGAGTCCTGTCCGCCCGACACCGCCACCAGCAGGCTCTCCCCGGCGGGCAGCAGCTCGGGGCGCCGCCGCAGCGCGCGGTGCAGCCGCAGATGGTCGGCGCTCCAGGGGGCCGCGGCGGCATGGCGGGGCGTGGGATCGGACACCCGGACGGCGAGGTTTCAGGTGGGAGAATCTCCCCACTGTGCTGCGCCTCCCGTGATGCCGTTCGGCCCCTCCCGCCTCGACCAGCTGCCCGCCTCCCTGCGCGCCGCCCTGGCGGAGCGCCGCCTGCTCAAGGTGATCGCCGGCCTCACCAACTTCGATCCGGCCTCCGTGGAGCGCATCAGCCGGGCCGCGGGCCGCGGCGGTGCCGACCTGATCGATGTGGCCTGCGATCCGGCGCTGGTGCAGCGCGCCGCCGCCGTGTCCGGGCTGCCCATCTGCGTGTCGGCGGTGGATCCCGAGCTGTTCCCTGCCGCCGTGGCCGCCGGGGCCACCCTGGTGGAGATCGGCAACTACGACGCCTTCTACCCCCTCGGTCGCCGCTTCGAGGCCGCCGAGGTGCTCGACCTCACCCGCCGCACCCGGGCCCTGCTGCCCGCGGTGGTGCTGAGCGTCACGGTGCCCCACGTGCTGCCCCTCGATGAGCAGGAGCAGCTGGCCGTGGAGCTGGTGGCGGCTGGAGCCGATATCATCCAGACCGAAGGCGGCACCAGCGCCAGACCCTTCAGCCCCGGCACCCTCGGTCTGATCGAGAAAGCGGCGCCCACCCTGGCCGCGGCCCATGCCATCAGCCGTTCCCTCGCCGCCGCGGCTGAAACCGGGCCCGTGGCGCCCGTGCTGTGCGCCTCCGGCCTCTCCGCCGTCACCCTGCCGCTCGCCATCGCCGCCGGTGCCGCCGGCGTGGGGGTGGGTTCGGCCGTGAACCGCCTGGACGATGAGGTGGCCATGGTGGCCGTGGTGCGGGGGCTGCGCCAGGCCCTGGCCGGCGCCGGCATCACCGCCGCGCGGAGCCAACCCATGGCGCCATCGGCGGAGTGAAACGCGACGGAGAGGTCACACACCGCGGCCGACAGCTGTTCCCCTGACTACGGTTCAGACGTTCCCTGACCGAATTGCCATGGGTTCTCTCGTGTGGCTGCTCCAGTGGCCGATCCGCGCCATCGTTCTGCTGATCGTGGCCTGGTTGCCCCTCGGGGTGGAGGTGGACAGCTTCGGCATCGCCCTGCTGGCGGCCGTGGTCATCGGTCTGCTGGGCACCCTGCTGATCTGGCCCCTCAAGGCCCTGATGGCGCTGCCGTGGGCCATCACCAGCCTCGGCGGCATCATCACGCCGATCAGCTGGCTCTACAACTGGGCGATCACGGTGATCCTCTTCGGCCTGGCCGCCTGGCTGATCCAGGGCTTCCGGTTGAAGCAGGGCCTGCTCAGCGCCGTGCTCGGGGCCGTGGTCTACGCCGTGCTGTCGGCGGTGATCCTGCGCGCGCTCGGGCTCAACGTCGACTTCACCCGCGTCTCGGCGGCGATGAGCGGCGTCGCTGCGGGCTGACTTGTGGACTGAGGTGTGGGCTGAGTTGTGGGCTGAGCCGCCGCGCTGCCGCTTCGGCGACCACACCCACACCATGGCTGCCCCGAGAATGGCGGCCATGGTTCCGTTCCAGCTCCACGCCCCCTACGCACCCAAGGGCGACCAGCCCACGGCCATCGCCGGCCTGGTGGGCGGCGTCGAGGGGGGCGAGCGCTACCAGACCCTGCTCGGCGCCACCGGCACCGGCAAGACGTTCACGATCGCCAATGTGATCGCCCGCACCGGCCGGCCCACGCTGGTGCTGGCCCACAACAAGACCCTGGCGGCCCAGCTCTGCAACGAGCTGCGCGAGTTCTTTCCGAACAACGCCGTCGAATACTTCATCTCCTACTACGACTACTACCAGCCGGAGGCGTATGTGCCCGTCTCCGACACCTACATCGCCAAGACCGCCTCGATCAACGAGGAGATCGACATGCTGCGCCACTCGGCGACCCGCTCGCTGTTCGAGCGGCGCGATGTGATCGTGGTGGCCTCGATCAGCTGCATCTACGGCCTGGGCATCCCCAGCGAATACCTCAAGGCGGCTGTGACCTTCCAGGTGGGCGACACGCTCAACCTGCGCGGCTCCCTGCGGGAGCTGGTGAACAACCAGTACTCCCGCAACGACCTGGAGATCTCCCGCGGCCGCTTCCGGGTGCGGGGCGATGTGCTCGAGATCGGCCCCGCCTACGAGGACCGGCTGGTGCGGATCGAGCTGTTCGGCGATGAGGTGGAGGCGATCCGCTACGTGGACCCCACCACCGGCGAGATCCTGCAGAGCCTGGAGACCATCAACATCTATCCGGCCAAGCACTTCGTCACCCCCAAGGAGCGCCTGCAGGAGGCGATCCAGGCGATCCGCGCGGAACTGCGGGAGCGCCTCGATGTGCTCAACGGCCAGGGCCGGTTGCTGGAGGCCCAGCGGCTGGAGCAGCGCACCACCTACGACCTGGAGATGCTGGAGCAGGTGGGCTACTGCAACGGCGTGGAGAACTACGCCCGCCACCTGGCCGGCCGCGAAGCCGGCACGCCGCCGGAGTGCCTGATCGACTACTTTCCCGACGACTGGCTGCTGGTGGTGGATGAGAGCCACGTGACCTGCTCCCAGCTCCAGGCCATGTACAACGGCGACCAGAGCCGCAAGCAGGTGCTGATCGAGCACGGCTTCCGCCTGCCCAGCGCTGCCGACAACCGGCCGTTGAAGGGGGAGGAGTTCTGGCAGAAGGCGCGGCAGACGATCTTCGTGAGCGCCACACCTGGCAACTGGGAGCTGGAGCAGAGCCATGGCCAGGTGGTGGAGCAGGTGATCCGCCCCACCGGCGTGCTCGATCCGGTGGTGGAGGTGCGTCCCACCGAGGGCCAGGTGGACGATCTGCTGGGTGAGATCCGGGTGCGGGCCGACAGACAGGAGCGGGTGCTGGTGACCACCCTCACCAAGCGCATGGCCGAGGACCTCACCGACTACCTGGCCGAGAACGGCGTGCGGGTGCGCTACCTGCACTCCGAGATCCACTCGATCGAGCGGATCGAGATCATCCAGGACCTGCGCAACGGCGAGTACGACGTGCTGGTGGGCGTGAACCTGCTACGGGAGGGTCTGGATCTACCGGAGGTGTCGCTGGTGGCGATCCTCGATGCCGACAAGGAGGGCTTCCTGCGGGCCGAACGCTCCCTGATCCAGACCATCGGCCGCGCCGCCCGCCACGTGGAGGGGGTGGCCCTGCTCTACGCCGACAACCTCACCGACTCGATGGCGAAGGCGATCGAGGAAACGGAGCGCCGCCGCGGCATCCAGCAGGCCTACAACGAGAAGCACGGCATCACGCCCACGGCAGCGGGCAAGCGGGCGGGCAACGCGATCCTGGCCTTCCTGGAGGTGTCGCGCCGCCTCAACGACGAGCAGCTGGAGCAGGCCACCGAGCAGGCGGAGCACAACGGCGTGCCACTCGATTCGCTGCCGGAGCTGATTCAGCAGCTGGAGGAGAAGATGAAGACCGCCGCCAAGAACCTGGAGTTCGAGGAGGCCGCCAACTTGCGCGACCGGATCAAGGGGCTGCGTCAGAAGCTGGTGGGGCGGGCCTGAGCGGCCTGGCCAGTCGTCAGGGCGCTGCCTCAGGCGCTTCGGTGCCTTCGGCCCGGTGCTGCACGCTGCCCCCCAGGCCGAACGTGGCATGCACGGCCTGCAGCGCTCGCACCCCCTCGTGTTCCGCCACCACGCAGCTGGTGCGGATCTCGCTGGTGGCGATCAGCTCGATGTTCACGCCGGCCTCCGCCAGGCAGCGGAACATGCGGGCCGCCGTGCCGGGGGTGCAGGGCATGCCGGCGCCCACGGCGCTCACCCGGGCAATGGCGGGACCTTCCTCGAAGCGGGATCCCGGCCACTGCCGCAGCAGGGGGGCAAGAGCCTGCTCGGCCCGGCCGCGGTCGTCGCGGCGCAGGGTGAAGCTCATGTCGCGGCTGCGCTCGCTGCCGCTGCCGTGGGTGCGCTCCGACTGCACGATCGCATCGAGGCTGATGCCCGC
>NZ_DS990556.1:2062051-2258543 GCF_000155635.1 Cyanobium sp. PCC 7001
GCAATGCCCTGGCACCCAGCTCGCCGGCCACCAGGCAGCTCACCTTCACCTCGCTGGTGGCGATCAGGCGCAGGTTGATGCCGTAGCGGGCCAGGGTGTCGAACAGCCGCGCCGCCACGCCGGGGCGGCCCATGATGCCGGCGCCGGAGATGCTGATCTTGGCCATGCCCGCCTCGCCGCTGAGCTGGGCTCCGCCATCGCCCACCTCAGCTCCGAGCCCGGCCAGCACTTCCCGGCACACCAGCTGGGCCAGGGCCAGGTCGGTCTCCGGCAGGGTGAAGGCGATGTCGTTGGTGTAGGTGCCCGGTCCACTGCCCACATGGGTGGCCTGCACGATCAGGTCCACGTTGAGCCCGGCGGCCCCGAGGGCTTCGAACAGCTGGGCGGCCACCCCGGGGCGGTCCGGCACGTGGGAGAGGGCCACCACTGCCTGCTGGCTCTCGAGTTCCGCACCGTCCACGGGTTTGCCCAGCTCCAGCCCGCCCATGCCGATCGGACGCGGTTCCCCACTGGTGAGCAGGGTGCCAGGGGCGTCGCTCCAGCTGGAGCGCACCACCAGCGGCACGCCGTAGTTGCGGGCGATCTCCACCGCCCTCGGGTGCAGCACCGCAGCGCCGAGGCTGGCCAGTTCCAGCATCTCGTCGCAGCTCACCTGCTCCATCAGCTGGGCATCGGCCACCTTGCGCGGATCGGTGGTGAGCACCCCGGGCACATCGGTGTAGATCTCGCAGGCGTCGGCCCCGAGGGCGGCGGCCAGGGCCACGGCGGAGGTGTCGGAGCCGCCGCGGCCGAGGGTGGTGATCTCCGGCGTGCCGCCGGGGCCGACGCTGGTGCCCTGGAAACCCGCCACCACCACCACGTGGCCATCGTCGATCAGGCGCCGCAGCCGCTCGGTGCGGATCTCCAGGATGCGGGCGCGGCCGTGGGCCGATTCGGTCACGATGCCGGCCTGGGGTCCCGTCATCGACACCGCCGGCACCCCCTCCGCATGGAGGGCGATCGAGAGCAGCGCGATCGACACCTGCTCGCCGGTGGCCAGGAGCATGTCCATCTCCCGCTGTGGCGGATCGCCGCTGATCGCCCGGGCCAGCCCGGTGAGCTGATCGGTGGTGTGCCCCATGGCCGACACCACCACCACCAGTTCATGGCCCTCCTCGCGGCTGAGGGCCACCCGCCGGGCCACCGCCTGGATGCGGGTCACGTCGGCCACCGAGGTGCCCCCGAATTTCTGAACCAGCAGGGCCATGGGTGCGGGATCCGGCGTGATCGGAACGGTCGATTATCGGCCGTGGGGCCCAGCGAACAGGAATCCATCGCGGAAGGCGTCCCCCGGATCGGTACCCCGTTTGAGGGCGGCCTCCACATCCAGCAGCTGGCTCAGCAGGCTGAGGAAGCGCCCGGCGGGGCGGCCCTGGATCTGTTTGCGCATCACGTAGATGCGTTTGGGGTTGCCGATGCCGGCGGCCTTGGCGATCACCGCCACGTCCCGCTCGCCGCGCTGATCCAGCAGGGCCACCCAGAGCCAGCCGCGGATCTGGCTGGTCAGGGCGGCCACGATGCGCAGCGCCGGCTCGCCGCCCTCGAGCAGGGAGTCCACCAGGGCGATGGCCGCAACCGGCTGACCCTCCAGCAGGGCATCCCCCACCGCCAGGGCGCTGGTGCTGTGGCCGCCCACCAGGGCCCGTACGGCCTCCACGCCGATCGCTTCTGCCTGACCTGCCTGAGCGGCGGCGCCCTGGCCGAACAGCTGCAGCTTCTCCAGCTCGCTGGCCAGCCGGGCGCTGTCGTTGCCGATGGCCTCGCTGAGGGCTTCGGCGGCCCCGGGCTCCAGCTGCAGCCCCAGCTCCCGCGCCGTGCGGTGCACCAGCTCCACCTGGCCGGCACCATCCCAGATGGCCGGCAGCTGGAACGCCTGCTCCTCGGCCTCGCCGGCCTTCACCAGCCTCTGCAGCGCCTTGGTGGTGCGCAGGCGGCCGTCCGGCTTGGCGGCGTTCACCAGCACCAGATGGCAGTCGGATGGGATCAGGGGCAGGGTGGCCTCGAACGGCTCGGCCAGCTCGGCCGGGCACTGGTTGCAGAAGGGGCTGCGCTGCAGCAGCACCAGCCGCGCTCCGCTGCCGAAGGGGGGCGTGCGCGCCTCCTCCAGGGCCCGGCCCGCCTGGGCAATGTCCTGGCCATCCAGCCGGCTGAGGTTGATCGCGGCCCAGGCCGGATCCACCAGCTCGGCGATCAGGACCTCCACCCGCCGGCCGCGGGCGGCCTCGTCATCGCCCCAGAGCAGGTGGATCGGCATGGCGTATCGGCATCAGGTAGCGGCGGGGCGTTTCGGCAGGGCGTTTCGGTGTGGCGGGCCCGCGGTGCATCGGGGGTGCATAGGGTCGGGGCTGCCTTGGCTGGACGGCGCCCCGTCCCGTCCGGTGCGCCCGACTGCAGCGCCCGAACCTCCGTGCCCGAACCCATCGACCGCCCCATCCTCACGGATCATCCGATCTTTCTCGAGAGCCTGCGGCTGATCCGCGCCGAGCTGGCCGCCCGCGGCATCGCGCCTCCTGCCGATCCGCTCGAGCGCGACGTGCTGGAGCGCTGCATCCACAGTTGCGGTGATGTGACCATCGCAGCCGATCTCCACTGCAGCGCCGGCGCCTGCTCCGCCGCTGCGGCGGCCCTGGCGGCGCGGGCGCCGATCCTCACCGACACGGCCATGGCCGCGGCGGCCGTGGCGCCGATGGCGGCCCGCACCTTCGCCAACCCGGTGCACGACGTGCTCGCCTGGGCTCCGGCCGCGGCTCCCGCCGGCTCCACCCGCACGGCCGTGGGCATGGAGCGGGCCCTGCAGGAGCTGGGTTCAGGCCTGGTGGTGCTGGTGGGCAGCGCCCCCACGGCGCTGGAGCGGCTGCTGGAGCTGGTGGCTGCCGGGGCGGTGCCGCCTCCGGCCCTGGTGATCGGCATGCCGGTGGGCTTCGTGGGGGTGGAGGCGAGCAAGCGCCACCTGGCGGCGAGCGGTCTGCCCCAGGTGCGCCTGGAGGGCTCCCGGGGTGGCGCCGGCCTGGTGGCGGCGGCCTGCAACGCCCTGCTGCGGGCCGCCTGGCTTCAGGCGGCCCGCTGACCCCACCCGCACCTGGGAGTTGGCCTCGATGCGGCTCAGCACCTGCCTGGCCCGCAGGAGCACCGAGGCGGGGATGCCCGCCAGCCGCGCCGCCTCGATGCCGTAGCTGCGGCTGGCGCCGCCGGGCACCACCCGGTGCAGGAAGCGCAGGTCGCTGCCGGTTTCCTCCACCAGCACCTGGGCGTTGGCAACGTTGGGCAGCAGCTCGGCCAGCTCGTTGAGTTCGTGGTAGTGGGTGGCGAAGATGCTGCGGGCGCCGATGCCCTGGGCCAGCTCCTCGGCCACGGCCCAGGCGATCGAAAGGCCGTCGAAGGTGGCGGTGCCGCGGCCGATCTCATCGAGCAGCACCAGGGAGCGGGCCGTGGCGTGGTGGAGGATGTTGGCCGTCTCGGCCATCTCCACCATGAAGGTGGACTGGCCGGCCGCCAGGTCGTCGCCGGCGCCGACGCGGGTGAAGATCCGATCGGCGATGCCCAGGCGGGCGGAGCGGGCCGGGATCCAGCTGCCCATCTGGGCCATCAGCTGCAGCAGGCCGGTCTGGCGCAGGTAGCAGCTCTTGCCGCTGGCGTTGGGGCCGGTGAGGATCAGCAGGTCAGGGGGACCGCCGGGCCCATCGCCGTCCCAGCCCAGGGCCAGGCCGTTGGCGGTGAAGGCGTCGTCCACCAGCAGCAGCTCCACCACGGGGTGGCGGCCGGCTTCGATCTCCAGCTCCCGCCCGTCGGTGAGGGTGGGCCGGCAGTAGCCGCAGGTGGCGGCCACCTCGGCGAGGGAGGCGAGCCCATCGAGCTCGGCCACGAGCCGGGCGGCCTGGCGGATGCGGGCGGCCTGCTCGCCGGCGCGGCCGCGCAGCTGGCAGAACAGCTCGTATTCCCGCTGGGCGGCCCGCGCCCTCAGGTGCTGGATCTCGGCCTCGCGGCCCCTGAGGGCCGGGGTGACGAAGCGCTCCTCGTTGGCCAGTGTCTGGCGGCGGATCCAGTGCTCCGGCACCGAAGCGGCCCGGGCCTTGCTCACCGCCAGGAAGTAGCCGAAGGTGCGGTGGTGCTGCAGCCGCAGGGTGGCGATGCCGCTGGCGGCCCGCTCGCTGGTCTCCTGCTGGGCTAGCCAGGCGTCCTGGTCGTCGAGCTGGTTGCGCAGCCCGTCCAGCAGGGGGTCCACGCCGTCGTGGATCAGGTCGCCCTCGGTGAGGGAGAGGGGAGGGGTGTCGAGCAGCACGTGGCGCAGCTCCGCCGCCAGGGCCTCCAGCTCCGGCCAGGGCTGGGCCAGGCGCTGCAGGGGGGTGGCGCTGCAGGGGCCGAGCAGGGCGGCCAGCTGGGGCAGCCGCTCCAGGCCATCGGCCAGGGCCACCAGGTCGCGGGCCGAAGCCGTGCCGGCCCCGGCCCGGCCCGCCAGGCGCTCCAGATCGCCCATCGGGCGCAGCAGCCGGCGCAGGTTCAGCCGCAGGGTCCGCCCCTCCACCAGTTCGCCCACGGCGGCCTGGCGCGCTTCGATCGCCGGGCGGTCCAGCAAGGGCGCCTCCAGCCAGCGGCGCAGGCAGCGTCCGCCCATGGCGGTGTGGGTGCGGTCGAGGGCCCACAGCAGCGACCCCTCGAAGCCGCCGTTCATCTGGGTGCGGGTGAGCTCGAGGTTGCGGCGGGTGGCGGCATCGAGCACCAGGGCATCGCCCGGATGCCAGCAGGTGGGGGGATCGAGGGGCACGCGCCCGCTCTGGGTGCTGTCCAGGTAGGCCACCAGGCCGCCGGCCGCCCGCAGGGCCAGGGGTTGCTCCGTGAGGCCGAGGCCGGCCAGGCTGGCCAGCTGGAAGCGCTGCTGCAGGGTGGCCGTAGCCTCCGGCTTCTCGAAGGGGGTGCGGGCCAGGGCCGTGAGCCGCAGCGCCGGCGGGCACCAGGCCGGAGCGGTTTCCCCGGCCGGGATGTCGCCGGGGGCAGGCCAGAGCACTTCGGCCGCCTCCACCTGCAGCAGCTCCTGATGCAGGGCATCACTGCCCTGCTGCTGGGTGACGCGGAATTCGCCCGTGCTCACGTCGGCCACGGCCAGGCCCCAGCGGGCGCCGCTGCCGGGGGGCTCGAGCACCACGGCGCAGAGCCAGTTGTTGCGGCGGGCCGCCAGCATGCCCTCCTCGATCACCGTGCCGGGCGTGAGCACGCGGGTGATGTCGCGACGCAGCAGCTCCCCCTTGGCGGGGGTGGTTTCCAGCTGGTCGCACAGGGCCACGCTGAGGCCGCGGCGCACCAGGTCGGCGCAGTAGCGCTCGGCGGCGTGGTGGGGGATGCCGGCCATCGGCACCCGGCCGATCGCCTTGCCCCCCTCCTTGCCGGTGAGGGTGAGCTCCAGCAGGCGCGAGAGGGCGATGGCGTCCTCGAAGAAGCACTCGAAGAAGTCGCCCAGGCGGTAGAGCAGCACCCGCTCGGGGTGGGCGCGCTTCAGCTCCACGTAGTGGCGCAGCATCGGCGTGAGCTGGGCCGGGTCCACCAGGCTGTGGTGGTGCCAGGGGGGGAGGTCGGACTCCGGGGCGGCGGGCGCGGGGGTGCCGGCCTCGCTCGCGGCGGTGGTGCCGGCTGGGGTTGCCTTGCCACGCTCACGCTTAGGCCGCCGCCGCTGCCGGGGCCTCGCGGCGGCGGCCGCCAGGGGATCGGCCGGCACGGCAGCATCTGCTCCCTCCCCCGAAACGGCACCGCCCGCGTCATCGGCGTCGGCGAACAGCGAGCCCTGCAGGGCCAGCTCCGGAACGAGCGAAAGCTGCTGCTCGGCTTCCGCGGCCACGGCTCAGCGCTGGGGTCGGTTTGATCGTAGGCGCAGGAACCGGGCGGCCTGCCCGGCGGTGCCCGACAACTTGTGAAGGATCCGGCAGGGGCGCCCCGGAGGCCCGGGGGGCTCGTGTGAGAATCCGGCCACTGACCGGCCCCGGCGACGCCGTTGTTCCATGCAGATCCTCAACACGCTCACCGTTCTGGCCCTGGTGGTGATGTCGTTCGCCCTGATCGTGGCGGTGCCCGTGCTCTACGCCAGCAGTGAGGACAGCGGCCGCTCCAACCGGCTGATCCTGATCGGCGGCATCGCCTGGGTGGCGCTGGTGCTGGTGAACTGGGGCATGAGCTTCTTCGTGGTCTGAGCCGGGTGGTCTGAGGCCGGCGCCGCAGGGCTTCTACCCTGAGGGCACCTACACCGCGCCACAGCTGGTGGCGTTTGCCTGTGGCGATCTTCGAGGGCCGATTCATCGGGGCCGACACCCTGCGCATCGGCGTGGTGGTGGCCCGGTTCAACGATCTGGTCACCGGCCGCCTGCTGAGCGGCTGCCTCGATTGCCTCAGCCGCCACGGCATCGACATTGCGGACACCAGCAGCCAGCTCGATGTGGCCTGGGTGCCCGGCAGCTTCGAGATCCCGCTGGTGGCCCAGCGCCTTGCCGCCAGCGGCCGCTACCAGGTGGTGATCACCCTGGGGGCCGTGATCCGCGGCGACACCCCCCACTTCGATGTGGTGGTGAGCGAGGTGAGCAAGGGCGTGGCCGCCGTGAGCCGCCAGACCGGCGTGCCCGTGATCTTCGGGGTGCTCACCACCGACACCATGCAGCAGGCCCTGGAGCGGGCCGGCATCAAGAGCAACCTGGGCTGGAGCTACGGCCTGCAGGCCCTCGAGATGGGCAGCCTGATGGCGACGCTGCCGACTTAGCTGTGCTGCCGGCTTAGCCGGGGTGGCGCACCAGCAGGTGCTGGCTCTCCACCCGCCGGAAGCCGAGCTGTTCGTAGAAGCCGGCGCTGTTGGTGGTCATCAGGTACACCCGCTCCACCCGTCGCAGCCTGGGATCGCTGAGCAGGCCCTCCACCACCTGCCGGCCCAGGCCCCGGCCCTGCAGATCACCGGCCACCACCACGTCCCAGAGCACGGCCCGGCACACCCCATCACTGCTGGCCCGCCCGAAGCCCACCAGCCGCTTGCCGCGCCACAGGCTCACCACCACCGGGCTGCCGGCCAGCAGCCGCCTCAGCTGGGGGTAGCTGCGCTCCCTGGCCCAGAAGGCGTGGTGGTTGAACAGCCGCTGCAGCTTCAGCAGGCCGCGGGTGGGGCGCAGCCCCGGGCCCAGGCCGAGCCAGCGCAGACCGGGCGCACCCGGGGCGTGGCGGAGCAGCTGGATCGGCACCATGGCAACACGTCCATGGGAACATCCTCCCAGTGACCCGGACGCCTTGACCCCCCAGCGCAAGGGCATCATCCTGGCCGGCGGCAGCGGCACCCGGCTTCACCCGATCACCGTGGGAGTGAGCAAGCAGCTCCTGCCGGTGTTCGACAAGCCGATGATCTACTACCCGCTCAGCACGCTGATGCTGGCGGGCATCCGCGAGGTGCTGATCATCACCACCCCCACCGACCAGGAGGCGTTCCAGCGGCTGCTGGGGGATGGCTCCCGCTGGGGCATGACGATCGCGTACGCCGTGCAGCCCAGTCCGGACGGGCTGGCCCAGGCCTTCCTGATCGGCGAGCGGTTTCTGGCCGGGGCCCCCGCGGCCCTGGTGCTGGGGGACAACCTCTTCCACGGCCACGACCTGATCCCCCAGCTGCAGGGCTGCAACGGCCAGGCGGCAGGCGCCACGGTGTTCGCCTACCCCGTGCGGGACCCGGAGCGCTACGGCGTGGTGGCCTTCGATGGCGACGGGCGGGTGCTGAGCATTGAGGAGAAACCGGCCCAGCCCAGGAGCCGCTACGCCGTCACCGGTCTGTATTTCTATGACGACTCCGTGGTGGAGCGGGCCCGGCGGGTGGTGCCGTCGGCCCGGGGTGAGCTGGAGATCACCGACCTCAACCGCCAGTACCTGGAGGAGGGGCTGCTGAAGGTGGAGTTGATGGGGCGCGGCATGGCCTGGCTGGATACGGGCACCTGCGATTCCCTGCACGAGGCCGGCAGCTACATCCGCACCCTGGAGCACCGCCAGGGCCTCAAGGTGGGCTGCCCCGAGGAGGTGGCCTGGCGGATGGGCTGGATCGATGCCGACCAGCTGGCGGCCCTGGCCGCCCCCTTGCGCAAGAGCGGCTACGGGGAGTATCTGCTGCAGGTGCTGGAGACGGGCCATGCAGGTTGAACCGCTGATCAGCGCCGGTGGCGCGGTGCTGGAGGGCGTGCTTCTGCTCACTCCCCGGGTGTTCGGCGACGACCGCGGCTTCTTCTTCGAGAGCTGGAACCAGAACGCCTTCAACGCCGCCGCTGGCCCCACCGCCTTCGTGCAGGACAACCACTCCCGCTCGGTGCAGGGGGTGCTGCGCGGTCTGCACTACCAGCTGCCCCCCCACCCCCAGGGCAAGCTGGTGCGTTGCCTGGTGGGGGAGATCTTCGATGTGGCGGTGGACATCCGCCCCAGCTCCCCCACCTTCGGTCAGTGGGGCGGCGTGCGCCTGAGTGCCGCCAACAAGCAGCAGCTGTGGGTGCCGGCCGGCTACGCCCACGGCTTCCTCACCCTGAGCCCGGAGGCGGAGGTGCTCTACAAGACCACCGACTTCTGGAGCAAGGAGTGCGAGCGGGGGATCCGCTGGGATGACCCGCAGATCGGGATCGCCTGGCCCCAGGAGGGTCTGCCGGATGGCCAGCCCCTGCTCAGCGCCAAGGACGCCGTGGCGCCGGCCCTGGCGGAGGCGGACCTGTTCGCATGAGCGGCCCACCTCTCACGGTGCTGCTCACCGGCGCCGGCGGCCAGCTGGGTCAGGAACTGGTGGCCCAGTGCCCCGCGGGGGTGACGCTGATCGCCACGGGCCGTTCCGAGCTGGATCTGGCCGATGCGCAGGCCTGCCGGCAGCTGGTGCTGGAGCGCCGGCCCGATTGGGTGCTCAACGCCGGCGCCTACACCGCGGTGGACCGAGCCGAGAGTGAACCGGAGCTGGCCGAGGCCGTGAACGCCGGGGCCCCGCAGGCCTTGGCCGCTGCCCTGGCCGGCACCGGCGGCCGCCTGCTGCACCTGAGCACCGATTTCGTGTTCGACGGTCGCCAGGGCAGCCCCTACGCCACGGACCAGCTCCGCAGCCCCCTGGGGGTGTACGGCGCCAGTAAGGCGGCCGGCGAGGAGGCGCTGCTGGCCAGCTCGCTGCTGGCGGATGGCCGCGTCCACGTGCTGCGCACCAGCTGGGTGTATGGCCCGGTGGGCCGCAACTTCTGCCTCACGATGCTGCGCCTCCACGGCGAGAAGGAGGAAATCGGCGTGGTGGCCGACCAGGTGGGCTGCCCCACGGCCACCCCCACCCTGGCGGCGGCCTGCTGGCGCCTGATCGAACGCGCCGAGGTGGGTCTGCCGGACATCCTGCACTGGAGCGATGCCGGCGCTGCCAGCTGGTACGACTTCGCCGTGGCCATCGGTGAGCTGGGCGTGGAGCTGGGCCTGCTGCAGCGCCAGGCGCGGGTGAAGCCCATCACCACTGCCGACTACCCCACCCCGGCCCGCCGGCCCAGCTACTCCCTGCTCGACTGCACCGCCAGCCGCACGGCGCTGGGCCTGGAGCCCCTGCACTGGCGGGAGGCGTTGCGGCAGGTGCTGGGGCGGCTTGTGCCCTGAGCTGGGCTCGTTGCATCAACCCAGCGGCAACACCGGAAAGGGCTGGGGTTCCGTGCCCAGCAGGGCATGGCAGGGGGTGAAGCCCGCCAGGTCGGCCGCCATGCGCAGCACCGCCTCGAAGGCCCGGGGAGAGCCCAGCAGCAGCGGCACCGCCAGCAGCGTGAACAGCCGGTTAGGCAAGGGCACCAGCCGGCAGCGGCGGGCCGGATCCTCCTGAGGCAGGGCCTGCTGCAGGGCCTGGAGCATGGCCGCGTAGCTCAGCTCCTGATCGCCGCCCAGGGCGATGCGGGAGGCAGGGAGCGGCGCGGCTCCCTTCGCCAGCTGCCGGCTGAGGGCCAGCGCCACCGCCGCAAGCTGGGTGGCGTGAATCGGCTGGCGCAGTCCGGTCTGGGCGGGCAGCGGCAGCAGCGGCAGCCGCCGCATCAGTTGCAGCAGCCGGCTGAGGTTGCGGTCAGCCCGCTCGCCCACACGGCCGTAGATGAGCGTGGGCTGGAGCACGCAGCTGGGGATGTGCCGGCCCCGGCAGGCGGCCAGCAGTTGCTCTTCGGCCCGGTGCAGCAGGCTTGCCAGCTCCCGGTCGATACGGTTGGCTGCGAAGCGCTTGGTGAGCACCGAGGAGGAGGAGCAGCCAGCACTCCCGCCAGCCGGGGTGCTCCCTGGTGGCCGCAGGCGAGCCACCGTTCCAGACGGTGCCAGGAGCAGATCGGCGCGAAGCTCACCAGCAGGGCGGGGCCGTCCCCCCCCCCCCAAATCACCCGTCGGGATGGAGCAGGTCGAGCCGGGTGGGGCCGCTCTCGCTCCTGCCGTAGCAGTGCAGGGTGCCCCAGCCCTGCTCCCGTGCCAGCTGCTCGCGGAACGCCTGGCCGAGCGGGGAGCTGGCTCCGAACAGGTGCACATCCACGGCGGTCACAGCAGGGGGAGTCTCCAGAGGGAGGCGTACACCAGCATCGAGCGCAGGAGGCTGACGGTCTGCCGGAGGGAGCGGTGGGAACCCCGGGCCCAACGGTGCACCACCCGGCCGATCGGATTCTGCACGGTGAGCCCGAGGGCCGAGAGGCGTCGGCTGAGGTCGGCGTCCTCCAGGTGGAGGAAGTAGCGGGGGCAGAAGCCGCCCACGGCCTGATACGCGCGGGCGGACATCACCAGGAAACAGCCGGAGAGGTAGGGGCTGGCGATCATCTCTTGTGTGTAGTTGCGGCCGGCGTTTCGGTGCCAGCGGTCGTAGCGGCGGCACCCCGGAACGGCCTTGAGGCAGGGGAAACGGCCCAGGGCCAGGGACAGCAGGGTGGGGTTGTGCTTGGCCGAGTACTGGATCACCCCGTCATCGCCCACCACCAGGGGCGCGGCGCAGGCGGCTTCAGGGTTGGAGGCCACCCAGTCCAGCAGTGGGATCAGGTCTGCAGGCTCGAAGCAGATGTCCGGATTGGTCACGATGAAGAGATCGTCCGGCTCCAGGGCAGCGGCCGCGAAGTTGCCGTTGTGGCCTCGGCCGTAGCCGATGTTGGGGCCCCTGCTGTGGTGCAGCGGCACGCCGGCGAGCTGGGCCTGGATCGCGGCGGCCGTGGACTGGCCAGCATTGGGCGGGCTGCCGTCGTACACCACCAGGCCCGTGCCGTAGTGATTCGCCTGCTCGGCCAGCGCACGGATCGAGCCCAGCAGCGGCTGGATGTCCGCCAGGCGGTGCCGGAACAGCACGAGCGAGAACCACACGCGCCGCTCACGGGGTGGGTAGGGGGGCTGCACGGGGTGGCCATCGGCGGCCGCCGGTCACGGGGCCCGGCGTGGCGTTGCCCAGGGTAAGCAGGCCGCTCCCGCAGCGTTTCAGAGCGCGCCGGGGTGCCCGTGGTGGCGCTGATAGCGTTCTGGCGCTAGAGCCAGCCCCAGCAGGAGCCTGCCGCCGTGATCGATCTGCCCGCCCTGCTTGGCTCCCGCAGGCGGGTGCTCGTCACCGGCGGCGCCGGCTTCATCGGTGGGGCGGTGGTGCGGCGGCTGCTGGCCGAGAGCGCGGCCACGGTGTTCAACCTCGACAAGTGCGGCTACGCCAGCGATCTCACCAGCATCGAAGCGGTGCTGGCGGGCATGGGGGCCGCAGCGGAGGGCCGCCACCAGCTGCTGCGGGTGGACCTCACCGATCCGGAGGCCACGGCGGCGGCGGTGCGCCAGGCCGATCCGGATCTGGTGATGCACCTGGCGGCCGAGAGCCATGTGGACCGCTCGATCGAGGGGCCGGGGGCCTTCATCGCCAGCAACGTGAGCGGCACCTTCCACCTGCTGCAGGCGGTGCGGGCCCACCACGAGGGCCTGAACGAGGGGCGCCGCGCCGCCTTCCGCTTCCACCACATCAGCACCGACGAGGTGTTCGGCTCCCTGGGCGAGACGGGCCGCTTCTCGGAAACCACCCCCTACGACCCCCGCTCCCCCTACTCGGCCAGCAAGGCGGCCAGCGACCACCTGGTGAGCGCCTGGCACCACACCTACGGCCTGCCGGTGGTGCTCACCAACTGCTCCAACAACTACGGCCCCTGGCAGTTCCCCGAGAAGCTGATCCCGGTGGTGATCCTCAAGGCCGCCGCCGGCGAGCCGATCCCCCTCTACGGCGACGGCGCCAACGTGCGCGACTGGCTCTACGTGGAAGACCACGTGGACGCCCTGCTGCTGGCGGCCACCCAGGGCCAGCTGGGCCGCAGCTACTGCGTGGGGGGCCACGGCGAGCGCACCAACAAGCAGGTGGTGGAGGCGATCTGCTCCCTGCTGGATCAGTTGCGCCCGGCCGGTGCACCCCACGCTGGTCTGATCACCCGCGTCACCGACCGCCCCGGCCACGACCGTCGCTACGCCATCGATCCGGCGCGGATCAGCGGCGAACTCGGCTGGCAGCCGCGCCATGCCTTCGCGCAGGGGCTGGAGGCCACGGTGCGCTGGTACCTGGAGCACCAGGGTTGGTGCACGGGGGTGCGGGAGCGGGGGGGCTACAGCGGTAGGCGGCTGGGGTTGGTGGGGTGATGAGTTCGGCTACTTGGGTGTGCGGTTGAGCTTGCCCATGCGCCCCGTTAGGCCATGGATCAGGCCCAGGATCACCATCTGCAGCGACTGTGCTGGGGCGGGACTGAAGAGTGGGTAGGCCACCGCTCGACGGCTTGTCTTCAGCAGCTCCAGCGCTCTCCAGCGCCATGGGATGTAGGGCTTGCGAGCCAGATAGAGAGAGTTTCTGATGATGTAGTAGTGACGCAAGGGGTTGCTGTGCATCGTTTTTCGCACCCGACCAAGCGCGATGGACCAGTCGCCCAGTTCGTGATGCAGGATCGCGTTCTGGCAGAGACTGATCCTGAGGCCCATGGACTGCGCCCGATAACACCACTCATGATCGATGCCATCGATGAACAGTGCATCGTCCATTGGGCCAGCCATGCGCAAGGAATCCTTTGTGAACAGGCATCCGGATGTGATGGCGGAAAGGGCGCTTGGCTTTGAGGTGGCTGCGCGCACATGGTGTTTTCCCAGGTGGCCTAGCCTGGAATCACGCACACACGGAGCAATGCAGGCGATGCTCGATGCGTGGGCGGCCAAGGCATGATGCTCCTCCAACATGGTGTCGATGAAATCGGAAGCGGGCATTGAGTCTTGGTCGAAGAGGAACAGATGGGTGTACTTGCTGCCCAGGAAATAAGTGATGATGGCATTCAGGGCGCCAGCCAGCCCAACGTTCTCGCTATTGACCTCGATCCAGATGGAGCGCTCCTCGTAAAACGCGAGATCCTTCACTGACCTGTGGCCATTGACCACCGAGCAGATGTCGCAGCCCTGAGAGATCAACTCTTCAACGAGCTTTTGAGACTCGGGAGGTGGTTGGTAAAGAACAATCCCCGCGAGAACTTTCGTCTTTTCGATGGCGAGTGTCATGCTCTTCCCAGCAAGGCCGTCCTGGTCCGGAAAGCAGTCAAGACGAGATCCGGCTCGAGCTTTGGCTGCTGGTGCCGAAAAACGAGTTCAATATCGCCTTGAACGCCAGGAGCAACAATCTTGTTGCAATCACCAATGGAGTGTAGATGCGTAGATGTTGACTTTGCCAGAAGCCGGAAACATGTTCGCAATAGAGCTGCCGAGTCTTGTGGCGAGAGGAGAATCCAGCGTCATTGTAGACAACAATGCAGGCATCTATCGCGCTGCTCTTTCCCTTGGTGTTCGATAGGATCTCGCAGGTCAACAGATAGTCGCTGCAGACGCGGAGGTCAGTTGCATAGCGAAGATGATGCTTGATCAGGTACGAGCGTTGGTAGAAGATGGCCTGGTGAATTCTGGGCATTCCTAGAAGCCAGTGCACTTGCCCCGCCCTGCCTCCTGATCGGCGTATGGCCTGCAGGTCTTGCTCTGTATTGGCCGGCAGGCGGGCGTCAGCCAGCACGCAAGGGCTTGACCTGAGCTGTTGCAGGAGACTCATGGCCGTCAGGAAGCCAGGAAGAAGCCTGTCATCGGCTCCGAGAAACAGGAGATAGTTGCCTCTGGAGCTGCTGATGCCGCTGTTCATGGCTGCATAGATCCCAGGCTGAAGACACGGCAGTACTCGGATCTGACCAGGATATTGCGCAAACTTTGCTGTGATTTCTTGTAGTGATGGTAAGGAGGCGTCGATGACTTTTGCCGTATAGACAAAAATGACTTCCAGCTCCAGGTTGTTGTCGCAGCACAGTCGCAAGTTCTCTTTAATCGTCTCTATCCATGGATCCACGTCTCGTACGGGAATCACGATGGAAACACGGGGATTGTGTGCGGTTATCTTGGGGATGCTTGCCAAGCCTTGCGAGAACCCTCAGCCCATGCTAGTGAAAGTGGCTGACAAAACCTCTTCGTACAGGGCAGCATAGAGATTTGCAATTCGCTGTGGACTCCAGAGTTGAATGGCGCGTGCACGCGCCTGGCGGCCCAGCCTCTCCCGCCCCTCGGAGTTCTCCAGCACCCAGCCAATGCCATGGGCGAGATCGGCGGGGTCGAAAGGCTCGGCCAGGTAGCCGGTCCGCTGGTGCTCCACTGCATCAGGCAAGCCGCTGGTGTTGAAGGCCACCACGGGTACGCCGCAGCTCTGGGCTTCGATGGCTGTCTGGGGGAGGTTGTCCATGCGCGAGGGCACCACCATCACATCGGTGGCGGAGTAGAGCAGCGCCAGCGACTGGTCGTCGTGGAGGGTGCCCACGTAGTGAATCGGCAGCCCCACCCGTGGCGGATCGGGGGGTTGTGACTGGCCGAACACCACTGCCTGGAGGCCGGGCAGTGTGGGCGCGAGCTGGAGCAAGGCGGCTTCGAGCAGATCCCACCCCTTGCGCGGGTCGCGGCTGCCGCCCAAGGCACCGAACAGCAGGAGGGGGCCCTCGGCCGGCAGCCCGAAAAGTTGCCGCGCCATCTCCTTGGGCCAAGGCCGGTAGATGTGCGTCGGCAGCGGATAGGGAATCACCCGCACCGGCCAGTGGCCCAGCAGCGCTGAGCGCTGCACGCAACCGGCCAGCCAGCGGCTGGGGCACACGAGCTGGAAGGGGCGCCGCCAGTGCCGGCGTTTGCGCTGCCAGCACCAGCGGTCGAGGTCCAGGCCGTGATGGCAGGGCGGGCGGTTGTGGTGGTGGTAGCCCTGCTCGTAGCGCAGATCCTCCAGGCCATTGGGGTAATGCTCACTGCCGCTGAAGGCCCAGCAGTCGTGAAGCGTCCACACCAGGGGCTTGCGGAGGCGGCCGATGGCCTCGATCGAGAGCATCTCCCCCTGCACCCAGTGCAGATGCAGCAGATCGGCATCGCTGGCGTTGAGTTCCCTGTCGAGCCGGCAGGGGAGGCAGGAGGGGGAGTGGAGGACTGGGTTGCTCGTGCGCTGGAGGACAGGCAGTAGTGCACCGAACAGGCTGCGAGCCAAGGGGACTGCTGCCCGTCTTCCTTTTGGCCCCTGGATACTGGACTGGGTGCTCTGGTTCCGATTCACTCGCATCCAGCCGCAAACTTGATGGGCCGTTCCTTCCTGAAGTGAGGAGTGAATCCGCTGCGCGGCCCGGGCAGCACCGCCCTGTCCATCAGAGAAGGAGATGTGGCAGATTTTCAACGCGGCACACCAATGAAGGGGAGGGCTCTGATCCCTCGGAGGATGGGACGAGCGGGTAGGACAACCCGGGTGAAGAGGGGATGAAGTAGTTTTGCGAATGCTTCTCGACGACGTGCTTTTTTTAGATTTATGGTCCCGTCAGCTCTTCGGCGATAGATCCATGCATGGCTGCCTTTACATGGACCCACCTGCTGCAGCCCTAGGGATTCAGCGCACCAGCTGAAGAAATGGCGGAGATGAAAGGTGCAGGGAAGATGGCATAAGATCACTGGAGCAAAGCAGTTGGCAATGATGAGATGTCCGCCAGGTTGTACCGTTGCCACTATGTCTGCGAGCAGCCTCAGTGGGTCGTGTACATGTTCCAGAACATCCGTGCAGACCATGGTGTCGTAATTGAGAGGACAGAGTGTGTCGACATAGGTGATGTTTGGATACTCCCTGCACGCTTGAAGACCATGAGCTGGTGGATGCGGGTCATATATCGAAATCTCGGAGGCAGGAAGACGGCCTGCTATAAGCCTGGCCAGAGTACCAAAACCCCCTCCGAAATCGAGGATGCGCTTGGCTCCAAGCTGGGCAACAGAATCTGCGATGGAGTGCCTGTGGCCCATAGATATCGGATCTTGTTCGATGTAAATACCATTCAACAGCCATACAGGGTGGCTGTAAAAATGCCTATAGCTATCATGTTGATAACGCTGTTGATCACAGCCACACATTTTCCATGCCTCGTCCATGAGGCTCCAGATCTGCTCTAGGCTCGGGTTGTTGCCGCATATAACCAGCAAATACTCCAAATCTGAGCGCTCCTGAGGAGCCAGGGAATAGGAGGTTAAATCAATCACTCTTTGATTGCTGATTGGAGTTGTAAGCGCGCAATTGCATGGAATGTGCTCGCTTCAAAAGTATTCTCATTCTGGCACCGAGCACACTACCATCGAATCCAAGTAGCCAAAGCGATCGTGTCTTGACGCCCATCTGTCGATGCGTGTCAGTAAGCATGCAAGCAGATTGAGGGGGGGCGCCAGGAGGGGTGTTAGAGAGCGAATAAAAAATGATCGATGCGTATTGAAGTAATCCAAGATGAAAACAATAAGAACATCATAAATAGTGCCTAGCGGCTCGATGTGCCTAACTTGTAGCCCGCATTCCGCACAGAGAAGCTCATAGCCCCAACGAGTGAGCCTGCGGTAGTCGTGAGGCGCTTCATGCTCGGGCCATAACAGAGGGGCTGTGAATAAAAGGATCGAGCCCGGCTTGGCAACTCGTTTAAGTTCAAGGATAGATTCGTTTAGGCTTCTGACGTGTTCAAAGACCTGGAAAGATACGATTGAGTCGAAAGATTGGTTCTCAAAGGGTATTCTATTTCCGTCATAGAGGTGGATGGCTCCATGGCTGATTGTCTTGCCTGCGGGGAGGGAGCTATCGTACTCGAGCCCTGTGTATGTCGAAGCATGGCTAAAGCATCTTCTGTAGGGCATTGAGCCACAGCCAAAATCAAGAACGTCTCCATGCACCAGCGACTCTAGAGATGCAATGGCACTTTCTATGTTCTTTCTTGGAATCCAATAGGGGTTGTAGAGCCTTGATTTCTTCTCTTTATTGGTGATGGAGGCCTTTGGGCGCTTTTCTTCGTGGTGGGATTGGCGCTGGCCAAGTGCCGAGAAAATTCGTTTTAGTCTCGAGAAAACCCTGGTCTTAAAGGTTGATTGATACACATTCGAGAATGTGTAGGAGTCTGCCATGGCATCACGCAAAAGCGTGCCTGGGTGTACAAGTCTTTGAAGGCCTTTATCAATAGGTACCTGTAGGGCATGGTTGTTGGTGTGCGAAGCATCTTCGCCGAATCCCACATTGGTAACTAGGTTCCGGTTTGGAAGTGCGGTCAACCCTCCATTCACTAGGCAGGTGAAGGCCCACTGGTAGTCCCAAGTGTCCGGTTCTCCTTCAGCGAGAAGCCTGTCCCAGATGCGTGACCAGTAGAGCGCCTCCTTGGGGTTGTCAAAGGTTGTTTGGAGCAGACCGCTTTCCTTCAGTGCTGGCCATTGGAGAAGGTCGGCATCGTAATGACGCCAGCAGCGGCGCCAGCTGGCCCAGCCCCAGCAGTGGTTGTAGCGGCTGAAGTAATAGCTCCCGTCACCACGCCAACGGCCGTCCTGGAAGTTGTTGCCGCTGATGCACCACACCCGGGTGTCGTGGCGGTAGCGCTCCAGCAGGGTGGAGCAGTAGGGGAAGAAATCTGGATGGGGCACACAGTCATCCTCCAGGATGATGCCCTCTTCCACTTTCTCGAAGAACCAGCTGATGGCACGGCTGACGCCAAGTCGGCAGCCGTGGTTGGTTTCGGAATAGAGCCGCTCGATGTAACAGGGCCAGTCAATTTCGCCATCGATAACCGCTCTGGTGGCGGCAACTTTGTCGTCCTCACCAGGCCGATCTGGATTCGGGCCATCGCAGGCCACGAACACGCGGGTCGGTGCGACTGGACGGATGGCGGCGATCACCTTGCGCAGCGTGTGTGGGCGGCGCCAGGCGATCAGAAGGAGTGGGGGCACCACGTTGCAATAGTGACCTCATCGATTATGGGCGCCAAGCAAGCCCACGACAACAGAAGCACGGATTGCTGTGCAGACGGCCCATTCAAAGGCTGCAGCAGCAGGGAGTCAGTTGCCTTGACCTCGTCTGATACAGCCAAAGACCGCAAAAGCTAGGTTTGAAATTCTGAAGAGAAGCCAGAGACTAAGAATCTTCAATCGTTTTATCACCGTGAGGTGGTCTTGGCGGTAAAAGGAGATCCACGCTGGTACATAGATCGGGGATGTTTTGGTGATGCACCCTTTGATTCTTGCAAGTTTGAGGACAAGCCAGTTTGAGGTCTTGGCTTTCTGTGGGTTTCGCGTCGTTTCTGAGGATACGAGGCAGGTAAAATTCTCTGGATGTGCAATCTGAAAGCCGAGCTTGTTCAGGTTGTACGTCAGCCAATAGTCTGACAGATAATGCGGGATGCTGCACGGCACCGCGACGGCGTGGAGCCATGGCTTGGGCGTTGTTAGCATGGCTCTGGTAGGAGCTACATTGACTATTTGTCTTTCAGACGCAGGGATGAATCTGCCATTCCTTGCGCTGTAGTGGATCGCTGGCTCTGGTTTCCATTCTGGCCTTAATGGTGTTTCATCCGAGTTGATGATATCTTCATGGCTCACCATGATTCCTCTAGCGCAGACCAGGGCCATGTCAGTTACAGCCTTTAGGCCGGCAAGGATGTTCTTTTGGTCGAGAAACCTGATATCATCATTGCAAAGCATATAGTAGTCAGACGCTTTCCCTTGGCTAACTTTGCCCTGCACGTAACTGGCAATCGCATTCAGAGACCCTCCCCAGAATGCATGTCCGTTCAAGGTTACGACGTCAGCTTCGGGCCATGCTCTGCTTGCTATCACGATTGTTTCGTCACTACAGCCATCATCGAAGAGCACCACTTCTAAGGCAAGTCTTGGTGGTAATAGCTTTGCTACGTGTTTGATGAAGCCTGCAGTCAAGTGGCCTCGGTTGTGCACAGGTAGCAGCAGGGTCAGGGTCTCCATGCACGTGCTTTTGTGGATTGCGGGGGCGGCACCGAGCGTCTAGGAGGTGGAAGTGTGCTCAAGTTGCCAAATGGCAAAATTGGATGAGATTGACTAGTGCTATGCACCGAGGGTGAGGCTGTGAGGACCTGGCCAGCTGATGGCAATTGAGACAAGTGTCAATAGAAGTATTACAGGCAGGAATGGTGAAGAAAGCATTTCCGAATGGCAACTATGTTCTGAAATTTAAATATCTCGTTTGCTGGATCGTATCTGTGGCCGAGTGAAATGAGTTTTTTGGTGTCTAGCCTAAAGAAGCTCCATTCGTCTCCAAGTATGTCATAAAAGTCTTTCAGAAAAACTCGGCTTATAACATTCATTTCATTAAACTCAAATTGTAGGGCCCTAACCCCGCCCCCTCTAATCACCCCAAGCATTCCCTTTAGTGACTCAAGCTCATGTCCTTCAGTGTCTATCTTGATAAAGTGAATCTCTGCTTCTGCGATAATGCGTGATTCCACTAACTCATCAATTCTTTCCATGGAGCAGGCTAAGGAGCCGATGTTGCCATCATCTTGAAGGTGAAATTCTTTGAAAACATCCCTGTAGAGTGAGGCGTGGCCAGTGGACGAGTCTGACTTATAGACAAAAATCCTTCTACGCTGACCCTTGCTGCTTGCGCCGCAATTAAACAGCCTAATATTTGATATGGATCCCGTGTTGGCAGCGAGTTCCTTGAAGGTTATTGGGTTCGGTTCAAATGCATAGCAACGGCATGACGGGAGTGATTTGGCAAGTGCAATGCTGTATTCTCCAACATTTGCGCCTATGTCAAGTAGTACTGGCTCATCGATATCTGAAAGGAGGCGAGGCAAAAATTGTTCAACAAGCCATTTCTCGCCACTCGCGTAGCCGACGTGCTTTAAAATGCCACTGCTCTCATAGTAGAGCTTCCTCGCATCTAGTCTAAACACTCTAATAAGCGCCTTCGTGACGGCTTCTGCGGCACGGTGAATTCGACGTTTGATGGACCTCCTCGCTGTATCTAGCATTTACCCGAGTTAGTAGAGCTATACGATGACCAAGTTGTCTTGACTAAGACCTTACAGTGAGAGGGCAGGCCGGGGGATCCTGAGTCAAAGAAGACACAGTTGTCTACGGATAACTGAACTGCATCGGAGATGCTATCGAGTACCTGTGAGTCTCTGTGAGAACAGAACAAAACAATCGAATATGCCGATGGAGCCAATGGCAGAACCTCTATAGCGGAATCTATCATCGTATGCCCTGGGCCTAGATCAAATGTGATGGCTTCGAAGGTGGACCTGAAGAGAAGAATACAGCTGCCTATCATGTCTGTTATCGCATAGCTTACCACTACATCTCTCAGCGTTGTGAGCGTGTTATTCCTTATCAGCATTCTAAAGGAGTAAGGCTTGCCTCCCGCTAGGCTGTTCGTCCTTTTGCCTGTGTCTGCTTCGACAAAGTAAGCATCCTCAAATCGTGCCTCGCCTGATCCGCTGCGATTGATTGATGTAAGCACATTGTATATTGAGTGCGAGGAATGACTTGATGAATCCATGTAGGCACTAACCGCTTCCTCGCTTGATCCTTGACAGGCAATTATGCCGTCTCTCAGAAATATTCCCTTATTGCAAAGCCTCTGAATGGAGCTTAGCTGGTGGCTCACTAGCAGTACCGTTCGCCCCTCTCGATCGGCTACGTCCTCCATCTTTCCCAGGCATTTCTTCTGAAACCCGGCATCCCCCACCGCCAGCACCTCATCCACCACGAGGATCTCCGGCTCCAAATGGGCCGCCACCGCAAAGGCCAGCCGCACATACATCCCACTGGAGTAGCGCTTTACGGGCGTATCGAGAAACTTCTGCACTTCGGCGAAGTCCACAATCTCCTCAAACTTGGCCCGGATTTCCCGCCGCGTCATCCCCAGGATCGCGCCATTCAGGTAAATGTTCTCCCTCCCCGTGAGCTCTGGATGAAAGCCCGTGCCCACCTCCAGCAGGCTCGCCACCCTTCCGCAGATCTCCACGCGGCCCGTAGTGGGTTCGGTGATGCGGCTGAGGATCTTCAGCAAGGTGCTCTTGCCCGCTCCATTGCGGCCGACGATCCCCACCCGCTCACCGTGGCGGATCTCGAAGCTCACATCCTTCAGGGCCCAGAACTCCTCGTCGCCTTCCGTGCGAGTCTGCGCAGCCTTGCGCCGGCCCATTCGCAGCTGGCCAGCCAGGGTGAAGGGATTCAGCAGCGCACCTGCCGCCCTGGCTTTTCGGGCTAGGACATCCCGCAGTGCCGTGTAACCCTGGTTGGCCTCATGGTGGAGGGCGTACTTCTTGCCCAGCCCCTCCGCTCGGATCACCACATCTGAATCGCCCATCTCAGATCACATCCGCCAATCGCTTCTCCATCCGCCGGAACTGCCGCAGCCCCGTGAGCAGCAGCACCAGCACGATCGCCATCGACAGCCAGAAGCCCAGAGGGTTGATGAAGGCGCCCTGGCCGATGATCGCCCAGCGGAATCCCTCGATCACCCCCACCACCGGGTTGAGGGCGTAGAGCAGCTGCCAGCTCTCCGGAACGATGGCGCTTGAAAAGCCCACCGGGCTGATGTAAAGTCCGAACTGCACCAGAAACGGCACCACGTAGCGGAAGTCGCGGTACTGCACGTTCAGGCTGGCCAGCCACAGCCCCGGGCCCAGGCTCGCCGCCGTGGCCACGCCCATCCACAGCGGCAAGGTGAGCAGCCGCCAGCTGGGCCACCATTGGAACCACACCATCAGCCCTGCCAGGATCAGCAGAGCGATCACGGCATCCACAAAACTGGTGATCACCGCGGCTGCCGGCACGATCAGCCGCGGGAAGTACACCTTCGTGAGTAGGTTGGCGTTGTCGATCAGGCTGTCGGCGCAGCTGCTGAGCGCCGTGCTGAAGAACTGCCACGGCATCGTGCCGGCGAACACCAGCACCGCATAGGGCGCATCCCCCTCCGAGGGCAACCTGGCGAGCCGGCCGAAGATCACGGTGAACACCAGCATCGTGAGCAGCGGCCGGACCAGCGCCCAGCCCACGCCGATGGCCGTCTGCTTGTAGCGCACCGCGATGTCGCGCCAGGCCAGGATCCAGAACAGCTCCCGGTAACGCCACAGATCCAGCCAGTACTGCTTCTCGATCCGGTTCGGCTCCAGCACCAGGCGGTACTCGCCGGCGGATGTCTGTGACGCAGCGCGACGGGGCACCGGTTCAGGCCCTCTGCAGCGAGCCAGGGCAGCCAGGCCAGCGGCCCGTGGCCAACCCGGCCAGAAGCCCCTCCACCTGCGCCTGGGCGATCAGCAGGCGGCGCACCTGCACCACAACCTCGCTGAATGCCTCGTTCGGCGCCGTGCCGTGGCTGGCGATGATCACCGCCTCACCGGCCGGAGCGGAATTCGCCAGCCTGGAGAGCTGGCTGTTGGCCTCCAGCATGTTCACCTGGATGGCGGTATCGCCGGATCTGGTCAGCGTAGACAGTTTGCCGTACCCGACCTTCCGTAGCGGAGATGGAGCGCGATTCAGGGCAACACCCGCTCCGCCAGCTCATGCATCCGTCGATCGGCGGTGAGCAAGGCGGCTGCTTCGCGCCGGGCCAGCGCCAGATACAGGCAGTCGTACACGGGGTGCTCCAGATGGCAGGCCAGGGCCAGGGCTTCCACCTGCAGATGCCGATCGGGCTCGATGTGATCCACCAGCTCCGCGGCCCTGCTCAGCCTCTGCTGCACTCCCGTGGCCTCCAGCTGGCCAGAGCGCTGCAGCCGCCACAGCGCATTGGCCACCTCGGTGAGCATCAGTTCCGGTGCCAGCACCAGATCGGCCCGGAGCACCGCGTCGCGAAGGGCAGCGGCCTGGCTGGAACCCTCGATGATCCGCACCACGGCGGAGGCATCCAGCACCAGGCTGGACGATCCCAGGGCCGTCATGTCAACGGGAACGGTCCTGGCGGATCAGGTCCTCTGGAGGTGGATCAAAAGGCTGCCCGGCCTGCTCCACGGCCAGCGCTTCCAGGTCGGCGAGGGCCTGCCGGCGTCGCTCGCGGGGGTCCCCGCCGCAGGCCTGCTGCAGATCGCTGAGGGCCTGCTGGCTCAGGCTGCGGTGATGGCGGCGGGCGCGGAGCTGCAGCAGCTGATGCAGGGGATCGGGAAGGTCGCGGATCTGCAGGGTGGCCACCAACACGCATCGCAGTGAATGCAATCTACATGCACTCTTCAGCTCAGGGCGGGCTCCGGCTGTTGGGGACAGCCTGGGTCTGAGGCCCCAGCGTCGCTACCGTCCGCCCAGCCGCCTCGCCACCGCCCACCCCGATGCCGGCCACGATCTACCTGCACTGGGCTGCCACGCCCTACGACTGGGTGCGGCCGGGGCACTACCACTCGATCATTGCCGGTGACGGCACGCTGCACCGCCTGCACGCCTACACGATCGATCTGCCGGCCCACACCTGGCGCCGCAACAGCAATGCCGTGGCCCTCTCCTGCGCCTGCATGGGCGGCCGCCCGGATCCCTGGACGATCCCGCCCACCGAGGCCCAGCTCGATCGGATGTGCCGCGAGGCGGCCGAGATCGCCCGCGGCTGGGGCTGGGGCGCTGAGGAGATCACGATCGAGCGGGTGATGACCCACGCCGAGGCCGCCTCCAACCGCGACGGCCGCTGGATGCATGACAACTACGGCCCCGTGATCTGGGGCGGCAGCGGCGAGCGCTGGGACTTTCTGCAGCTCAGTAAGGGCGGCCCGCCCACCGGTGGCGACGAGCTGCGCCAGCGCATCCGCGCCGCTCTGGCCGGCAGTCCGCCCCCCGAAGCCGCCAAGCCCTCTCCCCTCGCCTTCCGCCGCGCCGCCACCATGACGGCCCGCGGCCAGGAGCTGGCGGTGGAGATCGACGAGCACGGCACCTCCTGGGCCCTCGCTGCCGATCTGCTGCGCCGCTACGAGATCCCCTTCGCCTGGGAGGCCAGCCGTCGCCGCATCCTGATCGGCAGCCTCGATGTGGCGCCCACCTACCGCCACGACCAGGTGCAGCCCGCGGTGGGCTGGCCCCTGTTCGAGATGACCCTGCTCAGCGGCCCCGCTCCGGTGATCCTGCGCGGCCTGCTGCGGGAGAGCCGGGCCTGGTGCCGCGTGCTCGAATTCGCCGAGGAGTTCGGCATCAGCGTGAGTTTCGAGCCGTTCACCCTGCTCGAGCGGCGGGGCGGTTAGGAGCCCGGCCGCGATGCCCCCACCCCCCATGGCCCCAGCTGGCGTCCTCGCCCTGGCAGCCGCGCTGCTCTCCTGGACCCTGCTGGGCCTGCTCCTGCCCGGGCTGCGCCGCGCCCTGCCCGACCATCCCAACGCCCGCAGCTCCCACCGGCGCGTCACCCCCCGCGGCGGCGGCGTGGTCTTCGCCCTGGTGGGCAGCGCTGGTGCCCTGCTGCTGGGCCTCCGCCTGCCAGCCCTCTGCCTGCCGCTGGCCCTGGTGGGCCTGCTCGACGACCGCCGCTCCCTTCCGCCCGGGCCGCGGCTGGCGGCCCAGCTGGCCACGGCGCTCCTCCTGGTGGGGCTGAGTCCGCTGGGGCAGTCGCCGTGGCTGGCGCTGCTGCTCGCCCTGGCCGCCACCGCCCTGATCAACCTCGTGAACTTCATGGACGGCCTCGACGGCCTGGTGGCGGGTTGCCTGGTGGTGTGGCTGGCCGCCGCCGCCTGGGGCGGCCAGCCGGCTCTCTGGCCCCTGGTGGGAGCCCTGCTCGGCTTCCTGCCCTGGAACTGGAGCCCGGCCCGGGTGTTCATGGGCGATGCGGGCAGCACCTTCCTCGGTGCGGTGCTCGCCAGTGCGGTGCTGGCGGCGCCGGGCTGGCGGGAGTCGTTGCCGCTGCTGCTGGTGGCCCTGCCCCTGCTGGGCGATGCCGGCGTGTGCCTGCTCCGGCGCCTGCGGGCCGGCCACCGCCTCTGGCAGGCCCACCGGCTGCACCTCTACCAGCGGCTGCAGCAGGCGGGCTGGAGCCACCGGCGGGTGGCCGGGCTCTACAGCGCCGCCACCGCCGCCCTGGCCCTGGCCTGGCGCCTGGGGGGCTGGCCCTGGCTGCTGGCCCTCGCCGCCGCCGTGCTGCTGCTGGGGGCGTGGCTGGAGCGCTGCGTGGCGGTGCCCTTTGACCCACCGCCTAGCGTGAGCGCCACCCTCTCGCCGCCAGGGTGACGCTTCCACCGCGCTGGCCCCGGCTTGGCCGCATCCCGCTGCTGCTGCGTCGCCTGCCCCTGCTGCTGGCCGATGTGGTGCTGCTGCCCCTGGCCGTGTGGCTCAGCTTCCTGCTGCGCCTGGCCGATCCCTGGCCGACGGAGCTGGAGCAGTCGCTCTGGCTGCTGCCCACCGTGCTGGTGATCGGCCTGCCCCTCTATGCCCTCAGCGGCCAGTACCGGGGGCTCACCCGCTACGTGGGCAGTGCTGCCCTCTACCAGCTGGCCATCCGCAACGCCCTGCTGGTGCTGCTGGTGGCCTTCGCCGGCCTACAGCTGCAGCTTCCGGCGCCGCCCCGCAGCAGCTGGCTGCTGCTCTGGATCCTGCTCACGGTGTTCACCGGCGGCCTGCGTTTCGCCCTGCGCGACCTGCTGCTCGGCCAGGCGCCCCCGGGGCCGCGGCCCCGGCGTCAGCGGGTGGTGATCGTGGGGGCGGATGCGGCCGCCGCCCAGCTGGCCGCCGCGTTGCGGCTCGGCCACGACACCCGCATCGCCGCCTTCCTCGACGACGACCCCGGCCTCTGGCACCGCACCCTCTACGGGGTGCCGGTGCTGCCTCCCGAGCGCCTACCGCGGCTGCTGCGCAGCAGCCGCGTGGATCAGCTCATCCTCTCCACCCCCTCGCTGCCCCAGGCTGAGCGTCGGCGCCTGCTGGCCAGCCTGCAGGGCTTCGGCGTGCCGGTGCTGCAGGTGCCCGCGGTGGAGGAGATCGCCTCGGGCCGCGCCACGATCGACACCCTGCGACCGGTGCCGATCGAGGACCTGCTCGGCCGCGAGAGCGTGCCGCCCGACCCCGCCCTGCTGGGGGCGGCGATCACCGGCCGCAGCGTGCTGGTGAGCGGAGCCGGCGGCTCGATCGGCTCCGAGCTCTGCCGCCAGATCCTGCGGCTGCGGCCGTCGCGGCTGGTGCTGCTCGAGCGCAGCGAGCTGGCCCTCTACGCGATCGGCCAGGAGCTGGCCGCCTGGGGCTCAGCCGTGCCGGTGGTGGAGGTGCTCGGCGACGTGGCCGAGCAGGCCTTCCTGGAGGGTGTGCTGCGCAGCCAGGCCGTGCAGGTGCTGTTCCATGCGGCCGCCTACAAGCACGTGCCGCTGGTGGAGGCCAACATCTGCGCCGGCCTGGCCAACAACCTCTTCGGCACCCGCAGCGCCCTCCAGGCCTCCCTGGCCTGCGGCCTGGAGCGCTTCACCCTCATCTCCACCGACAAGGCCGTGCGCCCCGCCAACGCCATGGGTGCCAGCAAGCGCCTGTGCGAGCTCCTGGTGCAGAACGCCGCCGCCGCTCAGGGGCGTCACCCCGAGCGCACGATCTGCTCGATGGTGCGCTTCGGCAACGTGCTCGGCTCCTCCGGCTCGGTGGTGCCCCTGTTCCGCCGCCAGATCGCCGCCGGCGGCCCCGTCACGGTGACCCACCCGGAGATCACCCGCTTCTTCATGACCATCCCCGAGGCGGTGCAGCTGGTGCTCCAGGCCAGCGCCATGGCCACCGGCGGTGAGGTGTTCCTGCTCGACATGGGGGAGCCGGTGCGGATCACCGACCTGGCCCGCCAGATGATCCAGCTCTCCGGCGCCAGCGTGCGCGATGCCGACCATCCCGACGGTGAGATCGAGATCCACTACACCGGTCTGCGGCCAGGCGAGAAGCTGCACGAGGAGCTGCTGCTGGGTTCCGCCAGCGACCCCACGGCCCACCCCCTGATCCGGCGGGCCCGCGAGGCCTCGCTGCAGCCCGAGCGTCTCGAGCCGCCGCTGGCTGCCCTGGAGGCCGCCCTGCGCCGCTGGGATGAGGCCGGCGCCCTCGCCGCCCTGCAGCGCCTGGTGCCCGACTACCACCCCGCGTCCACCGGGCTGGCCGGCCAGCCTCGGTAGGCTGCGGACCTGACCTGGTAGCCGTTCTCACCATGCTCAAGCTCCTGCTGGGTGACCCCAATGCCCGCAAGCTGAAGCGCTACCAGCCGGTCGTCTCCGACGTGAACCTGCTGGAGGAGGAGATCGCCCCCCTCTCGGACGACGAGCTGCGCGGCCTCACCGGCGAGTTCCGCCAGAAGCTGGCCAGCCATCAGGAGGAGTGCCGCAGCCGCGGGCTGACCCTCGAGGCCACCCTGGAGCGGGAGCGCAACCTGCTCGATGACCTGCTGCCCCAGGCCTTCGCCGTGGTGCGCGAGGCCGGCAAGCGGGTGCTCGGCATGCGCCACTTCGACGTGCAGCTGATCGGCGGCATGGTGCTCCATGACGGCCAGATCGCCGAGATGAAGACCGGCGAGGGCAAGACCCTGGTGGCCACCCTGCCCAGCTATCTCAACGCCCTCACCGGCCGCGGCGTGCACGTGGTGACGGTGAACGACTACCTGGCCCGCCGCGACGCCGAGTGGATGGGCCAGATCCACCGCTTCCTCGGCCTCTCGGTGGGGCTGATCCAGCAGGACATGACGCCCTATGACCGGCGCGACAACTACGCCTGCGACATCACCTACGCCACCAACTCAGAGCTCGGGTTCGACTACCTGCGCGACAACATGGCCACCGACATCGCCGAGGTGGTGCAGCGCGATTTCCACTACTGCGTGATTGACGAGGTCGACTCGATCCTGATCGATGAGGCCCGCACCCCCCTGATCATCTCCGGCCAGGTGGAAAGGCCCCAGGAGAAGTACCAGAAGGCGGCCGAGGTGGCCGAGCGGTTGGTGCGGGCGGCCGAGCTGGGCAAGGACGGCATCGACCCCGAAGGTGACTACGAGGTGGACGAGAAGCAGCGCAGCTGCACCCTCACCGACGAGGGCTTCGCCAAGGCGGAGGAGATGCTGGGGGTAAGCGATCTGTTCGACCCGGCCGATCCCTGGGCCCACTACATCAACAACGCCCTCAAGGCCAAGGAGCTGTTCATCAAGGACGTGAACTACATCGTGCGCGGCAGCGATGCCGTGATCGTGGATGAGTTCACCGGTCGCGTGATGCCGGGCCGCCGCTGGAGCGATGGCCAGCACCAGGCGATCGAGGCCAAGGAGAACCTGCCCATCCAGCCCGAAACCCAGACGCTCGCCTCGATCACCTATCAGAACTTCTTCCTGCTCTATCCCCGCCTGGCCGGCATGACCGGCACCGCCAAGACCGAGGAGGTGGAGTTCGAGAAGACCTACAAGCTCGAGGTCACCGTGGTGCCCACCAACCGGCCCCGCTCCCGCGCCGACTGGACCGACCAGGTGTACAAGACCGAGCCCGCCAAGTGGCGCGCCGTGGCCCTGGAGATCGCCGAGGTGAACAACTCCGGCCGCCCCGTGCTGGTGGGCACCACCAGTGTGGAGAAGTCGGAGCTGCTCTCCGCCCTGCTGGCCGAGCAGCAGATCCCCCACAACCTGCTCAACGCCAAGCCCGAGAACGTGGAGCGGGAGGCCGAGATCGTGGCCCAGGCCGGCCGTGCCGGCGCCGTGACCATCGCCACCAACATGGCCGGCCGCGGCACCGACATCATCCTGGGCGGCAACAGCGACTACATGGCCCGCCTCAAGCTGCGGGAGGTGCTGCTGCCCGTGCTGGTGCGGCCCGAGGAGGGCCACCGCCCGCCGGTGCCTCTGCAGCGCTCCGCCGAGGTCTCCGGCTTCGGCGGCGGCAGGGGCGGCAAGGGGGCCTCCCCCAACGGTTCCGCCCCCAGCGAAGCCCGGGCCATCGGCGCCCTCTATCCCTGCGAGCTGCCCGAGGAGCAGGAGCTCGCCCTGGTGACCCTCTCCCGCGAGCTGGTGAAGGCCTGGGGTGATCGCAGCCTCACCGTGCTCGAGCTGGAGGACCGCATCGCCCAGGCCGCAGAGAAGGCCCCCACCGACGACCCCCAGATCCAGCAGCTGCGCGAGTGCATCAATGCGGTGAAGGCCACCTACGACGCGGTGGTGAAACAGGAGGAGGCCAGGGTGCGTGAGGCCGGCGGTCTGCACGTGATCGGCACCGAGCGCCACGAATCCCGTCGGGTCGACAACCAGCTGCGCGGCCGTGCCGGTCGCCAGGGCGACCCCGGCTCCACCCGCTTCTTCCTCTCCCTGGAGGACAACCTGCTGCGGATCTTCGGCGGCGATCGGGTGGCGGGCCTGATGAATGCCTTCCGCGTGGAGGAGGACATGCCGATCGAATCCGGCATGCTCACCCGCTCGCTGGAGGGGGCCCAGAAGAAGGTGGAGACGTACTACTACGACATCCGCAAGCAGGTGTTCGAGTACGACGAGGTGATGAACAACCAGCGCAAGGCGGTGTATGCCGAGCGCCGACGCGTGCTGGAGGGCCGCGAGCTCAAGCAGCAGGTGATCGGCTATGGCGAGCGCACCATCGACGACATCGTGGAGGCCTACGTGAATCCTGACCTGCCGCCCGAGGAGTGGGATCTCAGCCGCCTGGTGGCCAAGGTGAAGGAGTTCATCTACCTGCTGGAGGATCTCGAGCCCGAGCAGCTCAAGGGCCTGGGCACCGAGGAGCTCAAGGCCTTTCTGCAGGAGCAGATGCGCAATGCCTACGACATCAAGGAGGGCCAGATCGAGCAGCAGCGGCCGGGCCTGATGCGGGAAGCCGAGCGCTTCTTCATCCTCCAGCAGATCGACACCCTCTGGCGCGAACACCTCCAGGCGATGGATGCCCTGCGCGAATCGGTGGGTCTGCGCGGCTACGGCCAGAAGGATCCGCTGATCGAATACAAGAACGAGGGCTACGACATGTTCCTTGAGATGATGACCCAGATGCGCCGCAACGTGATCTATTCGATGTTCATGTTCCAGCCGGCCCCCGCCCCCCAGGGCGCCACCGTCTGAAGCTCAGCGGGTGGTGCCGGGGTTGTCGCCCAGGAACTCCAGGATCTCCCGGTCCTTGAGGTTCTGGGCCTCGCCGCGGCAGGGCTCCAGCAGGGGCCGGCCCGCCGCCACCTCCCGCAGGCAGGCCTGGGCCCGCGCCAGCTCCCCCTCCAGGGCGTCGATCCGCTCCATCAGGTTGCGGATGACCCGCGCCTCGGTGTCGGGCAGGGCCGAGTGGGCCAGCGGATCCACCCGCACGCCGCTCTGGTGCACCACCCGCCCCGGGATGCCCACCACGGTGGAGTCGGGCTCCACGTCGCGCAGCACCACCGAGCCCGCCCCGATGCGGGTGTTGGCCCCCACCGTGATCGCGCCGAGCACCTTGGCGCCGGCGCCCACCACCACGTTCTCGGCCAGGGTGGGGTGCCGCTTGCCGTGGGCCTTGCCGGTGCCGCCCAGGGTCACCCCCTGGTAGAGCAGGCAGTTGTCGCCCACCACGGTGGTTTCGCCGATCACCACGCCCATGCCGTGGTCGATGAACACCCCGTGGCCGATCTGGGCTCCCGGGTGGATCTCGATGCCGGTGAGCAGCCGCCCCACCTGGCTCAGCAGCCGCGGCAGCAGCGGCAGGCCACCGCGCCAGAGCCGGTGGCTGATGCGGTGCAGCACCAGGGCGTGCAGTCCGGGATAACACAGCAGGATCTCGAGCGTGCCCCGGGCGGCGGGGTCGCGCTCCTTGATGATTGCCAGGTCGGCCCGGATTGCCTTGAACATGCAGGCATCCTGCCGGACCCCGGCGGCGTTTGACCGAGGGGCCCCCGCTCGTGCATGATCAGCCCGTCGGCGATGCCGGCCAGCCCCTGGCAGCGGTTTCAGCCGCAGCCCGCGGTGCCTGCGGATGTAGCTCAGTGGTAGAGCATCTCCTTGCCAAGGAGAGGGTCGAGAGTTCGAATCTCTTCATCCGCTTGTCGAGACAGCTGTGGAGCCAGCTGGTCGAGTGGCCTGCCCTAGGCGGCCATCACGCCGATCTCCTTGCGGAGCTGATCGATCGTGGCGCTGCCCAGGTAGCTCTGGGCGCAGTGCACCACCGGCATGCGCATCAGCTGGGCCCGGTTCTGACGCAGGCTCTGCTCCACCAGTGGCAGGCTCGGCCGGTCGCACAGCACATGGCTGGCCGCCCGCAGCAGGGCCAGCAGCCGGCTGCCGGTGTCGGGGTTGGCCGTCATCACCAGCAGTTCGTTGCCCCGCAGGCTGTGCAGGATCACCTCGGCGGCCCGCAGGATGCCGGGGCTGATGCTCACCAGCCCCACGCAGCTGCCGGCCCGCAGCTCCTTGAGCAGACCGAGCTCGTGGCGGAAGTCGTTGAGGTCCACCGGCACCGCCCGCACCCCGTGGCGCTTGGCGATCTCCTCCACCGGCTGCAGGAAGTAGCGGCTGGTCACCACCGTGCCGTTGTTCGAGGTTTCCAGCACCCCCTCCAGCTCCTCCATCGGCACCACCTCCACCGGCACCTCCAGGTTCGGGGCCAGCTCCTCGGCGATCAGCATCGAGGCGCCGATGTCCTCCCGCGGCGTGCTCACCAGCACGCGGGCGCCGCAGCGCAGCCGCCAGTCGATCTCGCGGGTGAGCATGTCGCGCGCCTGCTGCAGGGTGCAGCCGCCGTTGAGCAGGCCGTCGATGCTCTCGCGCACCTGGCGGTCGAGGTCGGGCAGGGCCCGGCTGCGGGGGCCCGGCGGCGGCTTGATCTCGCGCGGCTTCTGCTGGTCGCGCACGTAGATGCCGGAGCCCGCCATGGCCTCCACCACGCCGTCGGTCTCCAGCTGCCGGTACACCTTGCTGATCGTGTTGCGGTGCAGGCCGGTCTGCATCGCCAGCTGGCGCGTGCTGGGCAGCCGGTGACCGGGCGGGTAGTGGCGCGCCGCGATCGCGAAGCAGATCTGGTTGTAGAGCTGGGTCGACGCCGGGATGTCGCTTTCCTGCTGGATGTGGAATCGCACGCCGGAGTGGGCCTGGGGAGCAGGGGCACACCTTACGGAGCATCCGCCACGCGGACAATCCCCCCGTTGGCATACGGGAGTGTGCCGGTTCGTGGCCAGAATCGGCGCAGCGATCCCTGGCTTCCATGGCTGCCGCCGCTCCCCTGCCGGTGCTCTCCGGCTGGCAGAACCTCACCGCCGAGGGTGCCGTGCCGCTGCGCTGCTGGTGGGCCCGGCCGGAGGGCCGGGCGCCGCGGGCGGCGGTGGTGGTGCTGCCTGAGGTGTTCGGCCTCAACAGCTGGGTGCGCTCCGTGGCGGATCGCCTCGCCGCCGCCGGCTACGCCGCCCTGGCCCTGCCGATCTTCGCCCGCACCGCCCCGGATCTGGATGTGAGCTACGACGAGGCGGGCCTGGCGGCGGGCCGTCTGCACCGCGATCAGGTGACGGCGGCTGACAGCCTCGCTGACGCCGGCCGCGCCATCGCCTGGCTGCAGGCCCAGCCCGGCCTCGAGCAGCGGCCGGTGGGCTGTGTGGGCTTCTGCTTCGGCGGCCACCTCGCCCTGCTGGTGGCCAGCCTTGACGGCGTGGCCGCCACCTGTGACTTCTACGGCGCCCGGGTGTCGGTGTTCCGCCCCGGCGGCGGTCCGCCCAGCCTGGAGGTGGTGCCCCGCATCCCCGGTCACCTGCTCTGTTTCTGCGGCGCCGAGGATCCGCTCATGCCCCCCGAGGAACAGCAGGCCATCGCCGCCGCCCTCGAGGCCGACGGACGTCGGCACCCGGAGCGGCTGAGGCGCCTGGTGGTGGCGCCGGGGGCCGGCCACGGCTACATGTGCGAGCACCGCGGTGACTTCGCGCCCGAGGCCGCCGCCGAGGGCTGGCGCCAGATGCTGGAGCTGTTCGCCGAGCGCCTGGGCTGACTCAGCCAGCCGGTTTCGGTTCGGCCGCGCTGGCCTCGGGGCCCCCGGCCGCCGTCGTGCCGCCGGAGCGCACCACGGACTTGACGGGCGCGGCTTTCACGGGAGCGGGTTTGGCCGGGGCGGGCTTGCCGCCGCCGCCCTTGGCCGCCGCGGCCTTGCGCGGGCTCAGGAACATGATCATGTTGCGGCCCTCCCGTTTGGGGGGCTGCTGGATCTCGGCTGCGGCTTCGAGGTCCTTGGCCATGCGCATCAGCAGCACTTCAGCCAGGGCCGTGTGCTGGATCTCGCGGCCGCGGAAGATCACGGTGCACTTCACCTTGTCGCCCGCCTTGAGGAAGCGGGAGGCCTGACCGATCCGCACGTCGTAGTCGTGCTGGTCGATCTTGTAGCGCATCTTGACCTCCTTGACTTCGGTCTGGTGCGACTTCTTCTTGGCCTCCTTGGCCTTCTTCTCCTGCTCGAATTTGTACTTGCCGTAGTCCATGATCCGGCACACCGGCGGATCGGCCTTCTCGCTCACCAGCACCAGGTCGAGCTCCCGGTCCCGCGCCACCTCCAGGGCCGCCTCCCGCGTGATCACTCCAAGTTGACTGCCGTCGGCGTCGACCACCCGCAACTGGGGATAGTTGATCCGCTCATTGATGTTGGGCAGCTCCCGAACGGGAGCACGACGGTCAAAACGGGGACGGGGCATTCAGTGGGGTTGAGGTTTGGGGGGTTGAGGTTTGCGGGGGTTGCGGGTCCGGACGCTCTGGGCTCGCGTGGGCCCCGTGGTTCGCGCAGGGCTGGGAGGCCGCGGCGCACAGAGGCACACCCTTCACAGTAGAACGCGTCTGATCTCCCGCAACGCCTGCTCCAGCCGCAGGGCCGTGGTGTCGCCCTCCAGCCACAGCGGCCGGTGCTGACGCCGGAACCAGGTGCGCTGCCGCTTGGCGAACTGCTGGGTGTGCCGGGTGGTGAGCGCGATGGCGGCCGCTTCATCCAGGTGGCCCTCCAGCACCTGCAGGGCCTCGCCGTAGCCGATGGTGGCGAGCAGCGGCAGATCGGCGCCGTAGCGCTGCCGCAGCCGGGCCGTTTCCTCCAGCAGCCCGCCGGCGTAGAGGGCCACGGTGCGGCGGCGGATGCGCTCGCGCAGGTCGGGCGGGTCGAGTCCCAGCTCCAGCACCTGCCAGGGCGGCGGCGTGCAGCCCTGCTGGCTGGAGAGGGGCCGCCCGGTGGCATAGAGCACCTCCAGGGCCCGCTGGGTGCGCACCGAGTCGGCCGCAGCGATGCGTCCCGCGGCGATCGGATCGGCGGCCCGCAGCAGCTGGTGGCAGGTGGGCTGCCCCAGGGCGCTGAATTGCCGGCGCAGGGCCGGCTGGGGCGGCACGGCCGGCGGGCGCAGTCCCTGGGTGAGGGCCTTGAGATAGAGGCCGCTGCCGCCGGCCAGCAGGGCCAGCGGCCGGCCCGGGCGGGGCCGCTCCAGCTCGGCCTGGATCTGGGCCGCCGCCACGGCCCGGAACTCCTCCAGGTTGATCGGCTGGTCAGGATCCCGCAGGTCGAGCAGTTCATGGCGCACCTGGGCCTGTTCGGCCGGGGTGGGCTTGGCGGTGCCCACGTCCATGCCGCGATAGAGCTGGCGGGAGTCCACGTTCAGCACCGCCAGCTCGAGCGCCCGGGCCAGGCCGATCGCCAGCTCCGTCTTGCCGCTGGCGGTGGGCCCCAGCAGCACGATCACCAGGGGCGTCGGTGCAGGCGCAGGCGGTGGCGCGGGGGCAGGCGCGGGGGAGGCCATTCCCCCACCCTGGCAGCTGGCCGCCGCCCCGCCTGAAACCCCGGTGCCCGGTGGTAGATTGCCCGCTGGAGAAGGGGTTTCACCGCTTCTCGCCCCCTCTTGCCCAGGGCCAGTCGCCGCCTCTGCCCGACCCCTGGGAAGCCCCTCCCGCATGAGCGAAGCCACGAAAGTTCAGGCCGCGTACGGCGCCGAGCAGATCCAGGTGCTGGAAGGCCTGGAACCGGTGCGCAAGCGGCCCGGGATGTACATCGGCTCCACCGGCCCCCGGGGTCTGCACCACCTGGTGTACGAGGTGGTGGACAACGCGGTGGACGAGGCCCTGGCCGGCCACTGCGACCAGATCCTGGTGGTGCTCAACGAGGACGGCTCCTGTGCCGTTTCCGACAACGGCCGCGGCATCCCCACCGACATCCACCCCCGCACGGGCAAGAGCGCCCTGGAAACGGTGCTCACCGTGCTCCATGCCGGCGGCAAGTTCGGCTCCGGCGGCTACAAGGTGTCGGGCGGCCTCCACGGCGTGGGCGTGTCGGTGGTCAACGCCCTCTCCGAGTGGGTGCAGGTCACCGTGTACCGCCATGACCAGGTGCACACCCAACGCTTCGAGCGCGGCGCGGCGATCGGCAGCCTCGCCTCAGCCCCGGGGGAGAAGGGCCGCACCGGCACCACCGTGTGCTTCAAGCCCGACAGCGAGATCTTCACCGGCGGCATCAGCTTCGATTACGCCACCCTCTCCTCCCGTCTGCGCGAACTCGCCTACCTCAACGGCGGCGTGCGCATCGTGTTCCGCGATGAGCGGCAGAGTGCCCGCAACGCCGCCGGCGAACCCCACGAGGACATCTACTTCTACGAGGGCGGCATCAAGGAGTATGTCGCCTACATGAATGCGGAGAAGGATCCGCTTCATCCCGACATCATCTACGTGAACGCCGAGAAGGAGGGTGTTCAGGTGGAGGCCGCGCTGCAGTGGTGCGTGGACGCCTACTCCGACAGCATCCTCGGCTTCGCCAACAACATCCGCACCGTGGATGGCGGCACCCACATCGAGGGCCTCAAGACGGTGCTCACCCGCACCCTCAACGCCTTCGCCAAGAAGCGCGGCAAGCGCAAGGATGCCGATGCCAACCTGGCCGGCGAGAACATCCGCGAAGGCCTCACCGCCGTGCTGTCGGTGAAGGTGCCGGAGCCCGAGTTCGAGGGCCAGACCAAGACCAAACTCGGCAACACCGAGGTGCGCGGCATCGTGGACACCCTGGTGGGCGAAGCCCTCGGGGAATTCCTGGAATTCAACCCCTCGGTGATCGACCTGATCCTCGAGAAGGCCATCCAGGCCTTCAATGCCGCCGAGGCCGCCCGCCGGGCCCGGGAGCTGGTGCGCCGCAAGAGCGTGCTCGAGAGCTCCACCCTGCCCGGCAAGCTGGCCGACTGCTCCTCCCGCGACCCCTCCGAATCGGAGATCTACATCGTGGAGGGCGATTCCGCCGGAGGCTCCGCCAAACAGGGCCGTGACCGGCGCTTCCAGGCCATCCTGCCCCTACGCGGCAAGATCCTCAACATCGAGAAGACCGACGACGCCAAGATCTACAAGAACACGGAGATCCAGGCCCTGATCACTGCCCTGGGCCTGGGCATCAAGGGCGAAGACTTCGACGAGAAGAATCTCCGCTACCACCGCATCGTGATCATGACCGACGCCGATGTGGACGGTGCCCACATCCGCACCCTGATCCTCACTTTCTTCTTCCGCTATCAGAAGGCGCTGGTGGAAGGCGGCTACATCTACATCGCCTGCCCGCCGCTCTACAAAGTTGAACGGGGCAAGAACCACACCTATTGCTACAACGAAGGCGACCTCAAGAAGACCATCGAGAGCTTCGGCGAGAAGGCCAACTACACCATCCAGCGGTTCAAGGGTCTGGGCGAAATGATGCCCCAGCAGCTGTGGGAAACCACCATGGATCCGGCCACCCGGATGATGAAACGGGTGGAGATCGAGGATGCCCTCGAGGCCGATCGCATCTTCACGATCCTGATGGGCGACAAGGTGGCCCCCCGCCGCGAGTTCATCGAGACCCACAGCGCCGAGCTCGACCTTGCCCAGCTCGACATCTGAGATGGGTTCCTCGATGGGTTCCTCCCCACCCCTGCTCGCGGCCTGGCGCTGGATCGCCCTGCTGGGTTTCGCCCTGGTGGCACCGGCCGCCCTGCCGGCTGGTGGGGCCGAGTGGCGCGCTCCGGAACTGCGCCGGCGCCAGAGCAGCCGCGAACCGCTGCTGAGCCCGGTGCCCCAGGTGCTGCGCTGTGCGCCTGAGCACCAGGCGCCGGTGATCAGCGAAGCCTCCGCCGGCGAGCCCCTGCGGGTGCTGCGGGCCTGGGTGCAGCCCGGCGGTGAGCGCTGGCTGCAGGTGCAGCTGGAGGGCCCGGCCGGCAGCCGCCGCGGCTGGCTGGCCGGCTGATCAGGCCGCCAGGGCCGCCTCGATCGCCCCGGTGATCTCCGCGGATTCGGGCTCCACGCCGCTCTTGAAGCGGGCCAGCACCGTGCCGTCCTTGCCCACCAGGAACTTCTCGAAGTTCCAGGCCACCGGCCCGGCCGGGTCCGCCTGGGTGAGGGTGGTGTAGGGCGCCTCGGCCATCGCCACCTTGTCGAACAGGGTGAAATCGGCGCCGTAGGTGGTGGAGCAGAACTGCTGGATCTCCGGCAGGGTGCCGGGTTCCTGGGCGCCGAAGTCGTTGCAGGGGAAGCCGAGCACGGCCAGGCCCTTGGGCCCGTAGGTGTCCTGCAGCTTCTGGAGGCCGGCGTACTGGCGGGTGAAGCCGCAGCGGCTGGCCACGTTCACGATCAGCAGCACCTGGCCGTTCCACTCGCCCAGCCGGCGCTCGCCGCCTTCGGCATCACGCACCACTACATCGCTCACGTTCACGGTCATGGAGTTGCACGTCGGGCCGGCGGACGCTAGCGGCTGCGCGATGGCCCCCGGCCCATAAACTCCAGCAGCGGGTGCCACTGAGCCGATGAGCGAGGCGAACGCCCCGAACCACGAGACCGCCGCGGGCAGCCGCGTGGTGCTGGCCGAGGTGGTGTCGCGCCAGCTCGCGACCCTGCTGGAGGCCGGCAATTACGACGGCGCCAAGCTGCTGCTCCAGCCGGTGCAGGAGGTGGACATCGCCGAGGCGATCGGCACCCTGCCCCGCACCCTCCAGGCCTTGGCCTTCCGCCTGCTGCCCAAGGACGAGGCGATCGAGGTGTACGAGTACCTCGACGGCACCGTGCAGCAGAGCCTGCTCGATCGGCTCCGCTCGGGCGAGGTGCTGGAGCTGGTGGAGCGGATGTCGCCCGACGATCGGGTGCGGCTGTTCGATGAGCTGCCCGCCAAGGTGGTGCGGCGCCTGCTGGCCGAGCTGAGCCCGGCGGAGCGGCGGGTCACCGCCCAGCTGCTCGGCTACGAGCCCGAAACGGCGGGCCGGCTGATGACCACCGAGTTCATCGACCTCAAGGAATTCCACAGCGCCGCCCAGGCCCTGGAACTGGTGCGGCGGCGGGCCCGCGACACCGAGACCGTCTACTCCCTCTACGTGACCGATGGCTCCCGCCATCTCACCGGCATCCTGTCGCTGCGGGATCTGGTGGTGGCCGATCCCAAGGACCGCATCGGTGATGTGATGACGCGGGAGGTGGTGAGCGTGTCCACCGAGACCGACCAGGAGGAGGTGGCGCGGGCGATCCAGCGCTACGACTTCCTGGCCGTGCCGGTGGTGGACCGGGAGGAGCGGCTGGTGGGGATCGTCACGGTTGACGACGTGATCGACGTGATCGAGCAGGAGGCCACCCGCGACCTCTACGCCGCCGGCGCCGTGCAGGCCGGCGACGAGGACGACTACTTCCAGAGCAACCTGTTCACCGTGGCCCGTCGCCGGGTGGTGTGGCTGGCCGTGCTCGTGGTGGCCAACGGCTTCACCTCCGAGGTGATCGCCCTGCAGGGCGAGGTGCTGAGCCAGGTGGTGGTGCTGGCCGCCTTCATCCCCCTGCTGATCGGCACGGGCGGCAACGTGGGCGCCCAGAGCTCCACCGTGGTGATCCGCGGCCTCAGCACCCAGCGCATCCAGTCGCTGGGGCCTTTGCGCACGATCGTGCGGGAGGCGGTGGCCGGCGCCCTGCTGGGGCTGCTGATGCTGGTGGTGGTGGTGCCCTGGGCCTGGTGGCGCGGCGACGGGCCGCTGGTGGGACTCTCGGTGGGGATCAGCCTGCTGGCGATCACCACCCTGGCGGCCACGGCGGGGGCGGCCCTGCCGCTGCTGTTCGACCGTCTGAAGCTGGATCCGGCCCTGATGTCGGCCCCCTTCATCACCACCGCCACGGACGTGGCCGGGGTGTTCATCTACCTCACCACGGCGAGCTGGCTCATGGCCCGGATCGGCTAGATGAGAGAGCGTTCACACTTCTTCAGGTTAGGCTTAACGGATCTTCAAGGGCCTGAACCATGACGCTCGCTCTCGCCCCCTCCCCTTCCGCCGTCGCCGCCGCGACGCGGCCGGTCTCCGCTCCGGCCCGCTCCGTGCCTGCCTTGGACGGCGATCTGGTGCGCAGCTACCTGCGGGACATCGGCCGGGTGCCGCTGCTGACCCACGAGCAGGAGATCACGCTGGGCCGCCAGGTGCAGGAGCTGATGGCGCTGGAGGAGATGGAGCAGGAGCTGACGATGCGGGCTGGGGGAACGGCACCGAGCGCGGCGGAGCTGGCGAAGGCGGCGGGCCTGAGCCCGGCGGTGCTGAAGAAGCGTCTGCAGGCGGGCCGCCGGGCCAAGGAGCGGATGGTGGCGGCGAATCTGCGGCTGGTGGTGAGCGTGGCGAAGAAGTACACCAAGCGGAACATGGAGCTGCTGGATCTGATCCAGGAGGGAACGATCGGCCTGGTGCGGGGCGTGGAGAAGTTCGACCCGACGCGGGGCTACAAGTTCAGTACGTATGCGTACTGGTGGATCCGCCAGGGGATCACGCGGGCGATTGCGGAGAAGAGCCGCACGATCCGTCTGCCGATCCACATCACCGAGACGCTGAACAAGCTGAAGAAGGGCCAGCGCGAACTGAGCCAGGAGCTGGGCCGCACGCCGACGGTGACGGAGCTGGCGGGGTATGTGGAGCTGCCGGAGGAGGAGGTGAAGGACCTGCTGTGCCGCGCGCGTCAGCCGGTGAGTCTGGAGACGAAGGTGGGGGATGGGGAGGACACGGAGCTGCTGGATCTGCTGGCGGGGGATGGGGAGTTGCCGGAGGAGCGTGTGGACGGGGAGTGCCTGAAGGGAGACCTGCGGGCGCTGCTGGAGCAGCTGCCGGAGCTGCAGGGGCGGGTGCTGAAGATGCGCTACGGCATCGATCCCCAGTCGGCCGAGATGGCCGAGCCCATGAGCCTCACCGGCATCGGCCGCATCCTGGGCATCAGCCGCGACCGGGTGCGCAACCTCGAGCGCGACGGTCTGGCGGGCCTGCGCCGGCTCAGCAGTGCAGTCGAGGCCTACGTGGCCAGCTGATGGGGCCAGCTGATAGGGCCAGCTGAGGTGGCCTGCCGGGCAGCGCGCTTTCCAGGGTTAGTTTCGGTCGCTGAGCGCCCCGGGGCGCTCCTGTCCTGAGCCCTGCCCATGCCCTCCGAGTCGCTGTTGTCCTGGCTGGAAGGCCGCCGCGGGCTCTGCGACATGACCGTCCGGGAGATTCCCTGGCAGCAGTCCGGCGAGTGGCGCTACCGGGATGGGGCGCTGCAGCACAACTCCGGTGGCTTCTTCAGCATCGTGGGCGTGGAGGCCACCGCCGGCGGCCGCACCACCCTGCGCCAGCCCCTGATCAACCAGCCCGAGGTGGGCATCCTCGGCTTCCTGCTGCAGCGGCGCGGCGGCGAACCCCATCTGCTGATCCAGGCCAAGCCCGAGCCCGGCAACATCGGTCTCGCCCAGGCCGCCCCCTCGGTGCAGGCCACCCGCAGCAACTACAAGCGGCTGCACCACGGCAAGCCCACCCCCTTCCTCCAGTACTTCACCGGCGATCCGGCAGCCACGCTGCGGGCTGACAGCCTGCAGTCGGAGCAGGGCACCCGTTTCCTGGGCAAGTACAACCGCAACATGACGGTGGAGCTGCCCGGCGACCTGGAGCTGGACCTCGACGACGTGTACCGCTGGGCGCCGGTGCGGGAGGTGTGCGCCCTGCTGGTGAGTGATTTCCAGATCAACACCGATGCCCGCTCCGTGCTCGCCTCCTCCGACTGGTCGGCCCTGGCCGGTGGCGAGGGTCCCTTCGGCCGCTGCCGGGGGGAGGGCGGATTCGGCGAGGCCCTGCTGCGCTCCTATGCCTCCGGCCCGGAGCAGGAGCACAGCAGCGATGCCCTGATCCTCCAGCGCCTCGAGGCGCTGCGGGCCGCCCATCCATTCGCTGTGGCCACCGTTCCGCTCGACGACCAGGTGGACTGGCTGGAGGGCCGCCAGCTCCGCCTGCTCGGGCCCGCCGGCAGCTTCGACGTGCGCCAGGTGGCGGTGAGCTCCAGCGAGCGCGAGGTGCGCAGCTGGGACCAGCCGATCGTGGCCCAGGAGCGGGAGGGCACGGCCGTGCTGCTGGCGCGGGAGTTCGATGGCGTGCTACACCTGCTGTTCCGCTGCCGCGCCGAGATCGGCTTCAAGGAGGGCTTCCAGTACGGACCGGCGCTGCAGGATGCCGGCGGCGCCCCCTCGCCGGTGCCGGAGCTCGATGCCGAGGAGGAGCTGCTGGAGGCGCTGCACCGGCGCTCCACCCCCGTGCTCTCCAATCTCCACTCCGACGAGGGCGGCCGTTTCTACCGCTCGGTGGCCCGCTACACCATCGCCCTGCTCGATTCCGCCGAGGCGCCGCCCCAGTCCCCCTCGCTCAGCTGGATGACCCTGGCCCAGATCGAGCGGCTGGTGAAGCGCCAGGGGGTGTTCTCCAACGAAGCCCGCAGCCTGATCTCCATGCTGCTGGCCTACCTCTGAGCCCATGGCCGCCCCCACGCCCGCAGCCACCCCCGCCCCCGCGCCCCGCGTCAGCCTCGTGATTGCCACCTACCGGCGGGTGGATGCCCTGCGCAGCACCCTGCGGGCCCTGCAGCTGCAGACCTGTCCCGACTGGGAAGCGGTGGTGGTGGGCGACTGCTGCGACCCCGACACCGGCGCCATGCTCGAGCAGCTGGGCGATCCGCGCCTGTGTTACTACAACCTCACCGAGCGCTTCGGGGAGCAGTCGGGCCCCAATTCCTTCGGCCTGGCCCTGGTGCGCGCGCCGGTGGTGTGTTTCCTCAACCACGACGACCTGCTGCTGCCCGACCACCTGGAGCAGGGCCTGCGGCGCCTGGAGCAGGCCCGGGCCGATGTGCTCCTGGCTCCGGCCCTGAAGCTGGTGAACTGCCACGAGGATCCGGAAGGCCGCATCCGGCCCGTGTTCATGAAGCGGATCACGCTGGGGCCGGCCCTGCGCGATCTGCGCATGCTGCTGCGGCGTGAGGATCTCTTCTACGACCCCAGCAGCTTCTGGCTGGTGCGCACCGCCTTCGCCCGCCGGGTGGGCACTTGGACCCACTCCAGCCGGCTGTGGCGCACCCCCCTGCGGGACTGGCTGTTGCGCGCCTGGCGCCGCGGTGGCCGCTTCGCCTTCACGCCCGAGCTGGCCGGCATCCGGGTGGTGACCCACAACCACCGCGGCAGCCGCCGCCGCTACAACGCCGTGACCCCCGAACACCAGCGCCTCGTCCGTCTGTTCGAATCCCTCCCCCCTGAGCAGGTCCGGGAGCGCGTGCCCCGCCGGATGCGGGAGAAGGCGGCGCTGCTGGGCCGGCCGCTGCGGCGCCGGGACCGGCCGGCCGAGGTCACGCTCGGCCTGCGCCTCCAGGCCCTGCTGTTCCGGGTGTTCGGGCTCGATTGGCAGGTGCTGCGCTGGCGCTCCCAGGGGGTGAAACCCGGCGCCTTCCACTCCCGTCTGCTGCGGCTGCGCACCGGCGAAACCCTCGCGGCCGTGCCGGATCTCTCCACCCTGCTGGCGGATCCGGAGCGCTACCGGGTGGTCTGACCCGGGAACACCCAGCTCCGGGCGGGTCGGCCCCGAGGCACCGGCGCCGGGATCAGTCGGCGAGCTCCTGGCTGGCGTCGGGCGTGGGTGCCATCAGCGCCTGCATCGGCTTGGCCACGAAGGAGGTGTGCCCTGCCAGGGCCGTGAGGTCAAGACGCACGTAGTCCATGCCGCCACCATCGCGCAGGAAGAGCAGTCGCCGTTCCAGGTCAGACAGGCTCGTCCAGGATGTGAACTCCGTGGGTGCCTGGGGAACGGCCACGCCCTCCACCTGCAGGTGCTCCACTCCCTCCTGGGGCGGATCCACGGTGATGCCCCGCGGTCGGTCGAAGTTGTTCATCAGATGGGCGACCATGCGCACGGCCTGATCCGCATCCGACTGCTTTTCGGCGAACTGGGCATAGAACGCCGCGCGGATGAAGCGATCCGGCGAGGTGTCCGTCACCGGCAGGCCGGCTTTGGCGACGCCTGAGCCCGGCTGCACCGCTTGAAAGGAACCGAAGAGCGCCCTGGACCGGTCGATGTTGTCGAGAAAGGTGTAGTTGTTGAGATTGGTGAGGTGCCACGAGAACTGCGGTGCGTTGGTGAGCACGCCCACCGGGTTGTCGAGGACCGTGCGCTGGCCCTTGTGAAACTCCACAACCAGGCTGTCGCCGCCTGCGTCGTGGATGCCGTAGTGGAAGGGCATCTCCAGACCGCCGAGGATCGGAATCCGCGGCAGCAGCACGGGCTGGGATTCCAGTGCGGCCCTCACCTCGGCCACCGTGGCGAACTGGCCCAGGGCCCACACCCCCAGGTCTGCCGCCGAGAGCACGGCCTTGTCCTGATCCACCGCCGCCTGGGGACCGCCGGCCGCTGCGTAGGCCTGCACACTCACAGACAGCCCGGCGCTGTTCAGTCCTTCGATCACCTTGAGCTCGCCCGGCCCGGGTTTCCGCTCCGGCGCCGGTGCCTCCGCTGGCATGGTCACCGCCAGCACGGCAAAGCGGTTGGTCCAGCGCAGCGCTGGATGGCCGGGAAACGCTGACTCCAGCTCCAGCCCCTCCGGAAAGCGTGCCACCAGGTAGGGGAGATCAATCGTGAGTTCGAGCGTGCGGCCCACATAGGCCCGACCGGCACGGTCGCGATAGAGGAGTGATGTGCACATGGATCGCTGCCTGCCGGTCTGGCCAGCATCCGGACCCGGTTGTTGTCCGGGCCGCCGGGTTGATGCCATCCCCTGGCAGGGTTGCCGGAATCCTTGGCTGCTGACAGTGGGAGATGCGAGCTGGGACGCGTTCGCCGCGCTGGCGCCGCAGCTGCGCCGGCGGCTCCTGGCCTGGTGGGCGGGCTCAGGCCGCCACACCCTTCCCTGGAAGCTGCGGGGGGATGGTGGCCGGCCCCGTGGCGGGGAGGGCCTCGACCCCTATCCGATCTGGGTGGCCGAGGTGATGCTGCAGCAGACCCAGCTGCGGGTGGCCCTGCCCTACTGGCAGCGCTGGATGACCCACGTGCCCGGCCTGGAGGTGTTGGCGGCGGCAGAGGAGCGCGATCTGCTGCTCCTCTGGCAGGGTCTGGGCTACTACTCCCGCGCCCGGCGTCTCCAGCAGGGGGCGCAGCAACTGCTGGGCCAGACCTGGCCCCGCGATCTGGCCGACTGGCTGGCGCTGCCGGGGATCGGCCCCAGCACCGCCGGCAGCATCCTCTCCTCGGCGTTTGATCTGCCCTTCGCGATCCTGGACGGCAATGTCAAGCGGGTGCTGGCCCGCCTCACCGCCAGCCCGCGGCCGCCGGCGCGTCAGCTCGCGGGGCTCTGGCAGCTGAGCGAGGCCCTGCTCGATCGGCGGCGGCCCCGGGACTTCAACCAGGCGCTGATGGATCTGGGCGCCACCGTGTGCACCCCCCGTCAGCCCCGCTGCGGTGCCTGTCCCTGGCAGGGGCACTGCGCTGCCTACGCTGCCGGCGACCCCGCCCGCTTCCCCGTGAAGGACGCTCCCCGCCCGCTGCCCTTCCAGGTGATCGGCGTGGGGGTGGTGCTCAACGACGCCGGCGAGGTGCTGATCGATCAGCGCCTGCCGGAGGGGCTGCTGGGGGGGCTGTGGGAATTCCCGGGCGGCAAGCAGGAGGCCGATGAGCCGATCGAGGCCACCATCGCCCGGGAGCTGCGGGAGGAGCTGGCGATCGAGGCCGAGGTGGGCCAGGAGCTGATCAGCCTGGAGCACGCCTACAGCCACAAACGCCTGCGCTTCGTGGTGCACCTGTGCCGCTGGCTCGGCGGTGAACCCCAGCCCCTGGCCAGTCAGCAGGTGCGCTGGGTGCAGCCCTGCCAGCTCGCCGACTACCCCTTCCCGGCCGCTAACGCCCGCATCATCACGGCCCTGCTGGAGCATCTGGAGGCCGCCGCGTCTGCCGGCGGCGCGTCCAGTGCTGACGCTGCCGCCTGAACCGGTCAGCCTGGAGGCAGACGAACCGCAGCCTGATGGTCGCGTCCCCTTCGGTGCTCTGCCTCGGGGAGGCCCTGGTGGACCGCCTGGGCCCGCCCGGCGGCGATCCGGCCACGGCCGATCCCGATCAGATCGACGACCGTCTCGGCGGGGCGCCGGCCAATGTGGCCTGTGCCCTGGCCCGCCTGGGCACCCCGGTGGCGTTCCTGGGGAGGCTCGGCCAGGACCCGATCGGCGAGGCATTCGCCGGGCTGTTCGCCGGCCGTGGGGTCAACACCGCCGCCCTGCAATGGGACCCGCGGCGCCCCTCCCGGGTGGTGCTGGTGCGGCGTGACCGGCAGGGTGATCGCCAGTTCGGCGGTTTTGCGGGGGATCGGGGCGACGGATTCGCCGATGAGGCCCTGGAGGCCGAACCCCTCGCCGCAGCCCTGGCGGGGGACGGCGGACTGCTGCATGGGGCCGCCTGGCTGCTGGTGGGCACCATCCCCCTGGCCAGGCCGGCCGCGGCGGCTGCCCTGCGGCGGGCCGTGGCCCTGGCCGCCGCGGCCGGGGTGGCGATCGCGGTGGATGTGAACTGGCGCCCCACCTTCTGGGATGGGGCGGCGGCTCCCGACGCCCCCCCCAGCGAGGCCCAGCAGCAGCTGATCCTGGAGCTACTCGGCCAGGCCGCCCTGGTGAAGTGCGCGGCGGAGGAAGCCCTCTGGCTGTTCGGCCGCACTTCCCCCGAGGCGGTGCGGCAGGCCCTGCCCCGCCGGCCCGCCGTGGTGGTCACCGATGGAGCCAACCCCGTGCGCTGGACCTTTGGCGCCGCCACCGGGGAGCTGGCCGCCTTCCTGGTGGCCGTGGCCGACACCACCGGCGCCGGGGATGCCTTCACCGCGGGCGTGCTGCATGGCCTCTGCGCCCGTCCATCCCTGTTGCGGGGTGAGGACCCGGCCGGGGTTGTGGAGCTGATCCGTTTCGCCAGCGCCTGCGGGGCCCTGGTGTGCCAGGCGCCTGGAGCCATCGATCCCCAGCCCAGCGCGGAGGCCGTGGCGGGCTTCCTCAGCGGCCATTGGCAGCGGCCATAGCAGCGGCGTCAGCGCGGGGCCCACACCCGGGCCAGACGGCCCGCCTCAGGATCGCCCCCCTCCGGCAGCTCCAGCTCCACCTGCCAGGCCTCCGCGGGGATGAAGCTCAGCCGCTGCGGCCACTCCACCGCCAGCACCGCGCCCACCTCCCGCGCCGTTTCCTCCTCCTGGGCGAAGAGCTCATCGGCGGCGGCCGGCTGCTCCAGGCGGTAGAGATCGAGGTGCACAAGCGGGCCGTAGTGCTGGGCGAGGGCGAAGGTGGGGCTGGTGATCGGTTCGTCGATGCCGAGGGCCGCCGCCAGGCCCTGCACCAGGCAGGTCTTGCCCGCACCGAGGTCGCCCCGCAGCAGCACGATCGCCGGGCCTGGGGCGAGCAGGCCGGCCAGTTCGGCCCCCAAAGCGCGTGTGGCAGCGGCGTCGGCCAGCGACACACACCGGCAGAGCGGCACGGCAGGGCTCACGCGGATCTTGAACCTCTCTGTAGATTGCCGCTCAAGCGAGCCCGAAGCCTCGGCGTCTCCGCAGCACGTTCACCCCAACGCCCTCCCAGCCGGGAGCGAGCCGTTCTCTGGAGCCGAAGACCCATGGTGGCTACACCCGCTGCACCCTCGTTGCAGACCACATCCTCCTATGTGATCGCTGATCTCGGCCTGGCCGAGTTCGGCCGCAAGGAGATCGCCATTGCCGAAACCGAGATGCCGGGCCTGATGGCCCTGCGCCGCAAGTTCGGTGCCGAGCAGCCCCTCAAGGGAGCCCGCATCGCGGGGTCCCTGCACATGACGATTCAGACCGCCGTTCTGATCGAAACCCTGGTGGCCCTCGGCGCCGAGGTGCGCTGGGCCAGCTGCAACATCTTCTCCACCCAGGACCACGCCGCCGCGGCGATCGCGGCCGCCGGCGTGCCGGTGTTCGCCTACAAGGGCGAGACCCTCGATGAGTACTGGGCCTTCACCCACCGCATCCTGGAGTGGGGCGATGGCGGCACCCCCAACATGATCCTGGACGACGGCGGCGATGCCACCGGTCTGGTGATCCTCGGCACCAAGGCCGAAAGGGATCCTTCCGTTCTGGACAACCCGTCCAACGAGGAGGAAACCGCCCTCTTCAACTCCATCCGCCAGAAGCTGGCCGCCCAGCCGGGCTTCTACTCGCGCATCCACGCCGCCATCCAGGGCGTCACCGAGGAAACCACCACGGGCGTGGCGCGGTTGTACCAGCTGCAGAAAGCGGGCGAACTCCCCTTCCCCGCCATCAACGTCAACGATTCGGTCACCAAGAGCAAGTTCGACAACCTCTACGGCTGCCGTGAATCGCTGGTGGACTCCATCAAGCGCGCCACCGACGTGATGGTGGCCGGCAAGGTGGCCCTGGTGCTGGGCTACGGCGACGTGGGCAAGGGTTCGGCCCAGTCCCTGCGGGGTCTCGGCGCCACGGTGATGATCGCCGAGGTGGATCCGATCTGCGCCCTGCAGGCCGCGATGGAGGGCTACCGCGTCGTGCGTCTCGACGACGTGGTGCGCGATGTGGACATCTTCGTGACCGCCACAGGCAACTTCAAGGTGATCCGCCACGAGCACCTGATCGCCATGAAAGACCAGGCGATCGTGTGCAACATCGGCCACTTCGACAACGAGATCGATGTGGCCTCCCTCAAGCAGTACCCCTGGGAGAACATCAAGCCCCAGGTGGACCACATCCTGCTGCCCAGCGGCAACCGGATCATCCTGCTGGCCGAAGGCCGGCTCGTGAACCTGGGCTGTGCCACCGGTCACCCCAGCTTCGTGATGAGCAACTCCTTCACCAACCAGGTGTTGGCCCAGATCGAGCTGTTCACCAAGGGCGATCAGTACGCCAAGGAGGTGTACGTGCTGCCCAAGCATCTCGATGAGATGGTGGCCCGCCTCCACCTCGAGAAGATCGGCGCCAAGCTCACCGAGCTCACCGCTGAGCAGGCGGCCTACATCAACGTGCCCGTGGAGGGTCCCTACAAGCTGGATCACTACCGCTACTGATCCGCCAGGCTCGCTTCCGGCAGAGCGCTGGAACGAACCTCCCGCCCCATCACCCACCGGTTCAGGCCGGTGGGTTTTTTCATGGCCTTCAGATGGTCTGTCAGAACGCGGCCCTCAGGCGGCCCTCAGAACGGCACTTCCTCTTCGCTGGGCTCGCCACCCCCGAATCCGGAGCCACCCCCGTAGCCGCCGCCCCCGCCCATGGAGGCCTCGGCATCGCGGCGGGAGCCCAGCAGTTCCAGCCGGTCCACCCGGATCACGGGCTTGGTGCGCTCCTCGCCGCTGCTCCGATCGGTCCAGCGGTCGAGCTTGAAGCTGCCGATGATGCCCAGCAGCGAGCCCTTCTTCACGTAGTCGGCCGCCACCTGGGCCTGCTTGCCCCAGATCTCGAGGTTGAACCAGTCCGGTTCGTCGTCGCGGCTGCGGCGGTTCACCGCCAAGGTGAGGTTGGCCACCATGCTGCCGGATTCGAAGTAGCGCACTTCGGGGTCGCGGCCGGCCCGGCCGACGAGGGTGATGGAATTAACGCCCATGGTGGGTCTCCTTGGTCTGTTGGATCAATGATGCGGCACCCCGGTCGGGGGCCTCACCGGTTCAGTTCCACCGGGCGGCACGGTTGGGGAGGGATCGGGTTGCCCCCCCTATGATTCGGGGCTGCCAGGCGGGATGTCCGTGTTCTTTCGTCGTTTCCAGTTCTCCCGCGACATCGGCATCGACCTGGGAACGGCCAACACCCTGATGTACGTGTCCGGCAAGGGCATTGTGCTGCAGGAACCCTCGGTGGTCGCCCTCGACCTGGAGCGTGGCGTGCCTCTGGCCGTGGGTGACGAGGCCAAGATGATGCTCGGCCGCACCCCGGGCAACATCCGGGCGGTGCGCCCGCTGCGGGATGGCGTGATCGCCGACTTCGACGCCGCCGAGCAGATGATCAAGACCTTCATCCAGAAGGGCAACGAGGGGCGGGGCATCGTGGCGCCGCGCCTGGTGATCGGCATCCCCAGCGGCGTCACCGGCGTGGAGCGCCGGGCCGTGCGCGAGGCCGGTCTGGCCGGCGCCCGCGAGGTGCACCTGATCGACGAACCCGTGGCCGCGGCGATCGGCGCCGGCCTGCCCGTGACCGAACCGGTGGGCACCATGATCGTGGACATCGGTGGCGGCACCACCGAAGTGGCGGTGCTCAGCCTGGGCGGCACCGTGCTGAGCGAATCGGTGCGGGTGGCGGGCGATGAGCTCAGCGATTCCATCAGCGTGTACCTCAAGAAGGTGCACAACCTGGTGGTGGGCGAGCGCACCGCCGAGGACATCAAGATCCGGATCGGCTCCGCCTTCCCCGACGACGAGCACGACGAGACCTCCATGGACGTGCGCGGCCTGCACCTCCTCTCCGGCCTGCCCCGCACCATCAACGTGCGTGCCGGTGACATCCGCGAGGCCATGGCCGAGCCGCTCAACGTGATCGTGGAGGCGGTGAAGCGCACCCTCGAGCGCACCCCACCCGAGCTGGCCGCCGACATCGTGGACCGCGGCATCATGCTGGCCGGCGGTGGGGCCATGGTGCGCGGCATCAGCGATCTGATCAGCCACGAGACCGGCATCCTCACCCACACCGCCGAAGACCCCCTCCTGTGTGTGGTGATGGGCTGCGGCATGGTGCTGGAGGACTACAAGCGCCTCGAGCGCGTGCTCGACACCCCTGACTTCGTGCGCCAGGCGGCCTGATCCCGATGCAGGCGGGCCGCAGGCTCAGGCTGCCGTCGTTGCGGCTGTTCCGGGTGTCCTGGCCCTGGGTGCTGCTTTTGCTGGCCCTGGCGGGGGTGCGTCTGAGCAAGGGGGCGGTGCTCAATGACCTCTACGCCCTGCTGAGCCGCCCGTTCTGGCCCGGCTCCGCCCAGAGCGAGTGGCTCAAGGCCGCCCAGCAGCTGGATCAGCAGTCGCGGCTCACGGTGCTGGAGGCGGACAACCGGCGGCTGCGGGAGATGCTGGAGCTGCAGCGCAGCTCGGGCGAGGAGCTCAGCGCCCCGGTGATCTCCCGCGAGGCGGCCGGCTGGTGGCAGCAGCTGCTGATCGGCCGCGGCTCGCTTCAGGGGGTGGCGCCCGGCGATGCGGTGGTGGCCCCGGGCGGGCTGATCGGCCGGGTGGCCACCGTCACCCCCACCACGGCCACGGTGACCCTGCTCACCGACCCGTCCAGCCGGGTCGGGGTGTGGGTGGGCCGCGCCCAGCGCCACGGCCTGCTGGTGGGCACAGGCACCGCCCGGCCCCTGCTGCGCTTCATCGAGAAGGACCTCAACCTGCGGCCCGGCGATCTGGTGGTGACCTCGCCGGCCAGCACGCTGGTGCCCCCCAACCTCACGGTGGGCGTTGTGCAGAGCGTGGACGAGGATGCGGTGCCGGCACCGGAGGCGCTGGTGCAGCTCAGTGCTCCGGTGGATGCCGTGGACTGGGTGCAGGTGAGGGTGCGATGAGCGCGCTGGCACGCCAGCGCTGGTGTGTGGCCACCGGTCTGCTGGTGCCGCTGCTCACCCTGGCCTCGCCGGGCCTGCTCAAGCTGGCGGGCGTGGCGCCCTGCTGGGCGGTGCTGTGGCTGCTGCCCTGGGCCCTAGTGGATGGGCCCTGGTCCGGGGCTCTGGCCGGCCTGGCGCTCGGCCTGATGCTCGATGGGCTGCATCCCGGCCCCCTCACCCAAATCCCCGCGCTGCTGCTGCTGGGCTGGTGGTGGGGTCGGCTGGGGCGCAAGGCCCCGCCGATCGAGCGCAGCTTCAATCTCGGCCTTCTGGCCCTTGTCGGTGCCGCCTTCCTGGGCGGCACGCTGCTGCTGCAGCAGCGCTGGCTGGGGCCGCTGGGCCCCGCCGCCCTGCACACCCTGGCCGCCCAGACCCTGATCACCGCTCTGCTGGCACCGATGCTGTGCTCGCTGCAGCTGTTGCTGTGGCGCCAGCAGGCCCCCGGCCTGCGCACCGAGCTGGGAGGGCTGGGCCGATGGGGATGAAGCGCCGCCAGGTCCTGCAGGGCCTGGCCCTTGCCGGGGCCTCCGCCGGCCTCAGCACGGCCCTGGCGGCCTGTGGCGGTTCGCGCTCAGGCTCCGATGGGCGGCGGCAGCTCAACGTCTGGACGCTCGATCTGGCTCCCAAGTTCAACGACTACCTCCAGGACGTGATCCAGGGGTGGGAGCAGCAGAACCCCGGGGTGCGGGTGCGATGGACCGACGTGCCCTGGGCCTCGGTGGAGCGCAAGCTCCTGGCCGCCGTCTTCGCCCGCACCGCTCCGGATCTGGTCAACCTCAACCCCCCCTTCGCCGCCAATCTGGCCAGCAAGGGAGGCCTGCTCGACCTCACGCCCGTGCTGCCGGAGGGCGCCGCCGAGCGCTACCTGCCGCGCATCTGGCAGGCGGGCCGGCAGGGCGGCGATCAGTTCGCCATCCCCTGGTACCTCACGGCCCGGATCACGATGGCCAACCGCGGTCTGCTCGAGCAGGCGGGTTATGCCGCCCCACCGGCCCGCTGGCAGGACGTGCCGGCCTACGCCGAGGCGGTGCGGCGGCGCACCGGCCGTTACGCCCTGTTCACCACCGTGGTGCCCGACGATTCGGCCGAGCTGCTGGAGTCGATGGTGCAGATGGGCGTTCGTCTGCTGGACGACCGCCAGCGCGCCGCCTTCGACACCGCGGCCGGCCGGAGCGCCTTCGCCTTCTGGAGCGATCTCTACCGCCGCGGCCTGCTGCCCCGCGAGGTGGTGAGCCAGGGCTACCGCCGGGCGATCGAGCTCTACCAGTCGGGCGATCTGGCCCAGGTGTCCACCGGCCCCGACTTCCTGCGCAACCTCCAGACCAATGCCCCCGGCGTGGCCGCCCGCACCGCCCCCTATCCCCCCCTCACCGGCGCCGACGGGGCCGCCAATGTGGCGGTGATGAACCTGGTGGTGCCCAAGCAGAGCGCCATGGCCGCCGAGGCGGTGAGTTTCGGCCTGTTCCTCACCGATGCCGCCAACCAGTACCGCTTCGCCGAGCAGGCGAGGGTGCTGCCCTCGGCCACGGGGGCGCTGGAGCGTCTGCAGGCCAGCCTGCGCGACCCGGGGCCGCTGGATCCACCCCAGCGGCTGGTGGAGAACGCCCGACTGCTCTCGGCCACCACCCTGGAGAGCGCCCAGGTGCTGGTGCCGGCGATTCCGGGCATCAAGCGGCTGCAGTCGATCATCTACACCCAGCTGCAGCGGGCCATGCTCGGCCAGCTCGACAGCGATGTGGCGCTCTCCCGGGCCCGCCAGGAGTGGGACCGTTACGCGGCCGCCCGCTGGCCCTGACGCAGGACCTGCTCGCTGCAGGCGCCCGTAGCAGCACCGCTCCACCGTGTCTGTTTCCATAGAAATCCTTAAGCCTGATGCAGGGCCTCAGGTGGCGCTCGCCCCGGGGGGATGACCTTTCGGCGCTCTCAGGGGTATGGTTGCGATTCTTCACGCCAAAGGCGCAGCGCCCATGCCCTCTGCGGACATGACGACCACGCCCGCAGAGCCCAAGGCCACGCTCCTCGTCGTGGACGACGAAGCCGCCGTCAGGCGCGTGCTGCTGATGCGTCTGCAGCTCGCCGGCTACCGGGTGATCTGCGCTGAGGACGGCGAGGAGGCCCTCACCCTCTTCCATCAGGAACAGCCCGACCTGGTGGTGCTGGACGTGATGCTGCCCAAGCTGGACGGCTTCGCCGTCTGCCGCCGGCTGCGGGCCGAGTCGTGCGTGCCGATCATCTTTCTCTCGGCCCTCGATGCCATCGCCGAGCGGGTGTCCGGCCTCGACCTCGGCGCCGACGACTACCTCCCCAAGCCCTTCAGCCCCAAGGAACTCGAAGCCCGCATCGCCACGATCCTGCGCCGCGTGGGCCGCGGCTCCGCCTCCGCCGAGCCCCGGGAGCAGCCCTCGGGCACGGGCGTGCTGCGGCTGGGTGATCTGGTGGTGGACACCAACCGCCGCCAGGTCACCCGCGATGGCGAGCGCATCGCCCTCACTTACACCGAGTTCAGCCTGCTGGAGCTGCTGTTCCGCGAGCCCGGGCGGGTGGTGCCCCGCGCCGAGATCCTCGAGCAGCTCTGGGGCTATCCACCCCGCCGCGCCGCTGATCTGCGGGTGGTGGACGTCTACGTGGCGCGCCTGCGCGGCAAGCTGGAGCCCGATCCGCGCAATCCCGAGCTGATCCTCACCGTGCGGGGCACGGGCTACGCCTCCCAGCGCGTCGGCGACGCCAGCCTCACCGCCGCCGGCTGATCACGGCACGGCATCTGCCGGCCGCACGCTCCTGCAGGATGGCCCCCAGCTGACTGTTCTGCCCCCGTGTCGGAGCTGCGCGAGACCCGCCTGGAGAAAGCCCGGACCCTCGCCAGCCTCGGCCAGGGGCCCTATGGCCTGCGGTTCTCCCCCAGCCACAGCACCGCACAGCTGCAGCAGGCCCATGCCGATCTCCCCAACGGCCAGGAGCGGGATGTGGCGGTGGCGGTGGCTGGTCGGGTGATGACCCGCCGGGTGATGGGCAAGCTGGCCTTCTTCACCCTCGCCGATGAGAGCGGCCCGATCCAGCTCTATCTGGAGAAGGCCACCCTGGAGGCGGCCTGCCCCGAGGCGCCCCCGCCGGGGGCCTTCGGCCAGATCACCACCCTGGTGGACGCCGGCGACCTGATCGGTGTGGAGGGCAGCCTGCGCCGCACCGACCGGGGTGAGCTCTCGGTGAAGGTGAAGAGCTGGACGATGCTCAGCAAGAGCCTGCAGCCTCTGCCGGACAAGTGGCACGGCCTGGCCGACGTGGAGAAGCGCTACCGGCAGCGCTACCTGGATCTGATCGTGTCGCCCCACACGCGTGAAACCTTCCGGCGCCGTGCCCTGGCGGTGAGCGCCATGCGGCGCTGGCTGGATGAGCGCGGTTTCCTGGAGATCGAGACCCCGGTGCTCCAGAGCCAGCCGGGCGGCGCCGATGCCCGGCCCTTCGAGACACACCACAACGCCCTCGATCTGCCCCTCACCCTGCGCATCGCCACCGAACTGCACCTCAAGCGGCTGGTGGTGGGCGGCTTCGAGCGGGTGTACGAGCTGGGCCGCATCTTCCGCAACGAGGGGGTGAGCACCCGCCACAACCCGGAGTTCACCTCGGTGGAGATCTACCAGGCCTACGCCGACTACACCGACATGATGGAGCTCACCGAGCAGCTCCTGGCCCACGTGTGTCAGCAGGTGTGCGGCACCACCGCCATCACCTACCAAGGCACCGCCATCGATCTGGCTCCCCCGTGGCGACGCGCCACGATGCATGATCTGGTGCTGCAGGCCACCGGGCTCGACTTCACCGGATTCGCCAGCCGTGCCGAGGCCGCCGCCGCCATGGAGGCGGCGGGTCTGGTGGTGCCGGAGCCGGCCGATTCGGTTGGCCGGCTGCTGGTGGAGGCCTTCGAGCAGCGGGTGGAGGACACCCTGATTCAGCCCACCTTCGTGCTCGACTATCCGGTGGAGAACTCGCCTCTGGCCCGGGCCCACCGCAGCAAGCCGGGGATGGTGGAGCGCTTCGAGCTGTTCATCGTGGGCCGCGAAACCGCCAATGCCTTCAGCGAGCTGATCGATCCGCTGGATCAGCGCCAACGCCTGGAGGCCCAGCAGGCGCGCAAGGCCGCCGGTGACCTGGAGGCCCATGGCGTGGACGAGGACTTCCTCCAGGCTCTGGAGGTGGGCATGCCCCCCACCGGTGGCCTCGGCATCGGCATCGACCGGCTGGTGATGCTGCTCACCGACAGCACCTCCATCCGCGATGTGATCGCCTTCCCGCTGCTCAAGCCCGAGCACTCAGCCGACCACTCCGGGTATTCAGATCAGCCCGAGCACCCCAAGCAGCACGAGGCGCCTGAGAACGCCCAATAGCGCGTGGCCGGCAGGGCGCAATGGGATAATGCTCACGGTAGGCAATCTCCCCCACCGGGGGCAACGATTCCATGAGTGGAGAGCGCGTCGGTTTTCGCTTCCAGCACGCAGACGCCGTTGTGAAGCGCAACCCCCAGGGACGCTCCCGCCGGGGCTGGGTGATGGAGCCCGTGGAGCAGACCACCAGCCGGGGCACCAAGATGCCCGCCTATCGGATCCGCTGGCGTGACAGCGAACGCCCGGAGATCGTGCTCCAGCACATGCTGATCGCCGATCCTGACCCCACCCCGCCGCCCGAAGGGGTGAGCCTCGTGCCCCCGGCACCCAAGCAGTGAAGCCCGCCTGAACCCGGGAGCCGGTCAGCTCCATCCCCGCAGCCGGTAGACCAGCAACCCCAGATGCTCCTTGAGCATCACTGTGCTCAGGTACAGGGCTTCCGCATCGGGCGCCACGCTGAGCAGAGCGCTTCCCAGCGTGGGTGCGCCGTAGCTGGCCCGCTGCGGCAGCTGGAAGTCCGTGGGCACGGCCACCACCTCCAGGCCGCTGCGGCGCTGGAAGGTGGCCAGAGCCCTGGGCATGTGGGACGCGCTGGTCACCAGCAGCACCCGGCTCCAGCCGCGCGTGCGGCCCATGGCGCCGAGGTCGCGCGCCTCCTCGGCGGTGGTGCGTGCCTCCCGGGCCAGCAGGATGCGCTCCGGGGCGATGCCCAGCTCCACGGCCAGGTCCCGGGCCCACTCGGCTTCGGGGGGCGGCGGCTTCCCGGCCGTGAAGTGCACGCGGCCGCCGCTGGTGACCAGGGTGGGCGCCTTGCCCTGGCGCAGCAGCCGCACGCCAGTGAGCAGCCTGTCGCCGGCCTCCCCCACCTCCACCCCACGGCGCGGCGGCTGGGCGGGACGCAGGCCGCCCCCCAGCACCACCACGGCATCCGCCGCCGGCAACGAGGCCGGCTCCAGGGCGGTGCTGCGCTCCTCCAGTCCCCAGATCAGCTGACGGCTGGTGAAGGGCATCGCGCACAGCCAGATCAGCCCCAGTCCGCCCCAGCCCAGCAGCCGGGCCCAGCGCTGGCCTGCCAGGGCTTCGCGGGCCGCCAGCAGCAGCAGGCCCAGCCCGAGGGGATAGAGCCCCAGAGGCAGCAGCTTGGAGAGAAGGAATCCCATGGCGGTGTGCTCCTCGTCCTGGGGCTCAGCCCTGGCGGCGGCGCAGCCGCTCCAGTTCCTGCTCGGCTTCGAAGGCCGCCCAGTCGCGCTCCAGGTCCACACCGCGGCCTGCCCGGCGGGCCTCGGCCTGGCGGGCCGCCAGAGCGGTGATCGCCTGCTCCAGCTCGCTGAAGCGCACCCCCAGCTCGGCCAGCTCCTGCCAGCGCCGGCGGCCCTGCTGCATCAACGACTCCCCATGGGCCTCAGCCCGATCGGCCAGGTCGGTGGCACCGGCACTGCGGGCCTTGCGGCTGCGCTCCTGCCACTGGCGGATCTCGACGGCCAGCTGCAGCAGGGCCTGCCGCTGACGCTCCGCCTGGCTCTGCAGGGAGCGGCGCTGGCTCAGCAGCTCGCGGCGGTGATCCCGGTCTTCCTGGTCCTGCAGCAGGGCCTCCTGGTCGGGATTGGCGGCGAGGAACCGCTCCAGCTCCTGCTCCAGCCGCGCCTCCAGGTCGTCGAGCCAGCTCATGGGGTGCCGGTCTCCGGGCCGGGTTCCCCGGCGGCGCGGGTGATCAGGGGCGCCTCGATCTCCTCCTGCAGCGGCGTGATCGCCGCCTCGCGGGAGCGCAGCAGCAGCTGGGTGAGGCGGGCGATGGCGCCCTCGCCCAGGTCCTGGTCGCTGATGCGGTCGAAGGCGCTGCGGTACAGCTCCTCCAGTTCGTGGATCAGTCCCTCGCGCACCTGGCGCATCGCGGCCCGCTGTTCCTCCCGCCCCATCCGTCAGACCTCCCCCTGTTCCGGCGCTGTGCACCCCGAGTCTGCTGCCTGGGCGCCGGCCTGCAGGGGGGGACCCGGCACCAGCAGGTGGAGGCTGAGGTCGTCGGCCGGGTCACTCCAGCGTCGGGCGGTCCGCCAGCCCGAGGCGGCCGCCAGGGCCGTGAAGGCCTCGGGGCTGTACTTCACGCTGTACTCCGTGATCAGTTCCTCACCGGCCCGGAACTGCCAGCGCCTGCCGGCCAGCTGCACCTCCTGATCGCGGCTGCTCACCAGGGCCATGGCGATCCGGCTGGCCGCCGGCTCCCAGCGGGCCCGGTAGCGAAAGGCCTCCGGCACGAAGGTGCCCCCCAGATCGCGGTTGAGCCGCACCAGCAGGTTGCGCGCGAACGCGGCTGACACCCCGGCCGCGTCGTCGTAGGCCGCTTCGAGCCGCTCGGGGGCCTTGGGCTGGTCGATGCCGATCAGCAGGGCGCTGCCGGGCCCCAGCAGCCGCCGGAACTGCCCCAGCAGCGTCTGGGCCTGCTCCGGGCTGAAGTTGCCGAGGGAGCTGCCCGGGTAGAACCCCAGCAGCCGCTGGCCATCCAGCAGTGGATGGGCCGGCAGCTGCCCCAGCGCGCTGTAGTCGCAGCAGATGCCGAGCACCGGCACCCGGGGATGGCGGGCCTGCAGGGCCTCGCAGGCGGCCTGCAGATGGTCGGCGCTGATGTCGAGGGGCACGTAGGCCGGAGGCCGCAGGGCCTCCAGCAGGGGCCCCACCTTGCGGGCGTTGCCGGCCCCGAACTCCACCAGCACGCCCGCACCGAGGGCAGCGGCGAGCTCGGCCGCGCGCGTTTCCAGCAGGGAGGTTTCCACCCGGGTCAGGCTGTACTCCGGCTGGGCACAGATCGCTTCGAACAGCCTTGAGCCCTCGGCGTCGTAGAGCAACCAGGCCGGCAGCTGGCGTGGCTGCCGCTCCATTCCAGCCGTCACCAGCCGCACCATGTCGGCGGGCTGCGGGTGCAGGTCGATCAGGCGGGCCTGGGTGGAGGGAAGGGCGGTCACGCGGCGGGGGAGGAGATGGGGTCAGCGGGGCCCTTGGCCAGCCTGAGGCCTGCGGCCATCCAGCGGCAGGCCGGTGGGTAGAAGTTGCGGTAGGTGGCCCGGGCATGGCCTGGGGGCGTGAGGAAACAGCTGCCCCGCAGCACCATCTGGGAACTCATGAACTTGCCGTTGTATTCCCCCACCGCTCCAGGCGCCGGCCGGAAACCCGGGTAGGGGCGGTAGGGGCTGGCGGTCCACTGCCAGAGCACCCCCTCGGCCAGGGGCAGGCGGTTCGCCATCACTTCCCACTCGGCCTCGGTGGGCAGGCGGGCGCCGGCCCAGCGGGCGTAGGCGTCGGCCTCGAACCAGCTCAGATGCCGCACCGGCGCCTCGCCATCGAGCGGCCGCAGACCGGCCAGGGTGAACTCCTGCTGCGCCAGCGGCTGGTCGGCCTCGCCGCGCCAGTAGCGGGGCGCCTGCCAGCCCCGGCCACAGACCTCCGCCCAGCCCTCGCTCATCCACAGCTCCGGCCGCCGGTAGCCCCCATCGGCGATGAAGGCGGCAACGTCGGCATTGCTCACCAGACGTTCGGCGATGGCGAAGGGCTCCAGCCATTGCCGGTGGCGCGGCGCTTCGTTGTCGAAATGGAATCCCTCGCCGCCATGGCCGATCTCCACCAGGCCGCCGGGATGCTCCAGCCAGCCACCGCCACCTTTGCCGCAGTCGTTGCCCCCACTCTTGCCGCCGTCGTTGCGCCAGGCCGCCGCGAACCAGGTCTCCGGAGCCGGGCCGTAGGCGGGCGCCAGGGGGTTGCGGCCGAAGCCGTCCAGCAGGTCCATCAGCAGCAGTTCCTGGTGCTGCTGCTCGTGCTGCAGCCCCAGCTCGATGAGCTCCATGTCGGGCTGCGACAGGGGCCCGGCCTCGCCGCTCAGGAGCTGCTCCAGCGCCACGTCCACCCGCTGCCGCCAGGCCAGCACCGCCTCGATCGAGGGACGGCTGAGCAGGCCCCGCTCCGGCCGCGGGTGGCGGGCGCCGACGGCGTCGTAGTAGCTGTTGAAGAGGTAGCCCCAGGCCTTCTCGGCCGGCACATAGGGCAGGGCAGCGCCCGCGGCGAGCCGCGGTTTCAGCACGAAGGTTTCGAAGAACCAGGTGGTGTGGCCCAGGTGCCACTTGGGCGGGCTGGCATCGGCCATCCCCTGCAGGCAGAAATCCTCGGGCTGCAGCGGTTCCACCAGCGCCACGCTGTGCTGACGCACCTGGCGGAGGCGGGCCTGCAGGCCGGTGGTCATGGGTTCACCGGGTTCAGGCCTGACCTTAGGGAGCTTGCCTACGATCCCGCCACGCGGTTGTCAGGGCATGGGCGGGATCACGCAGGGGTTTGTGCAGGGGTTCGTCGGTGCGGTGGGTCACACCCCGCTGATCCGCCTGGCGGCCCTCAGCGCCCTCACGGGGTGCGAGATCTTCGGCAAGGCGGAGTTCATGAACCCGGGGGGATCGGTGAAGGACCGCGCCGCCCTGGGCATCCTGCTGGAGGCGGAACAGGAGGGGGCGCTGCAGCCGGGTGGAACCGTGGTGGAGGGCACCGCCGGCAACACCGGCATCGGCCTCACCCACCTCTGCAACGCCCGCGGCTACCGGGCCCTGATCGTGATCCCGGACACCCAGTCAGCGGAGAAGATCGGTCTTTTGCGCAGCCTCGGCGCCGAGGTGCGCACGGTGCCTGCCGTGCCCTACCGCGATCCCAACAACTACGTGAAGCTCTCGGGCCGCATCGCCGCCGAGATCCCTGGGGCGGTGTGGGCCAACCAGTTCGACAACCTGGCCAACCGCCGGGCCCATTACGCCACCACCGGTCCGGAGATCTGGGAGCAGACCGGCGGCAAGGTGGATGCCTGGGTGGCGGCCACGGGCACGGGCGGCACCTATGCCGGCGTGGCGCTCTTCCTCAAGGAGCGCAACCCCCGGGTGCGCTGCGTGCTGGCCGACCCCTACGGCAGCGCCCTCTACAGCTGGGCCCGCACCGGTGAACTGAGCAGCGAGGGCAATTCCATCACCGAGGGCATCGGCAACAGCCGCATCACGGCCAATCTCGAGGGGGCGCCGGTGGATGACGCCGTGCGCATCGATGACCAGGCGGCCCTCGACACGATCTACCGCCTGCTGTGGCAGGAGGGCCTGTTCCTGGGCGGTTCGGTGGGGATCAACGTGGCGGCGGCGGTCGAGACGGCGCGGCGGCTGGGGCCCGGCCACACCATCGTCACCGTGCTGTGCGACAGCGGCGACCGCTACCGGTCGCGGCTCTACGACCGGGACTGGTTGGCGGCCAAGGGGTTGCGGCAACCTGAGCGGGCTCTGGCCGCGGCTGGCTGATGCCTCCTGATTCCGCCACTCCGCCGGCCTCCTCGCCGGCCTCCTCACCCCAGCCCGGCCAGCTCGTGGGCGAGCGCTACCGCCTCGAACAGCGTCTGAGCCAGGGCGGCCAGGGCAGCCTGTGGCGTGCCCGCGATCAGCTGGCCGGCGAGGGCCCGGTGGCCCTGCGCCAGCTCGGACCGGACATCGACCAGGAAGCGGCGGTGGCCCGCTGGAACCGCCTCCAGGGCGTGCTTCACCCCCAGGTGCCGCGGCTGGGCAGTCCGGTGCGGCAGGACGGCGACCTCTGGCTGGTGCGGGAGTGGCAGATCGGCCGCACCTTCCAGGAGCTGGTGGAGGTGCGGGGCGAGCGCCAGATGGTGTTCGGCGCCGGAGAGGTGCTGCTGCTGCTGCGTCAGCTGCTGCCGGTGCTGGCCGTGCTGCATGGCCAGGATCTGGTGCATGGGGATCTGTGCCCGGCCAATCTGCTGCGGCGGGACAGCGACGGCCTGCCGGTGCTGCTCGATTTCGGCCTGGTGGCCGGCGGTGTGGTGGCCACCCCGGGCTTCGCCCCGGCCGAGCGTTCCGAGCGCAGCGAGCCCCTGCCCTGGATGGACCTGCACGCCCTCGGGGTCACGGCGCTGGTGCTGCTCAGCGGTGACCCGCCGGCCCGACTGCTTGATCCGGTGAGCCTGAGCTGGCGCTGGCCCGCGGCTCTGGCCGGGGAACCGGATCTGCAGCGGGAGCTGCAACGCCTGCTGCAGCGCCAGCCCGACCAGCGGTTCCGATCCGCCGGCCAGGCCCTCGCCGCCTTCCAGGCGGTGCCGATGCCGGACTCCACCGGCCCCGTGCCCCGGGCCGATCGCACCGTGATGCTGGTGCCCCCCCCGGCTCCGCCCGACCCCTCCCCCGCAGCGGCGGCTGCATCGGCAGCGGCGGCTGCCGCGATCCCGGCGGCACCCCCGGAGCTGCCCCCCCTGCGCAGCCCCGTGCCCCCCGTCACCGCGATGAGCCGCGCCGAAGCCCGGGAGGAGGCGGCCGAGGGGGGCATCTGGCCGGTGGTGATCGCTCTGGTGCTGTCGGCCGTGGTGGGCACGGCCCTGGGCTGGTGGTGGCTGAGCCGCGGCAAGCAGCCGCCGCCCTCCACGCCGGATGCGGCCCTGCAGCTGCCCAGCAGCCTGCCCCCCTCGGAGGTGGATCAGCGCCAGCAGCTGCTGAACCGGCTGCGGGCGATGCAGGTGGATCGGGCCTGGTTCCTGAAGCTGGTGGACGCCAGCCTGCTGGCCCAGTTCCCCGAGCGGGGCGGCCGGCTGCCCAGTGACGCCCTGGAGGATGCGCCGCTGCGCAGGATCTGGAACGAGCTGGCGGAGGAGTGGCTGGCGCGGGTGGAGCAGCTGCCGATCGAGCTGCGGCGCCGGCTGGGCAACTACTCCAACGCCGACTGGGAGCGCCGCCAGCGCACCCTGGTGAACCAGGGCATCAGCCCCGAGGTGCTGCGCCAGCTGGTGTCGGGCAGCGCCCAGAACCTCCTGCCGGGCCGCTCGGGAGCGTCGATCCCGGCGGAGCCCTTCCGCCAGCTCTGGTATGCCGCCGCCGAGCAGATCCTCGCCACCGTGCAGATCGAGGCCATCCAGGCCCAGCCCGGGCAGACCCAGGTGGTGTCGGCAGCGGTGGACGCCGGCGGTGCCCGCCTGTTTCCGGTGCGGCTCAGTCCCGGCAACCGGCTGGTGCTGGGGGTGAACGGCTCACCGCTGATGCAGATGAGCGTGTTCGCGGCCGATGGCAGCCTGCTGGAGCCGAAGGGAGCGCTGCGGGTGGTGAGCCTGCCGGCCCAGGCCAAGTCACCGGTGCAGCTGCTGGTCACCAACGACGGCGTGGCGCCGGCGATGATCACCCTCTCGCTGCGGGCGGATCCCCCGGCGGCGGTGCCCGTGCCGGATCCGCCCCAGCCGGTGGCGCCGGATCAGCCCTCCCAGCCCCAGCCGCAGGACCCGATCCGCCGTCCCGCTCCCGGCGCCGATGCCGACCGGCCGGGCGATCCCGACACTCCGCCTGAGCCGCTGCCGCCCCTGCCGAACTGAGCGGGGCCGTTTCAGTATCGGGCGATGGCAGCCCGCGTCTCGCGGGCATCCTGCTTGCGGCGCTCCTCCTGGCGTTTGTCGTGCAGCTTGCGGCCCTTGCCCAGCCCCAGCGTCACCTTGATCCAGGAGCCCTTCAGGTGCAGGTTCAGGGGGATCAGGGTGAGGCCCTTCTGGTCGAGGGCGCCGCGCAGCTTGTCGATCTCGCGGCGGTGGGCCAGCAGCTTCCGCACCCGCAGCGGGTCGTGGTTGAAGTAGGCGCCGGCGTGGCTGTGGGGCGAGATGTGCACGTTGTGCAGCTGCAGCTCGCCGTTCCTGATCAGGCAGAAGCCGTCGCGCAGGTTCACCTGGCCCGCCCGGATCGACTTCACCTCGGTGCCGAGCAGCTCGATGCCGGTCTCGAGGGTGTCGAGGATCTCGTACTGGTGGCGCGCCAGCCGGTTGTCGGCCAGCAGGCGGTTGGCGGCGTCCCGCCGGGCGCGGGCGGCGGCCTTCTTTGCTCCGCCCTTGGCCATGCCGTTCCGCCCTCTGGTTCCGATCCGCTCGACTCCCGACCCTAGGCAGAGGCCGGTACCCTCCAGGGATGGCGATCGTGTCCTCAGCCTCTCCCGCCCCCCGCCGCCGTTCACCGTCCGGCAGTGGCGCGGGTGGCGACTCGAGCGGGCGGCTGCTGGATCCGCGCGCAGCCGCTGCCGAAGTCGCGCCCACGGCGCCTCGGGAGGACGGACTGCGGCCCCGCCGCCTGGCGGACTACATCGGCCAGGGGGAGCTCAAGCAGGTGCTCGGCATCGCCATCGAGGCCACCCGGGCCCGGGGCGAGGCCCTCGATCACGTGCTCCTCTACGGCCCCCCGGGCCTCGGCAAGACCACCATGGCCCTGGTGCTCGCCGAGGAGCTGGGGGTGCGCTGCCGGATCACCAGCGCGCCGGCCCTGGAGCGTCCGCGCGACATCGTGGGGCTGCTGGTGAATCTGCAGCCGCGCGACCTGCTGTTCATCGATGAGATCCACCGCCTCAACCGGGTGGCGGAGGAACTTCTCTACCCGGCCATGGAGGACGGCCGCCTCGACCTCACCGTGGGCCAGGGAACCACCGCCCGCACCCGTTCCCTGCCCCTGCCCCCCTTCACCCTGGTGGGGGCCACCACCAGGGCCGGGTCCCTCAGTTCACCCCTGCGCGATCGCTTCGGATTGATCCAGCGGCTCGAGTTCTATGGCCTCGACGACCTGCAGGCGATCGTGCTGCGGGCTGCCGGCCTGCTGGCGCTGGAGCTGGAGGCCGATGCCGCCCTCGAGGTGGCGCGGCGCTGCCGCGGCACGCCCCGGATCGCCAACCGCCTGCTGCGGCGGGTGCGCGATGTGGCGGCGGTGTCGGGCCACAGCCGCGTGAGTGCGGCGGTGGTGCGCCAGGCCCTCAGCCTGCACCGGGTCGACGCCCGCGGCCTCGATGCCCACGATCGTCGCCTGCTCAGCCTGATGCTGGAGGCCTACGGCGGCGGGCCGGTGGGACTCGACACCCTGGCGGCGGGGCTTGGGGAGGATCCGGCCACCTTGGAGACCGTGGTGGAGCCCTACCTGCTGCAGCAGGGCCTGCTGCAGCGCACCCCCCGCGGCCGCGTGCTCACCGAGGCGGGTCGCGCCCACCTCGCCAGCCTGGCCGAGGCGGCATGACCCGCCGTTCGCCCCTGCCCACCCGCACGCCTCCGGCCGCGCAACGCCGGCCGGCCCGGATCGTCCGGATGCTGCTGAGCGGCCTGCTGGCGCTGGCCCTGCTGCTGGGCGTGGGCGTGGGAGTGGGCGTGGGCCTGGGCACCGGGGCCGCCCTGGCGGCCGAGGCCGCCGACCATCAGCGGCTGTTCGAGCAGGCCCTCGAGGCCAGCCGCCAGGGCCGTTTCGCCGAGGCCCTGCCCCTCTGGGATCAGGTGCTCGCCCTCGCCCCCGACGACGCGGCGGCCTGGAGCAACCGCGGCAACGTGCGGCTGGCCCTGGGGGATGCGGAGGCGGCCATCGCCGACCAGAGCCGCGCGGCCGAGCTCGATCCCTCCAGCCCCGACCCCCACCTCAACCGCGGCACCGCCGAGGAGGCCCTGGGCCGCTGGGACGCCGCCGCCGCCGATTACGCCTGGATTCTGGATCGGGATCCCGGCGACGCCTCGGCCCTCTACAACCTGGGCAACGTGCGCGGCTCCCAGGGGGACTGGGCCGCGGCCCGGGCCAGCTTCGAGGCGGCCGCAGCGGCCCGGCCGGGTTTCGCCATGGCCCGCTCCAGCGCGGCGCTGGCCGCCTTCCAGCTGGGGGACCTGGCCAGCGCGGAGCAGGCGTTGCGTTCCCTGATCCGTCGTTATCCGCTGTTCGCCGATGCCCGCGCCGGCCTCACGGCGCTGCTGTGGCACCAGGGCTCCCGCGGCGAGGCGGAGAGCAACTGGGCCGCCGCCTCCGGCCTCGATCCCCGCTACCGCCAGGAAGAATGGTTGCGGCAGACGCGGCGCTGGCCGCCGGGTCCGGTGGAGGCTCTGCGCCAGTTTCTGGCTCTCGCCTGAGCCCCGCTCCTGCGTTGATCTGACCCCATGACCCTCAGTCCTCCCGTTTTCAGCCCCGGTGCCGGCAGCTCCAGCCTCAGCTGGCAGGCCCTGGGGCTGGAGCAGGAGCTGGACGGGATGCTGCCGGAGCTGATCCAGCTGCGGCGCCATCTGCATCGCCACCCCGAGCTCAGCGGCCACGAGCAGCAGACGGCGGCCTTGGTGGCCGGGGAGCTGCGCCGCTGGGGCTGGCAGGTGCGCGAGGGGGTGGGACGCACCGGGGTGGTGGCCGAGCTGGGTCCCGCCACCACCCCGGGCGGGAGATCCCTCGCCCCTGGTGGCCCTGCGGGTGGACATGGACGCCCTGCCGGTGGAGGAGCGCACGGGGCTCGATTACGCCTCCACCGTGCAGGGTCTGATGCACGCCTGCGGCCACGACCTCCACACCGGTGTGGGACTGGGGGTGGCCTGGTTGCTGAGCGCGGTGGCACGGCGCCATCCCGAGCATCTGCGCACCCGGGTGCGGCTGCTGTTCCAACCCGCCGAGGAAACGGCCCAGGGGGCGGCCTGGATGAAGGCGGAGGGTGCCACCGACGGGGTGGATGCCCTCTTCGGCCTGCACGTGTTCCCCAGCATTCCCGTGGGCTGCATCGGGGTGCGCAGCGGCAGCCTCACGGCCGCGGCCGGCGAACTGGAGGTGGAGGTGCTCGGCGAGGGCGGCCATGGCGCCAGGCCTCACCAGAGCACCGATGCGATCTGGATCGCCGCCCGGGTGGTGAGCGGGCTGCAGGAAGCCATCTCGCGGCGGCTCGACGCCCTGCATCCGGTGGTGGTGAGCTTCGGCCGCATCGAGGGGGGCAAGGCGTTCAACGTGATCGCCGATCACGTGCGCTTGCTGGGCACCGTGCGCTGCCTGGACAACGACGTGCACGCCCAGCTGCCGGGCTGGATCGAGGAGACGGTGCATGCGCTCTGCCGCGGCCATGGCGGCGAGGCCCGGGTGCGCTACCGCTGCATCTCGCCGCCGGTGCAAAACGATCCGGCCCTCACCCAGCTGGTGGCCGCCGCCGGCTGCGAGCTGCTGGGGTCCGAGCGGGTGCTGTGGCTGGAGCAGCCCTCCCTCGGGGCGGAGGACTTCGCCGAGCTGCTCGACGGCACCCGCGGCACCATGTTCCGGCTGGGGGTGGCGGGCCCCCAGGGCTGCACCCCGCTGCACAGCAACACCTTCGCCCCCGATGAGGGCGCCCTGGCGGTGGGGGTGCGGGTGCTCACCCTGAGCCTGCTGCGCTGGATGGAGCAGCCCCGATGAGTCCGGTGGCCACCACCCCATCGCGGCGTCTGCTCAACACCCTGCTGGCGCTCTCCGCCCCACTGCTGCTGCTGGTGGCTCTGGTGGTGCTGCTGCAGCGCCGCGGGCCCGACAGGATCCAGGCCGTGCCGGCCCTGGCGATCGGTGGAACCCTGCTCGGCACCAGCCTCCACAGCCGCCGGCGCCGGCGCCGCCGCCTGCTGGCCGCCCTGCGCAGCGGCACACCATCGGGCAGGCTGGACCCATGAGCGATTCCCCCCCCCCACCCGCCGATCCCGGTTCTGTGGACCTGCAGGCCCTCGAGGCGGCGATCCTCTCGGGCGACCCGGCCCGCTCCATGCCGGCCCTGGTCGCCCTGCGCGATCTGCCGGCCGAGCGGGCGGTGCCCCTGCTGCTGCGCGGCCTGGAGCAGTCGGCCTTCATCGTGCGCTCCCTCAGCTGCGCTGGTCTGGGCGTGAAGCAGACCGAGGCCGGCTGGACGGCCCTGGTGGAGGCGGTGCGCCACGACGAGGACGCCAACGTGAGGGCCGAGGCCGCCAATGCGCTGGTGAGCTACGGGCTGGCGCGGGCCTGGCCGGTGGTGCTGGAGGCCTTCCGCGCCGACAGCCAGTGGCTGCTGCGCTGCAGCGTGCTCTCGGCGGTGGCCGAACACCCGGAGGCGCAGCCGGCGGACCTGCTGGAACTGGCGGAGCTGGCCCTGGCCGATGCCGACGACACCGTGCGGGTGGGCGGCACCGAGATCCTGGGCCGGCTGGCCCAGCAGGGCGGCAGTGCCGGCGCCGATGCCGCCGATGCCGGCGTGGTGGAACGGGCCCGGACCCTGCTGCGGGGCCTGCAGCAGGATGCCGACCATCGGGTGGTGGCGGCCGCCCTGAACGGCTTGCAGGGCTGAGACGCGGCTGGGGCTGACCGCGGGCCGGTCTCCGGCCAGGCTTGCTAGGTTTTCGGAGTCACTAGGGGTGCCCGTTCATCGGCCGATTCGGCAGGTGATCGAAGGGCTGAGATCACACCCTCCGAACCTGATCCGGGTCATGCCGGCGCAGGGAAGTGAGAACGAACTCCAGCTGCGCCCCGTCTCCGTCCATTGCGACGGTGCCCACCATTGCCAGCCCCCTCATGCGCAGCGCCTGGATCGAGAAGCGTCGTGGTCACGCCAATGTGAGCCAGATGCACTACGCCCGCCAGGGCGTGGTGACCGAGGAGATGGCCTTCGTGGCCCAGCGGGAGAACCTCCCCGAAAGCCTGGTGATGGAGGAGGTGGCTCGGGGCCGCATGATCATCCCCGCCAACATCAACCACACAAACCTGGAGCCGATGGCGATCGGCATCGCCAGCAGGTGCAAGGTGAATGCCAACATCGGCGCCTCGCCCAACGCCAGCGATGTGGCCGAGGAGCTCAAGAAGCTCGAGCTGGCCGTGAAGTACGGCGCCGACACGGTGATGGATCTCTCCACCGGCGGCGTGAACCTCGATGAGGTGCGCACGGCGATCATCAATGCCTCGCCGGTGCCGATCGGCACGGTGCCCGTGTACCAGGCCCTGGAGAGCGTGCACGGCTCGATCGAGAAGCTCAGCGAAGACGATTTCCTGCACATCATCGAGAAGCACTGCCAGCAGGGCGTGGACTACCAGACGATCCACGCCGGCCTGCTGATCGAGCACCTGCCGCTGGTGAAGGGCCGGCTCACCGGCATCGTGAGCCGCGGCGGCGGCATCCTCGCCCAGTGGATGCTGTACCACCACAAGCAGAACCCGCTCTACACGCGCTTCGATGACATCATCGAGATCTTCAAGCGCTACGACTGCAGCTTCTCCCTGGGCGACTCCCTTCGTCCCGGCTGCCTGCACGACGCCTCTGATGAGGCCCAGCTGGCCGAACTGAAGACCCTGGGTGAACTCACCCGTCGCGCCTGGGCCCACGACGTGCAGGTGATGGTGGAGGGTCCGGGCCATGTGCCGATGGACCAGATCGAGTTCAACGTGAAGAAGCAGATGGAGGAGTGCGCCGAGGCGCCCTTCTATGTGCTCGGCCCCCTGGTGACCGACATTGCCCCCGGCTACGACCACATCACCAGCGCCATCGGTGCGGCCATGGCCGGCTGGTACGGCACGGCGATGCTCTGCTACGTGACCCCCAAGGAGCACCTGGGCCTGCCCAATCCGGAGGATGTGCGCAACGGCCTGATCGCCTACAAGATCGCCGCCCACGCCGCCGACATCGCCCGCCACCGCCCCGGTGCCCGCGATCGCGACGATGAGCTCAGCCGCGCCCGCTACGCCTTCGACTGGAACCGGCAGTTCGACCTGAGCCTCGATCCCGAGCGGGCCCGCGAGTACCACGACGAAACCCTGCCGGCGGACATCTACAAGCAGGCCGAGTTCTGCTCGATGTGCGGCCCCAAGCACTGCCCGATGCAGACCAAGATCACCGACGAGGATCTGGAGGGGCTGAGCGATGTGCTCGAGCAGCAGAAGGCTGAGCAGGCTGCCGCGGCGGTGTGAGCGCGGTTCCTGAGGTTGGGTCCGCTGAGGGGCGGGCCCTGCTTCCGTACAAGGCACAGAGTTCGTGTCTGGCCAGGGCAGATCCGCAGCGTCTCTCTGTCCCCTGAAAGCCACTGTTGTCGTCTGATCGCCCCTGGTCTGGGCCGTCTAGTCCTCCGCTTCGTCGTCCGCCTCGAACAAGCGGCGCCACGCCTGTTCCTGCAGCACCGCTTCCGGTGTTCCTTCGGCGGGGAACTGGAGCAGAAAATCCTTGTCAGAGGCGGGCTGGTAGGGGCCCTGCTTCAGCTCGAACATCACCGCATCGGGGCTGAGGGCCACCAGGGTGTGGAACTGGCCTTCAGCCAGCTCGATGCCTTTCAGCGGTCCGCTGGCCTCCAGCCGTTCCCGCTGGATCACGTCCCCGCTGGCATCCAGCACCAGCAGGCCGATGGCGCCCTGCAGCACCACGAAGCATTCGAAGCCGCTGCCGTCTCCATCACGCCGGTGGCGGTGGGGGCGCACGTAGGTGCCGGGCTGCAGGCCATTGAGAAAGCGCTGCACCCGATCGGGCAGCTGGTGCAGGTTGTGGTTGCGGCGGCGCCGCGGCGCCTGGCTCGCCTGGGCGCTGAGCTGATCGAGCAGGGCCTGATCGATCCGTTGCAGGCAGGGCCGGGGCGTGGCCGGCGGTTCAGGATGGGGGGAGTCTTCAGGGCACACGACGGGCGGCGGCATGGGCAGCGACCGGCAGTTCACCACCTTCGCCGACTTCTATCCCTTCTATCTGGGCGAGCACACCAACCGCATCTCCCGCCGGCTCCATTTCCTCGGCGCCAATCTGGCCATCCTGCTGCTGGCGGCGGCACTCCTGAGCCGGCAGTGGTGGCTGCTGCCCCTGGCCCTGGTGCAGGGCTATCTGTTCGCCTGGGCCGGCCACTTCTTCTTCGAGCTGAACCGTCCGGCCACCTTCCGCTATCCCCTGTTCAGCTTTCTGGGCGACTGGTGCCTCTGGTGGGGGATCGTCACCGGCCGGATCCGCCTATGACGCTGCTGCGGGGCGCTCCGCCGGTCGCACCCGCAGCAGGCGGCCGCGGGGCTCATCGGTGAGCACGTAGAGCTCCCCATCCGGCCCCTGCCGCACATCCCGCACCCGTGCTCCGATCGGCAGCACCGATTCCCCGATCACGGCTCCCTGCCCATCGAGCTGCAGCCGCCGCAGCCCCTGGGCCACCAGGCCCCCCACGAACAGGTTGCCCTGCCACTGCGGCACCCGATCACCCTGGTAGACGGCCAGTCCTGAGGGGGCGATGGTGGCCATCCAGACCCGCCGTGGGTCGATGAAGCCCGGCGCCGAGGTGCTGCCGGCCACCGGTTGGCCGCTGCTGTATTCCCTGCTGTGGGACACCACCGGCCAGCCGTGGTTGGCGCCGGCCCGGATCAGGTTGAGTTCATCGCCGCCTCTTGAGCCATGCTCCGTGGCCCACACCCGCTGGTGCACCGGGTCGTAGGCCAGGCCCTGGATGTTGCGGTGGCCGAGGCTCCACACCGCCGGATCGGCCCCCTTCTTTCCCACCAGAGGGTTGTCGGGAGGAATGGAGCCGTCGTCGTTCAGACGCACCACCTTCCCCAGGTGGCTGGCCGGGTTCTGGGCCTGGAGACGGATCCAGTCGCCGTCGAGGCTCACGGGCGGGTTGCCCCCATCGCCGATCGACACGAGCAGGGTGCCATCCGGCAGCCACACCAGCCGCGAGCCGAAGTGCTGCCCGCCGCTCTTGCTGCGATTCACCCGGAAGATCACCTCCCAGTCGCGCAGCGCGCGGCCATCGAAGCGGGCCCGGGCCACGCGGGTGCCGTTCGCGTCCCGGGACCCATGGGCATAGCTGACGTACACCCAGCCGTTTTCGCTGAAGCGGGGATGGGGGGCGATGTCCAGCAGGCCCCCCTGGCTGGAGGCGAAGAGCTGGTCGGCCTTCACATCGGCGGCCACGGGGGCCACGCCCGGCACCGGCGCAGGATCGAGCCGGCCGGAGCGGAGGATCCGCAGCCGCCCTGGCCTCTCGGTGATCAGCAGCGTGCCGTCCGGCAGCCAGGCCATGCCCCAGGGGTGCTCCAGGCCCTTCGCCACCGTGGTGAGCATCACCGGCTCCACGGGCAACCCGGCGGGATCGGGGCTGAGCAGCGCCACCGGCGCGCCACCGCCGGCGTCTCCGCCGATGGCGCCGGAGTGGGTGGGAGTGCCGGGTTGCACCGAACAGTGTCCGATCCCCGCCGTGAAGGCCACCACAGCCGCGCAGCGGATCCCGAGGCCGAGCCACCAATGGGGCGACACGGGGCGGCAGCGCGGAGATGGGGCCAGCACGGAGTGGAGGGTGGCGATGTCCAGTCTGCCGAGCGCCCGGGCACAAAAAAGCCCCGCCTTCAGGCGGGGCAGGGGGTCAGATCAGCCCAGGGCCTTGGCCTTGGCCACCACGTTCTCCACGGTGAAGCCGAACTGCTCCATGCACACCGGGCCGGGAGCCGAGGCACCGAAGCGGTCGATGCTCACGCTGCCGCCGTCGAAGCCGGTGAACTTGTGCCAGCCGAAGGAGCTGGAGGCTTCCACCACCAGCCGTTTGCGGCAGGCGGCGGGCAGCACGCTCTCGCGGTAGGCGGCGTCCTGCTCCTCGAACAGCTCCACGCAGGGCATCGACACCACCCGCACCTTCCTGCCCTCGCCGCGGAGCTCGGCGGCGGCCTTGACGCACAGATCCAGCTCGGTGCCAGTGCCGATCAGGATCAGATCGGGGTTGCCGTCGCTGTCCTCGAGGATGTAGCCGCCCTTGGCGACTGCGGCCGCGGTGGAGTTGGCCTGGTTGGCCATGCCCTGGCGGCTGAGGATCAGGGCGGTGGGGCGGTGCCGGTTGGCGATCGCCACTTGGTAGGCGCCCGTGGTTTCGTTGCCGTCGCCGGGGCGGATCACCAGCAGGTTGGGCAGGGCACGCAGGCTGGCGAGGGTCTCGATCGGCTGGTGGGTGGGGCCGTCTTCGCCCAGGCCGATCGAATCGTGGGTGAGCACGTAGATCACACCCAGATCGCTCAGGGCCGAGAGGCGGATGGCGCCGAGGGCATAGCCGGCGAACACGGCGAAGGTGCCGCCATAGGGAATCAGGCCGCTGCCGTGATAGGCGATGCCGTTGAGCACGGCCGCCATGGCGTGCTCCCGCACCCCGAAGTGGAGGTAGCGGTTGGCTTCACCGCCCTTCTGGAAGCTGGCCTCGCCCTTGATGTCGGTGAGGTTGGAGTGGGTGAGGTCGGCGGAGCCGCCGATCAGCTCGGGCAGCTTCGGGCCGATGGCGTTGAGGCAGTTGTAGGAGTGCTGGCGGGTGGCCAGGCCCTTGTCGGCGGGGGTGTAGCTGGGCAGATCCGCATCCCAGCCCTGGGGCAGTTCGCCACGCAGCATCCGCTCGAACTCGGCGGCCTCGGCGGGGTACTGGTTGCGGTAGCTGGCCAGGACGGTGTTCCACTCGGCCTCGGCGGCCTCGCCGCGGCTGATGGCCTGGCGCCAGTGGTCGTAGGCCTCCTGGGGCACCTCGAAGGCGCCGTAGCTCCACTCCAGGGCCTTGCGGGTGAGCTCGGCCTCGTCGGCCCCGAGGGCCGCGCCGTGCACGCCGGCGGTGTTGGCCTTGTTGGGGGAGCCGTAGCCGATGGTGGTGGTCACCTTGATCATCGAGGGCCGGTCGGTGACGGCCTTGGCCTCCTCGATCGCCCGGGCGATGGCGGCCACATCGGTGTTGCCGTCGGGCACGTGGATGGTGTGCCAGCCGTAGGCCTCGTAGCGCTTCAGCACGTCCTCGGTGAAGGACACCGCGGTGTTGCCGTCGATGGTGATGTGGTTGTCGTCGTAGAGGGCGATCAGCTTGCCCAGGCCCAGGTGACCGGCCAGGGAGGCGGCCTCGCTGCTCACGCCTTCCTGGTGACAGCCGTCACCCATGATCACGTAGGTGTAGTGGTCCACCAGCTCGGCGCCGGGCTTGTTGAAGCGGGCGGCCAGATGGGCTTCGGCGATCGCCAGGCCCACGGCGTTGGAGATGCCCTGGCCGAGGGGGCCGGTGGTGACCTCCACGCCCGGGGTCTCGAAGGTTTCGGGGTGGCCGGGGGTCTTGGAGCCCCACTGGCGGAACTGCTTGATGTCGTCGAGGGTCACCGACTCGTAGCCGGTGAGGTGCAGCAGCGCGTAGAGCAGCATGCAGCCGTGGCCGGCCGACAGCACGAAGCGGTCGCGGTTGAACCACCTGGGGTTCTTGGGGTTGTGCCGCAGCGCCTTGTCCCACAGGGCGAACGCCATGGGGGCACAGCCCATGGGCAGGCCAGGGTGCCCCGAGTTCGACTTGTTGATGGCGTCGATCGCCAGGAAGCGGATGCTGTTGATGCAGAGCGTTTCCAGCTGGCTGGCGGACGTCATGGACGGGGTGGGGGTGGCGACCATCGGGGAAGAACTAGGGGTAAGGGTGGAAGGGGGTGTACGCAACAGGCGCGACCGGCCGGTGGAGCGAACGGGCCTGGGAGCTAACGGACCATCAGCTCAAGGCAGGCGCCGGAAGGCCAGACAGACGTTGTGGCCGCCGAATCCGAAGGAATTGGAGAGAACCACATCGAGTGTCCGTTCGCGGGCCTGGTTGGGCACCACATCCAGATCACAGGCCGGATCCGGATTTTGATAATTGATGGTAGGCGGCACCACGCCATGCTTCATCGCCAGCACCGCGGCGACCGCCTCGATGCCGCCGCTGCCGCCCAGCAGGTGACCCGTCATCGACTTGGTGGAGCTCACCGGAATCCGATGGGCATGGTCGCCGAGGACGCCCTTGATGGCGGAGGTCTCGTTGCTGTCGTTGGCCTGGGTGCTGGTGCCGTGGGCATTGATGTAGTCCACGGCCTCAGGCTCCAGTTCCGCGTCGGCGAGGGCCAGGCGGATGGCCTGGGCACCGCCCACGCCTCCGGGGGAGGGGGCGGTGATGTGGTGCGCATCGCAGCTCATGCCGTAGCCCACCACCTCCGCCAGCACCGTGGCACCGCGGGCTTCGGCATGGGTCAGGCTTTCCAGCACCAGCACACCGGCCCCTTCACCGATCACGAAGCCATTGCGCTCCGCATCGAAGGGGCGGCTGGCGGTGGCGGGATCGTCGTTGCGGAAGGAGAGGGCCTTGGCGCTGGCGAAGCCGGCCAGGCCCAGCGGCGTGATTGCCGATTCGGCACCGCCGCACACCATGGCGTCCGCCAGCCCAAGCTGAATCAGGCGGTAGGCGTCGCCGATGGCATTGGAGCCGGCGGCGCAGGCGGTGGCCACGGCGGAACTGGGCCCCTTGGCGCCCAGGGCGATGGCGGTGAGCCCCGTGGCCATGTTGGGGATCATCATCGGCACGCAGAACGGGCTCACCCGGTCGGGCCCACGGTCGGCCAGCACATGGGCCTGGGTCTCCATCATCAGGAGGCCCCCCACCCCGGACCCGATCGAGGTGCCCACCCGGTGGGCATTGCTGGCGTCGATGGTGAGGCCGGCATCGGCCAGGGCCTGCTTGGCGGCCACCACGCCGAACTGGCAGAAGCGGTCCCAGCGTTTGGATTCCTTGGGCTCCAGCCAGCCGCTCGGGTCGAAGTTCTTCACTTCGGCGGCGAAGCGGCAGGCGTGGCGGCTGGCATCGAAGAGGGTGATGCCGGCCACCCCGTTGCGCCCGCTGCTCAGACCTTCCCAGTAGCTGGGAACGTCATTGCCGATCGGAGTGACTGCGCCGAGGCCGGTGATGACGACCCGCTGGAGACCCTGGACCATGGAGCGGTTCAGGCCTGCTTGTCCTGGATGTACTTGACGGCATCGCCGACGGTGGTGATCCCCTCGGCGGCCTCATCGGGGATTTCGATGTCGAAGGCTTCCTCCAGGGCCATCACCAGCTCGACGGTGTCGAGGGAATCGGCCCCCAGATCGTTCTGGAAGTTGGACTCGGGCTTCACTTCGGCCGCGTCGACGCTGAGTTGCTCAGCAACGATGGAGCGCACTTTCTCGAAGATCGCTTCCTGGGACATGGCCGCTGTGTGGGTCGATGCACTCTACGGGTCGCCCTGTCAGCCCTTCCCAGGGCCTGGCCACCATCGCCGGGCGGCCCTGAGGCCAGCTGCTTATGAACAAGGGTGAAGGGCTGGTGGCGCGGAGAGGAAGAGCCCGAACGGCTTGGGTACCTTTGCCACACGCCGAGTCTCAGCACACCGGAGTCCAGATGTCCCACGCCGTCAAGATCTACGACACCTGCATCGGCTGCACCCAGTGCGTGCGGGCCTGCCCCCTGGACGTGCTGGAGATGGTGCCCTGGGACGGCTGCAAGGCCGGCCAGATCGCCTCCTCCCCCCGCACCGAAGACTGCGTGGGCTGCAAGCGGTGTGAAACCGCCTGCCCCACCGATTTCCTCTCGATCCGCGTCTACCTCGGCGACGAGACCACCCGCTCCATGGGCCTGGCCTACTGAGGCCCTCCCGGCCCGGAGCCACTGCGGCACCACGTTTCACCCCGGTGCCACTGGTCATGCCGGCACCACGGCTCACCTCTCATAAGCTCGGCCCGGCCCTCGCCGGGCTTTTTTGTTGCTCCTGCCCTATGTGCGGCATCGTTGCCCTGATCGGCTCCCGCGAGGTGGCCTCCCAGTTGCTGGAGGGGCTGCGCCAGCTGGAATACCGCGGCTACGACTCCGCCGGCATCGCCACGGTGGAGCCCGCGGCCGATGGCGCTCCGGCCGCCGGTGGCTCCCGCCTCCATTGCCTGCGGGCCGAGGGGAAGCTGGTGAACCTGATCGCCCGCGTCGATCAGGACGGGGCGCCGGGGCACTGCGGCATCGGCCACACCCGCTGGGCCACCCATGGCAAGCCGGAGGAACGCAATGCCCACCCCCACCTCGATGGCGGCGGTCAGGTGGCGGTGGTGCAGAACGGCATCATCGAGAACCACCGCAGCCTGCGCGAAATGCTGCAGGCCGAAGGGGTGGAGTTCCGCTCGGACACCGACACCGAGGTGATCCCCCACCTGCTGGCCCGCCAGCTGGACCGTCTCCAGGCCGATGGGCTCGTGGCCAGCGGCGCCCTGCTGCTGCAGGCGGTGCAACAGGTGTTGCCCCAGCTGCACGGGGCCTATGCCCTGGCGGTGGTGTGGGCCCAGGCTCCCGGCGCGCTGGTGGTGGCCCGCCGCGCCGCCCCCCTGTTGATCGGCCTGGGGGAGGGGGAATTCCTCTGTGCCAGCGACACGCCGGCCCTGGCCGGGTTCACCCGCACCATCCTGCCGATGGAGGACGGTGAGGTGGCCCTGCTCACGCCGCTGGGCATCGAGCTCTACGACGCGGCCGGCGATCGGGTGCAGCGCACGCCGAGCCTGCTCAGCGGCACCCAGCACGTGGCGGACAAGCGCAGCTTCCGCCACTTCATGCTCAAGGAGATCCACGAGCAGCCCGAAACGGCGGCGCTGTGGATGGCCCGCCACCTGCCAGCCGACTCCCAGGGGCACCTGGTGGCCCTGCCCCTCGATGAAGCGGTGTACGAGGGCGTGGAGCGGATCCAGATCCTGGCCTGCGGCACCAGCCGCCATGCAGCCCAGGTGGGCGCCTACCTGCTGGAGCAGTTGGCGGGTATCCCCACCAGCGTGTTCTATGCCAGCGAGTTCCGCTATGCGCCGCCGCCGCTGAGCCGCCACACGCTCACCATCGGGGTCACCCAGTCAGGCGAGACCGCCGACACCCTGGCGGCCCTGGCGATGGAGCGGGACCGGCGCCAGCTGGTGGCCGATCCGGCCTTCGCGCCGCGGCTGCTGGGGATCACCAACCGGCCGGAGAGCTCCCTGGCCCGGATGGTGCCTCACCTGCTCGACATCGGTGCCGGCATCGAGGTGGGCGTGGCCGCCACCAAGACCTTCATGGGCCAGTTGCTGGCGTTCTATGGCCTGGCCCTGGCCTTCGCCGAGCGCCAGGGCGGTGGGCCTGGGGCCGGCGGTCCTGGCCAGCTGCGCCGCCTGGTGGCTGAGCTGCGTGCCCTGCCGGAGCTGCTGCAGCAACTGGTGAGCGATCTGGACCAGCGCTGCGAATCCCTGGCCCACCTGTTCGCCGACACCCAGGACGTGATCTTCCTGGGCCGGGGCATCAACTATCCGATCGCTCTGGAGGGGGCCCTCAAGCTCAAGGAGATCAGCTACATCCATGCCGAGGGCTATCCCGCCGGTGAGATGAAGCACGGGCCGATCGCCTTGCTCGACGCCCGGGTGCCGGTGGTGTCGATCGCCATGCCGGGCACGGTGTTCGACAAGGTGCTCAGCAATGCCCAGGAGGCCAAGGCCCGCGATGCCCAGCTGATCGGGGTGGCGCCCGAGGGGCCCGACACCGGGCTGTTCGACGTGCTGCTGCCGGTGCCGCAGGTGGACGAACTGCTCAGCCCGCTGCTGACCGTGATCCCGATGCAGCTGCTGAGCTACCACATCGCGGCGCACCGGGGCCTGGATGTGGATCAGCCCCGCAACCTGGCCAAGAGCGTCACCGTGGAATGAACCGTGGAGTGAGGGGCGGAGTGAGCGGACCTCAGCTGCGCAGGGCCATGTCGCTGCGGCCGTAGCGGTCCTCGAAGCGCACGATGTCGTCCTCGCCCAGGTACGAGCCGCTCTGCACCTCGATCATCTCCACAGGGATCTTGCCCGGATTGCTGAGCCGGTGCCGGGCCCCCAGGGGGATGTAGGTGCTCTGGTTCTCGCCCACCAGCTCCTCGACCCCGTCCTTCTCCACCACCGCCGTGCCCTTCACCACCACCCAGTGCTCGGCGCGGTGGTGGTGCATCTGCAGCGACAGGCTGGCGCCGGGATTCACCACGATCTTCTTCACCTGCCAGCGCTCCCCCTCCACCACGCCGTCGTAGGAGCCCCAGGGCCGGTAGATCTTCCGGTGCGCACGGCTCTCCGGTGCTCCCACCCGCTCCAGCAGGCCCACCACGGTCTTGACGTCCTGGGCCCGGTCGCGGTGGGCCACCAGCACCACGTCGTCGGTTTCCACCACCACCAGATCCTCCACACCCAGCCCCACCACCAGGCGGTGTTCGCTGCGCAGGTAGCAGTTGCGGCTCTCCTCGCTGATCACCCGGCCCCGCAGCACGTTGCCGGCGGCGTCCTGGTCGGCCGTTTCCCACAGGGCGCTCCAGCTGCCCACATCGCTCCAGCCCGCCTGCAGCGGCAGCACGCTGCCCAGCTCCGTCCTCTCCATCACGGCCACGTCGATCGCCACGCTCGGGCAGCCGGCGAAGGCCTCCCGCTCCAGCCGCAGGAAATCGAGATCGGCGGCATCGTGCTCCAGCGCCGCGCGGCAGGCGCTCACCACCTCCGGCGCCAGCCGCTCCAGTTCCGCCAGCACCGCACTGGCCCGGAACAGGAACATGCCGCTGTTCCAGGTGAACCGGCCCGAGGCCAGGAAGCCCTCGGCCGTGGCCCGGTCGGGCTTCTCCACGAAGCGGGCGATCGGCACCGCCCGCGGAGGGGCGTCGGCGTCTGCCGCCAGGGGTTCGGCCGCCTCGATGTAGCCGTAGCCGGTCTCGGGGGCGGTGGGCACGATGCCGAAGGCCACCAGCCGCCCGGCCTCCGCCGCGGCAAGCCCGGCCGTCACGGTCTGGCGGAAGCGGGCCGGATCGCGCACCAGATGGTCGGCCGCCAGCACCAGCAGCAGGGGATCGTCGCCCTTGGCCGTGGCCTGCAGCGCTGCCACCGCCACCGCCGGGGCGGTGTTGCGGCCGATCGGTTCGAGCAGGATGCCGGCCGGCTCCACGCCGATCTGCCGCATCTGCTCGGCCACGATGAAGCGGTGGTCCTCGTTGCAGATCAGCAGCGGCGGCGCCAGACCGGCCAGCCCGTTGAGGCGCTGCACCGTCTGCTGCAGCAGGGTTTCGTCGCCACTGCCCCCCAGGGCCCAGTACTGCTTGGGATAGCTCGCCCGCGACAGGGGCCACAGGCGGGTGCCCGTGCCGCCGCAGAGAATCACGGGAACCAGGGCGGTGCCGCCCAAGGAGGTGGTGTTGCTGCTGGGGCTGCTGCTGCTGGGACTGGTGCTCATCGGACCCGAAGCCTCGACCCCATTCAACGGCAGCCCGCCAGGGCGATGCTGCTCACCGTGCCGGGGCTCAGAGCTCCAGCAGCCCCGGCGGCGGCGTGATGCCGATCCACCCCTCGGCCAGCTTCACCTCGGGCACGATCGCCGCCACGAAGGGAATCAGCAGCTGGCGATCGCCGGCGGCCACCGCCAGCAGATCGTTGCCGGCGTGGATCAGGTCGGTCACGGTGCCCACCACCTCGCCGCTGGCCAGCAGCCGCACCTCCAGCCCCACCAGGTCGAGCAGATGGAACTCCCCCTTGGCCAGCCTGGGCCGGTCGTCGGAGCGCACCAGCAGCTCCTCCCCCACCAGCGCTTCGGCCGCATCCCGGCTCTCCACCCCGGCCAGGCGCAGCACGAACAGCTCCTTGCCCGGTAGTTGGCGCCCGGTCAGCAGCTCCACCTCCCGGGGCTCGGCGCCGCGCCGCTGCAGCCAGCGGCGGCCGGGCCGGGTGAAGCGCTCGGGAAAGTCGCTCATCGGCAGCACCCGCACCTCACCGCGTAGACCCTGGGCCGCCACCACCTTGCCCACCACCAGGAGGTTGTTCATTCCGATCAGGCCCGATCAGGCTGCTGCCGCCGATAATGGCGCCACGCCGATTTCCCCCCATGGCCGACCTGCCGATCCTGCCGGGCACCACCGTGGTGGTGCGTGACGTGCGCTCGATCTACAACGGCTACAAGGGTTTCGTGCAGCGGATCAGCGGCAGCCGCGCCGCCGTGCTGTTCGAGGGCGGCAACTGGGACAAGCTCGTGACCATGCCGATCACGACCCTCCAGCAGATCTGATCCAGGCCAGGGCCTGACGGGCGGCATCCTGCTCCGCCGCCCGCCGGGACGGACCCCAGCCATCCCAGCTCTCGTTTCCTGCCCCCAGCGTGAGCCTGCAGGAGAAGCGGCGGGGATCGGCGTGCAGCGTGCTGCGCTCCTCGCAGCTGTAGCTGGGCAGCCCCAGCCCCTGGCCCTGGGTCCATTCCTGCAGGGCCGATTTCCAGTTGTGGCGGTCGGGATCGGCCAGCAGCTCCTGGCTGGCCTGCTGCCAGTGGGGCGTGAGCCAGGTGAGCACCGGCTCGAGGGAGTCGCCCCAGCAGCGGTAGACCGCTCCGATCAGCGCCTCGCACAGCTCAGCGCGCACGGTGGCGATGCCGGCCCGATCGCCGCGGGCCATCGGCCCGATGCGCCACACCGTCTCCAGACCGCAGCTGTCCGCCAGCTCGGCCAGCCAGCGGTCGCTCACCAGCTGGCTGCGCAGGGCCGACTGGCTGCCCACGCCGAGCTGGGGGTGATGGCGGTGCAGGTATTCCGAGGCGGCCAGCCGCAGCACGGCATCGCCGAGGAACTCCAGCCGCTCATGGTTGCCGCGCTGGCGGGCCGAGGTGTGGGTGAGGGCCTCCTCGATCGGGGCCAGCAGGGCCGGGTCGTCGCCCGGGCCCCCGGGGTGGAGGGGATCGATGCCGAGGCTGGCCAGGAAGGCCACCAGTTGGCGACGGCGATCGGGGTTCACGGGACGCTCGGGAACGGGGGTGGGGCGGCACCGAAGGGGGGAAAGCAGGACGTAAGCCGGGTTCTGTTCCGGGTGGGGCGGACCCTGCCCGGGGTGATCATCTGTCTGGGACCGCCGTCTCCGGCGGCCTCGAGCGGCGCACTTGGGGCGGGACCGGTGTCATGGCCAACCGTTGGTCCCTGGGCCTTGCTCCCGGCCGGGGTTTACCGAGCCAGCACCTCTCGATGCTGCTGGTGCGCTCTTACCGCACCTTTGCACCCTTGCCTGTGCTCGTCTCCACCGCAGCGGAAGCGGAGCCATCGGCGGTGTGTTTCTGTGGCACTCTCCTCACGGTCACCCGCACTGGGCGTTACCCAGCAAGCCTGGCCATTGGGGAGCCCGGACTTTCCTCAACCGGGCTGGGGCGCGGCCCGCAGGCCTGCCTCACCCGATCGCGATCACCTCGCCTGCTTTCGGTCTCCATGATGCCTGCCGGGCTGTTGGGAGGACCCAGCCGGGGGCCGGTCGCATAATGGCGGCGCCGGGGGCTGTAGCTCAGCCGGATAGAGCGACGGTTTCCTAAACCGTAGGTCGTGGGTTCGAGTCCCGCCAGCCCCGTGAATGCTGCCCTGTCGCTGGTCCGGTAGTGGACGCTACGGGTAGTGCCATGGCGATCCCGTCCACTGCCGCTAGCGTAGTGCCAGTCGCGGGATGCCGATGACGCCCCTGCATGATCTGCGCCTGCGCCTGCTGGTGCAGCAGGAGAGCGAGCGCCTGGCGGATGGCCAGCTCGATGAGATCGATCTCTCGGTGGTGCAGGCCCGCTGCCTCTGCTGGCTGGCCCTGCTGGCCGAGGCCCACGAGGAGCAGGCCGGCGATGCGGAACGCCGCGGCGACACCGAGCAGGCCATGGGCTGGTTCGCCGACTCCATGCGCCTGCGGGATGTGATCCAGGTGGTGAGTTCGATCGAGATCCCCCTGCCCGCCGCCTGCGACGACGACGGCGATGCAGGCGAGGGCGGCCGGAACCTGGCGGCCTGAGGCCCGCCGGGCCACCCTCCCTGGCCCTCGGTGTCATGATGGGGATTGACTTCCCTGGGGAGCGCGGTGCCCGAAGAGCCCTGCCAGTGCCCTGATTGCCAGCGGTTCTATCGGGAACACGACCGATTGATCCGTGAGAATCCCACCTTGCGGCAGCAGCAGGAGCTCAACTGGGCTGCGCTGCAATCGTTCCGTACCCTGGCGGGCCGGGTGATGGAGGAGCTCCAGAAACAGGCCGATGCCTCCGGTGACGGTGCGGCCCAGGGGGCCTCATCCACCGCCGAGGCGGGTGGCGCCGCCGTGGTACCCGATGGCCCCCCCGAACCGGATTCGCTTCAGCAGGCCATGGCCGACCTGGAGAACATCAACGCCCACCTCTTCTCGATCGAGGCGCTGATGGAGCGCATCTTCGATGTGCGCATGCCGGAGGAGGTGGAGCAGAAGTTCCGCGAGGTGGCAGGCGAGCTCGCTCCCGATCCCCTCAATGCCGACCGCCTGCGGCTCAACCGGCTGCTGCACCAGACCCCGGATCTGCCCGATCGCAGCTGAGCCGAGTGCAGCTGGGCTCAGCCGGGGTCGTCCTCGATTTCACAGGTGATCGTCACCGGGAAGGGTGACGCCTGCCAGATCTTCTCGGCGTACTCACGGATGGAGCGGTCGGAGGAGAAGAAGCCGGTGCGGGCGGTGTTCAGCAGCGACATGCGGTTCCAGCGTGAGCGATCGCCCCAGGCCTGGCCCACGGCGCCCTGGGCGCGCAGATAGTCGTCGAAGTCGGCCAGCACGAAGAAGGGATCGCGGCCGGTGAGGTTCTGCAGCAGCGGGCGGAACAGCTCGCCGTCGCCGTTGCTGAAGTGCCCCTGCTCCACCAGCCGCAGCACTTCGGCCAGCTCCGGCATCGTGCCGATCAGCTCCCAGGGGCGGTAGCCGGTGTCGTGCAGCGCGTTGATCTCGTCGGTGGTCTTGCCGAACAGGAAGAAGTTCTCCTCCCCCACCTGCTCCCGGATCTCCACGTTGGCGCCGTCGAGGGTGCCGATCGTGAGAGCCCCATTCATGGCGAACTTCATGTTGCCGGTGCCGGAGGCCTCCTTGCCGGCGGTGGAGATCTGCTCGGAGAGATCGGAGGCCGGATACACCCGCTCGCCCAGCTTCACGTTGTAGTCGGCCAGGAAGATCACCCGCAGGCGGCCGTCCATGTCCGGGTCGGCGTTGATCGTCTCGGCGATGCCGTTGAGGAAGCGGATGATCAGCTTGGCCATGTAATAGCCGGGCGCGGCCTTCCCGCCGAAGATCACCGTGCGGGGCGGCAGGTCATCCCCGTCGCCGTTCTTGATGCGCAGGTACTGGGCGATCACCTGCAGGGCATTGAGGTGCTGCCGCTTGTACTCGTGGATCCGCTTCACCTGCACGTCGAACAGGGATGAGGGATCCACCAGCACGCCGTTGTGGCGGTGGATGTAATGGCTGAGCTGGGTCTTCACCGCCAGCTTGGTCGACTCCCAGCGCTCCAGGAAGCTGCTGTCCTCGGCGAAGCGCTCCAGTTGCCGCAGCTGCTCGAGATCCTTCACCCAGCCCTCACCGATCGCCTCGTCGAGCAGCCCGGCCAGCTGCGGGTTGGCCAGGGCCATCCAGCGCCGCGGCGTGACGCCGTTGGTCACGTTGGTGAACTTCTCGGGCCAGAAGGCGGCGAAGTCCGGGAAGAGGTCAGTGGTCACGAGCCGGCTGTGCAGCGCGGCCACGCCGTTCACGTGGTGGGAGCCCACGGTGGCGAGGTTGGCCATCCGCACCGCCTTGCCGCCCTGTTCGTCGATCAGCGACATCCGCTCCAGCACCCCCTCATCACCGGGGTAGCGGATCCGCACCTGCTGCAGGAAACGGCGGTTGATCTCGTAGATCAGCTCCAGGTGGCGGGGCAGCAGTGACCCGAACAGGTCCACTCCCCACTTCTCCAGGGCCTCGGGCAGCAGGGTGTGGTTGGTGTAGGAGAGAGAGCGGGTGGTGATGTCCCAGGCGGCCTCCCAGGTGAGCTGCTTCTCGTCGATGAGCAGCCGCATCAGTTCGGCCACCGCGATCGAGGGGTGGGTGTCGTTGAGCTGCACGGCCCAGTGCTCGGGAAACTCCTCGAGCGGCAGACCGCGGCCCTCGAGGCTGCGGATCATGTCCTGCAGCGAGCAGCTCACGAAGAAGTGCTGCTGCTTGAGCCGCAGGCGACGGCCCTCGTCGGTGCCGTCATTCGGATAGAGCACCTTGGAGAGGGTCTCGCTGCCCACCTTCTCCTCCACGGCGCCGTAGTAGTCGCCGATGTTGAAGGCGTAGAAGTCGAAGGATTCGGTGGCGTCGGCGCGCCAGAGGCGCAGCCGGTTGCAGGTGTTCACCCGGTAGCCCAGCACCGGCACGTCGTGGGGGATGCCGATGGCGTGCTCGGCGGGGATCCAGCGCACCCGCTGGTCGCCATGGGTGTCGCGGTAGGTCTCGGTGCGGCCGCCGAACCCCACGAAGCAGGCCTGATCCGGCTGGGGCAGCTCCCAGGGCCAGCCGGCCTTGAGCCACTTGTCGGTGATTTCCACCTGCCAGCCGTCGCGGATCAGCTGGTCGAAGATGCCGAACTCGTAGCGGATGCCGTAGCCCGAGGCCGGAATCTCCAGCGAGGCCAGCGATTCGAGGAAGCAGGCCGCCAGGCGGCCGAGGCCGCCGTTGCCCAGGCCGGGCTCCTCCTCCACATCCAGGATCTGGTTGATGTCCTCGATGCCGAAGCGGCGCAGGGCCGCCGCCGCCGACTCCTGGATGCCGAGCATCAGCAGGTTGTTGCCGAGCTGGGGGCCGATCAGGAACTCGGCCGAGAGGTAGGCCACCACCCGCGCCGGCGAGGCCCGCAGGGCCTCGAGGCCGGCCAGGTAGCGGGTCATCAGCCGGTCGCGCACGGCGTAGCTGAGGGCCACGTAGAGGTCGTGGCGTGTGGCGGTGGGGGCGAGCTTGCCGAGGCTGTAGAAGAGGTGTTCGGTCATGCCGTCGAACACGTCCTCCGCCTCTGCACCGCTGCGGTGGGGATCGGCGTAGCAGCCGGGTGTGGGCAGGCGCAGGGTGCGGGGTCGGATGGTGGTCATGCCTCGGGGGTGCTCCAGCGCCAGTTGGTGATTTCAGGGGCATCCATGCCGTGTTCATGGGCATGGGCGCGGTTCGCCAGGATGGCGTTCTTCATGCGTTCCTTCACGTGGGCCGCTCGTGAGCCCAGGGATGGCACGCGGTCGATCACATCGATCACCAGATTGAAGCGGTCGATCTGGTTGTTCATTGCCAGCTCCAAGGGTGTGTTGATGTTGCCCTTCTCCTTGTAACCGCGCACGTGGAAGTTGCGGTGGTTGGTGCGGCGGTAGGTGAGCCGGTGAATCAGCCAGGGATAGCCGTGGAAATTGAACATCACCGGCCTGTCGGTGGTGAACAGGCTGTCGAAATCCCGATCGCTGAGGCCATGGGGATGCTCGCTGGGTTCGGTGAGGGCGAACAGCTTCACCACGTTCACCACCCGGATCTTCAGCTGCGGGCACTCCCTCCGCAGGATCTGCACCGCCGCCAGCGTCTCCTTGGTGGGGATGTCGCCGGCGCAGGCCATCACCACATCGGGGTCATCGGGCTCGGTGCCGTGGTCGTCGTTGCTGGCCCAGCTGATCAGGCTGATCCCCTTGGCCACGTGGCGACGGGCCTCCTCCAGGCTGAGGTACTGCAGGTGCTTCTGCTTGTCGCTCACGATGATGTTGCACACGTTCGTCTCCAGCAGCGCCTCCTCGGCCACCGCCAGCAGGGTGTTGGCGTCGGGCGGCAGATACACCCGCACCACCTCGCCGCTCTTGTTGCCGGCCAGGTCGATGAAGCCCGGGTCCTGGTGGGTGAAGCCGTTGTGGTCCTGGCGCCACACCGTGGAGGAGATCAGGCAGTTCCACGACCCCACCGGAGCCCGCCAGGGGGCGTGGTGGATGCAGCTCTCCAGCCACTTGGCGTGCTGGTTGAACATCGAGGCGATCACGTGGGCGAAGGCCTCGTAGGTGTGGAAGAAGCCATAGCGGCCGGTGAGCAGGTAGCCCTCCATCATCCCCACGAGGGTGTGCTCGGAGAGCATCTCCACCACCCGCCCCTCCCGGGCGAGCTCGCTGCCGTTCATGTCCTCCGGCAGGAAGTCCTCCATCCACACTTTCTTGCTCACCGCGTAGATGGCCTGCAGCCGGTTCGAGGCCGTTTCATCGGGCCCGAACACCCGCAGGGAATCGGGGTTGCGGGCGATGGTGTCGCGCAGCAGAGCCCCCAGCGGGGCCGTGTTCTCGTGCTCGCCATGGCCGGGCTGGTCCACCGCCACCGCATAGGTTTCGATCGGAGGCAGGCGAAGGCTGCGGCGCAGCTGGCCGCCGTTGGCATGGGGGCAGGAGCCCATCCGCCGCGGCCCCTCGGGGGAGAGGGCCTGCAGCTCCGGCAGCAGGGTGCCCTCGCCATCGAAGAGCTCCTGCGGCCGGTAGCTGCGCATCCAGCCCTCGAGCATGGCCAGCTGCTCGGCGTCGTGCTTCGGCCCCGGCAGCGGCACCTGGTGGGCACGCCAGAAGTTCTCCAGCTTCTGGCCCCGCAGGTCATGGGGGCCGGTCCAGCCCTTGGGGGAACGCAGAACGATCATCGGCCAGGCCGGCCGCACCGCCTCGCCGCTGGCGCGGCACTGCCGCTGCACCCGCTGGATCGCGTCGACGGCCTGGTCCATGGCGGCGGCCATGGCGCGGTGCATGGCCATCGGCTCATGGCCCTCCACGAAGATCGGCTCCCAGCCGTAGCCCCGCAGCAGGCTGGCCAGCTCATCCCGCGGGATTCTGGCCAGCAGGGTGGGGTTGGCGATCTTGTAGCCGTTCAGGTGCAGCACCGGCAGCACGGCGCCGTCGCTGATCGGGTTGAGGAACTTGTTGATGTGCCAGGAGGTGGCCAGGGGCCCGGTTTCCGCCTCGCCATCCCCCACGCAGGCCAGGGCGATCAGCTCGGGGTTGTCGAACACCGCGCCGCAGGCGTGGGAGAGCACGTAGCCGAGCTCACCGCCCTCGTGGATCGAGCCGGGGGTCTCCGGGGTGCAGTGGGAGCCGATGTGGCCCGGGAAGGAGAACTGCTTGAAGAAGCGGCGCATCCCCTCGGCGTCGAGGGAGATGTCGGGGTACACCTCGCTGTAGCTGCCGTCGAGATAGGTGGGTGCCAGCACCCCGGGGGCGCCGTGGCCGGGCCCGGAGAGGTAGAGCATCTCCAGGTCCCGCTGGCGGATCACCCGGTTGGCGTGGGCCCAGATGAAGGCCTGGCCGGGGCTCGAACCCCAGTGGCCGAGCAGGCGGTTCTTGATGTGCGCGCTCTGGAGCGGCTCGGTGAGCAGGGGATTGTCCTGCAGGTAGATCATCCCCACCGCCAGGTAGTTGGCGGCCCGCCACCAGCGGTCGATCAGCTCCAGCTCCTGCTCCGAAGGGGTGGAGGAGGGGGCCGGCAGGCTGCTCGCGAGAAGGGGGATGGCGGTGTCGGTGAGCTCGCCCATCGCTCTCAGCTCGCTCCAACGGCGTCATCGGACGGTAGCGATGGTTGCCACGCCCAAGGGCATGCGCTGCCTAGGTATCTGCGTCCGAACACAGGCAGCGGCGGTACCGTCGGCGCCATCCGCAGACCCCCATGACCGTGCCAGCCCTGTTGCTCGAAGTGGGCAGCCACCAGCTCGAGGTGGCCGAAACCCTGATCTCCGTCGGCGAATTCCTCGTGATCTTCGTGGCGGCGCGCATCCTGGCGGAGCTGATGGTGCGCATCCAGCTGCCCACGATCCTGGGGGAACTGGTGGCCGGCGTGCTGATCGGCGTGTCGGGCCTGCACCTGATCGTGCCTCCCGACACCCAGGCCCAGCTGAGCGCCTGGGGCCTGTCGCTGCTGGGGTCCCTCTCGGATCTCACCCCGCAGGCGGTGCAGGGGCTCTACGAGGAAACCTTCCCCAACCTGCAGGCGGTGTCGGAGATCGGGCTCTATGCCCTGCTCTTCCTCACCGGCCTCGAGAGCGAACTCGATGAGCTGGTGGCGGTGGGGGCCCAGGCCACCACGGTGGCGGTGACCGGGGTGGTGCTGCCCTTCGCCCTGGGCACCCTGGGGCTCTACTACCTCTTCGCTGTGCCGCTGATCCCGGCGGTGTTCGCCGGGGCGGCGATGACGGCCACCTCGATTGGCATCACCGCCAGCGTGTTCGGCGAGCTGAAGTTCCTCAAGACCCGCGAAGGGCAGACGGTGATCGGTGCCGCCGTGCTCGACGACATCCTCGGCATCGTGATCCTGGCGGTGGTGGTGAGCCTGGCGGGCGGCGGCGGCTTCAGCCTCGGCCCGATCCTCAGCCTGGTGGTGGCCGCCGGCGTGTTCGTGGCCGCGGCCCTGTTCCTGAGCCGCACCGCCGCCCCCGCCTTCGACTGGATGCTGGATCGGCTCAAGGCACCGGGAGAGGTGGTGGTGGCCTCGTTCGTGGTGCTGTCGCTCTCCTGCTTCGCCGCCCAGGCGATCGGCCTGGAGGCGGCCCTGGGGGCCTTCGCCGCCGGCCTGATCCTGAGCGGCTCCAAGCACAACCACGCCATCCAGGGCACGGTGCAGCCGCTGGTGGCCCTGTTCGCCACGATCTTCTTCGTGCTGATCGGCACCGGCATGGACCTCTCGGTGCTCAACCCGCTCGAGCCCGCCAACCGGGAGGGGCTGATCATCGCCGCCTTCCTGCTCACGGTGGCGATCCTGGGCAAGGTGGCCGCCGGCTGGAGCTACCTGAGCAAGGAGAAGACGAACCGGCTGGTGGTGGGTCTGGGGATGATGCCCCGCGGCGAGGTGGGTCTGATCTTCCTGGGCCTGGGCAGCCAGGCCGGCCTGCTGAGCAAGCCGCTGGAGGCGGCGATCCTGCTGATGGTGATCGGCACCACCTTCCTGGCTCCGGTGCTGCTCAGACTGGTGCTCGGCGGCCAATCCGGAGGACCTGACCTTGACCCCCTCGCCGAAATCCCCACCTGATCGCTCCCCCGCCCCAGGCCAGCTGCTGCAGCGCTGGGGCCTCACCTGGGCCGGCTGGCGCGACAACCGCCGCGGCGAGTGGTGGCTGCTGGCCCAGGTGCTGCTGATCGCCGCCCACCTGCTGCCCCCCTGGCCGGCGCCGGGGGCCTGGGGCTACGCCTGGCCCCTGCCCGTGGCCATCGGTGGCGCGGTGCTGTTCCTGGTGGGGCTGGTGCTGGCGCTCCAGGGCTTCCTGAACCTCGGCCCCAGCCTCACGCCCCTGCCCGAGCCGATGCCGGGCGCCGAGCTGGTGACCAGCGGCGCCTACGCCCGCTGCCGCCACCCCCTCTACCAGGCGGTGCTGCTCTGCTCCCTGGGGGTGACCCTGGCCCTGGGCAGCCTGCTGCACCTCGGCCTGCTGCTGGCCCTGGCGGCGGTGCTGGGCGGCAAGGCCCGCCGCGAGGAGCGCGCCCTGGCCGCCGTGCATCCCGACTACGCCGCTTACCGCGCCACCACGCCGGCGATCATTCCTCGTCTTCCCTGGCTCGACTGGCGAACGCTGTGAACAGGCCCCACACCACGGCGATCAGGCCGAGGCTGGAGGCCCAGCTCGGCCCCAGCGCCAGGCCCAGCGCCAGCTCGGTGAGAACGCCGAGCGCCAGGGCCAGGGCCAGGCTGGCCACCACCAGCAGCAGCTGCTGCACCCCGTCCGGCAGGGAGCCGGCCGCCAGCACCTGCTCCAGGCGCCCCAGGGGCAGGTAGAGGGCCAGGGCCCAGAGGGCGATGCCCGGGGCCAGGGCGATCCAGTCGACGCTGGTGTAGGGCAATGGGAACCGGCAGGGCTCCCTAGCATCGACCCTTCCCTGCCCACCTGTGGTGCCCGACCAGCCGACAGCCCCTCCGACGGTCCTGCCGACGGCCCAGCCCTGGAGCCACCGGGGCCACTCCGTGCACGCCGTGGTGGCGGCGCCGGAGCAGCCGCAGGGGCCGGCGGTGCTGCTGGTGCACGGCTTCGGCGCCTCCACCGACCACTGGCGCTACAACATTCCCGCCCTGGCCGCCAGCCATGAGGTGCATGCCGTGGATCTGCTGGGCTTCGGCCGCAGCGCCAAGCCGGTGGGGCTGCCCTACGGCGGCACCCTGTGGCGCGATCAGCTGATGGCCTACGTGGCCGAGCGCATCGGCCGGCCCACGGTGCTGGTGGGCAATTCCCTGGGAGGCTTCGCGGCCCTGGCGGCCGGAGCGGCCCTGGGGGAGCGGGCGGCCGGGGTGGTGCTGCTCAACGCAGCTGGACCCTTCAGCGATGAACAGGCGCCGCCCCGCGGCTGGGGGGCGATCACGCGGCAGACGATCGGCGCGGCCCTGCTCCGCAGCCCGGTGCTGCAGAGGCTGCTGTTCGAGAACCTGCGCCGGCCGGCCACGATCCGCCGCACCCTGAACCAGGTGTACCTGGACCGCACCAACGTGGATGACGCCCTGGTGGAGGCGATCCGGCGGCCCTCCCTCGATCCGGGTGCCTTCGGGGTGTTCCGCACCGTGTTCGACATCCCGCGCGGCCAGCCGCTCGATGAGCTGTTCGCCGAGCTGGGCTGCCCGCTGCTGCTGCTCTGGGGCATCCGTGACCCCTGGATCAACGCGCCCGGTCGCCGCGCCGCCTTCCAGCGCCATGCCCCGGCGGGCACCACCGAGGTGGTGCTGGAGGCGGGCCACTGCCCCCACGACGAGGTGCCCGCTCAGGTGAACGCTGCCCTGCTGCAGTGGCTGGCGGGGCTCAACCCGCCGGCTGCGGAGCCTGACCCCCAGGCGGTGCCACGCCCGGCAGACGACCCCTTGCCAGCTGCTGCTTCGGATCGAACTGCCGCTTGACGGCCTCGATCAGCGGCCGTGAGGGGGCATCGAGCCAGGCCGGCAGGGCACAGCCGGCCGGCTGGCGCAGCACGGTGACCATCCCACCGGCGGCCTGGCAGTGGCGCCGCAGGGCTTCCACCCGGTGAGCGGGCACGGCGTCGGATCCCCAGGCGTAACCGAGGCCGCTGCCAGCGCCCAGCACCAGCTCCAGACCCGCCAGGGCCGGTGTGGCCATCAGGGCGGGCACCTGATCGGGGCGCACGCCGAGCCGCAACAGCCAGGCCGGGGCGGAATCGCGCTCATTTCGGGAGCCGCCCCGGGCACCCGGGGTGGTGGCCACCGCCAGGTCCTCCGCCCCCAGGCGGCTGCAGGCCAGGTTCGGGCCGGCCTTCTCCTCGATGCAGGCGATCTGCTCCTGCAGGGTCTCGGCGCTGATGCTGGCCAGGCTCACCAGCAGGCTGCCGCTGGCTGGATCGCCTGCGGGGCCGGCGCTCGTCTGGCGCTCCCAGTCGACGCGCTCCGGGCTGAGGCTGGAGGCCAGCAGCCAGCGGCTGAGGTCGGCCAGGGCCGTGCCGCTGCCGTGGAGCCGCAGGCCCTGGCGGTGGGGCGGGATCGGCTGGGTGCGCAGGGTCACGGCGGTGATCAGGGCGAGGGAGCCCCAGCTGCCGCACAGCAGCCGCATCAGGTCGTAACCGGCCACGTTCTTCACCACCTTGCCGCCGGCGCGGGCGGCCACGCCGTCGCTGCGCAGCAGGTGAATGCCGATCAGCTGGTCGCGCACACCCAGGTAGCGCTGCCGGTAGCCGCCGGCCTGGCCGCGGGCCACCAGGCCGCCGATCGAGCCGGACCCCTCGCCGGCCGGGCCGCTGCCCCAGGGCCAGTCCACGGGCAACCACTGCCCATGGTGGGCGAGGGCCTGCTGCACCGCCACCAGTGGTGTGCCGGCCTCCACCGTGATGGTGAAGTCACCGGGGTTGTGCTCGAGGATCCGGTTCAGCCGCGCGCAGCTCAGGGCCGTGTGGGAGGGATGCACTGGCGGCCCCCAGTCCAGCCGGCTGCCGAGCCCGGCGGGCAGCCACGGCAGATTGCGCTCGTGCAGGTCCTGCACCAGCTGCGGTAGCTCGCGGGTCTCGGGGGTGATCACGGCACGATGGTGCCATGAAGGTTGTGGTGCTCGACGACGACCCCACCGGATCGCAGACGGTGCATGGCTGCCCGCTGCTGTTGCGCTGGGATCCGGCGACGCTGCGGCGGGGTCTGGCCCACCCCTCGCCCCTGCTGTTCGTGCTGGCCAACACCCGCGCCCTGGCACCGGCCGCGGCGGCGGAGCGGGTGGCTGACATCTGCCGGGCGTTGCGCCAGGCCGTGGCGGCGGAGCAGGCCGATGGCCGCTGCCACCACTGGTTGATCGTGAGCCGGGGCGACTCCACCCTGCGCAGCCACTTCCCGCTGGAGTGCGACGTGATCGCCAGGGAGCTGGGCGGTGAGGGCGGCGGGCCTCCGCAGGGGTTCGATGCCACGTTCCTGGCGCCCACGTTCCTGCCGGGGGGCCGCACCACCGTGAACGGCGTGCATCGGCTGAACGGGGAGCCGGTGCACACCACCGCCTTCGCCCGCGACGGGCTGTTCGGCTACCACAGCAGCGATCTGGCGGCCTGGGCGGAGGAGAAGAGCGGGGGCCGGATCCCGGCGACCAGCGTGGAGCGGCTGGGCCTGGCCGAGCTGGACGCGGCGTCGGCATCGGCCGGGGGCCACAGGGCGCTCTGCGCCCGGCTGGCGGCGCTGGAGGGCAACCGGCTGGTGGCGGTGGATGCGGAGCGGCCGCGGCAGCTGGCGGCCCTGGGAGCCGCGGTGCGGGAGCTCACGGCGCCATCCGCTTCCAGGCGCTGGGGCCGGCCGCGGTGGTTCCTGTTCCAGTGCGCCGCCAGCCTGCTCAACGGCCTGGTGGAGCTGCCCCCCCAGCCCCTCGATGCCGCCGGCCTGGCCGCCCTGCGGCGTGAAGGGCCCGAGGGCCCCCTGCCGGGGCTGGTGCTGGTGGGCTCCCATGTGCCCCTGGCCGATGCCCAGCTGGAGGAGCTGCTGAAGGAGCCGCACTGCGCGGCGGTGGAGCTGCCGGTGGCCCGGCTGGCTCGGGTGCTGGAGGGTCCGGCGCCGCGGGAGCTGCTGGCCTCGCTGGAGCGGGCCTGGCACGAGCAGCTGGAGGCCTGCCTGGCGGCCGGCCGTACGCCGGTGCTGCACACCAGCCGCGGCGAGGTGCGCTGCGCCAGCGCCGCCGAACGCAGGCGGCTGGGCACGGCCCTGGCCGCCCTGATGGCCCGGCTGGCCGGGGCCCTGGCGCCGCGGCTGGGCTACGTGATCAGCAAGGGGGGCATCACCACCCAGGCGCTGCTGGGCGAGGGGCTGGACCTGGCGGCCGTGGAGCTGCAGGGCCAGCTGCTGCCGGGCCTCTCTCTGGTGCTCACCCCTGACGGTGCCGCGGCGGCGCGGCTGCCGGTGCTCACCTTTCCGGGCAATCTCGGGGAGGCGGGCACGCTGCGGCAGGCGTTTAGGCTGATGGAGCGGCTTCCACGTCCCGGCGGGGAATGAGCAGGCCCACGGCGGCCAGGGCGAGGGCGGCGAGGCTGTTGGTGGTGTCCTGCAGCAGGGCCGTGGCCAGGAAGGCCGCCGACACCAGGGCGATCAGCAGCGGCGCCAGCGGGTAGGCGGGCAGGTGGAACGGCCGGGCCAGCCCCGGCTCCCGCAGCCGCAGGGTGACCAGGGCCGCAATGCCCACCAGGGGCAGGCACACGTAGAGAAAGGCGGCCATGGCCAGCAGGTGCTCGAAGGAGCCGGCCAGCACCAGCACGGCGGTGAGGCCCAGGGTGAGGCCGAGGGCGCCGGTGGGGGTGCCGCCCGGGTTCACCGCCAGGGCGGTGGTGGGGAAGAGGCCGTCGCGGCTGAGGCCGTAGAGGATGCGCGGGGCGGCCATCACCACGGTGTTGATCAGCCCCAGCAGGGCCACCAGGGCCACGCCGGTGATCAGCAACCCGCCGCCGGCGCCCGCCAGCAGCCGGGCGGCATCCGCCGCCGGCAAGGCGGAGCCCGCCAGCTGGGCGGGCGTGAGCACGTGCAGCAGGGCGCCGTTGATCAGCAGGTAGAGCGCCAGCACCGCCAACACGCCGCCGATCAGGGAGCGGGGCAGGTCCTGGGCGGGATCGGTGAACTCCTCCGAGAAATAGATCGGGCTGGCCCAGCCGTCGTAGGTGGTGATCACCGGCTGCAGGGCGGCCAGCAGGGCCAGGCTGAGGCCGCCCCAGGCCAGAGGCGGCGGCGCCGGCCCTGGCACGGCGGGATCGAGCACGGCCTCCGCGCCCGAGAGGCCGGCGCCGCTGGGCAGCAGGAAACAGGCCAGCACCAGGGCCAGGAAGGCGGCCGCCTTGGCCAGGCTGAGCAGTTCCTGGCTGGCGCTGCCGGCCTTCACACCGCGCCACTGGATCAGGCCGAAGGCGGCGATGGCCAGCAGGCTGATCAGCTGGGATGGCAGCGTCACGGCGGGCAGCAGCAGGGCCAGCAGCTCGCCGGTGGTGGTGGCCACCCAGGCCAGGCCGATGCAGTGGGCCACCCAGTCGGTCCAGCCCACCAGGCCGCCGGCCCGCAGGCCGAAGGCCCGCTCGGCGTACACATACCAGCCGCCGGCCCTCGGCAGGCTGCTGGCCAGCTCCGCCACGCACAGGGCTCCGAGCACGGCATAGAGCCCGCCCAGCAGCCAGGCGCCCAGGATCAGCCAGGGGGCGCCCAGCTGGGCCGCCACCAGGCCGGGCGTCACGAGGATGCCGGCGCCGATGGTGCCGCCCACGGCGCCGGCCAGCCCGAAGCCCAGGCCCAGCACCTGCTGCAGCTTGCCGGGGGCGGGGGAGGTCATGCGGAGGGCAGCCGGCTCAGTAGAGCTTCGTGCAGGTGGGGGTGGGCGTGAGCTTCATCAGCGACCACAGCGCCCCGTACTGCGCCGCGGACATGGCGAGTTCCTCCTGCATCCGTTGGCCCATCGGGGAGCCGGGAGCGGCGGTGGCGCCCAGCTCGTCGTTGATGAGGGCGAGCCCCTGGCACATCTGCTCGATGTCCGGGTTGAGGTCGTTGGCGGCAAGCGCGGCGGACGGTCTCAGGGCCGCTGGGGCAAGGGTGAGGGCCAGGCCCACTCCCAGAGCGAGGGCGTGAAGGCGTGGGCTGGTGGGGGTCATCAGGAGGTGGAACGGCTCAGTCCAGCCGCTCCACCCTCTTGTAGCGGCCCTTGGAGCCGAAGCGACATTCGAAGGCCTGCAATGTCTTGCCGGACACGGGGCGGGCAATGGCCCGCACGGTGTAGCTGTCGTTGCGCTGCTTCTGCGCCTCCTCCACGGAGATGGCGCGGGGGTTGAGCTGGAACTCCTCAGCCACCATCCGGCGGCAGAAGCCGGGCATGGCCGATGGCGCCATCGATCTGGAGCGTCCGGTCCCGCTGGCGCGTTGGTCCGATGTGGGGCTCACGCCGGTCAGACGGCGCCCGTTGTCGAAGCTGCACACGAAGAAGCGGGCGGAGCCGTCCCTGGGCGATGTCTGCCCGTACATCACGTAGCCGCGGCCGGGCCGGCGCTCCACCGGCAGGGTGCGGATGTCTCTGGAGCGCACCTTGAAGGTGGAGGCCGCTTCCTCCTGGCAAGTGCGCTCCATGTCGGCGGGCTGGGCAGGCAGCGGAGCCGCCGAAGCGGCGGACGGCACGGCCAGGGCCAGCCCCACCAGCACCACCCCGAGGGCCGGTGCGGCTGGGACCGACCGCGCCGGCGGCTGAAGCGGGGAACGGCTGGGCTGGGGCATCGCGGCCGGAGGGCGAACAGCTGAATCGCCTCACCCTGGCATCGCTCCTCCGGCGCAGTGGCGGCCGTGGCGCAGAGAGGCGTCCGTCCCTCACGCAGCTGGGGGCGAAGGGCAGCGGCGAAGGGCAGCGGCGGAGGGCTGAGGCGCTGGACACCGGTGGGCCTCGCCTTTCCGGGGCATCCTGGTTGCATCCGTCCGGCGACTCCTTGGGAGTGCCGTTGTCATGCGCACCGCAACGCTCCACGCCTTCAACTGGCGGTATCAGGAGATCATCGACAATCTGGAGTCGATCCGCAGCAGCGGCTACGGCGCGATTCTGATTCCGCCGCCGCTGTATTCCGATCCGGATGGAGACGCCTGGTGGCAGCGCTATCAGCCCAAGGACTACCGCGTGCTGCTGTCGCATCTCGGCGGCAAGCGGGAGCTTGAGCAGCTGATCGCGGCCTGCCATGCGGGCCCTGAGCCGATCCGGGTGTATGCGGATCTGGTGATCAACCACATGGCGAACGAAGCGCGCCACGACAGGCTGACCTTTCCGGGTGATGCGGAGCTGGAGCGCTACCGCCGGGAGCCCGATCGGTTCGAGCGCAATCGGATCTATGGCGATCTGAGCGTGGGCCTGTTCTCTCCCTGGGATTTCAACCAGGCCGGAGAGATCGAAGGCCATGAGTGGAGCGACCGCGGTGCCGTGCAGTATCAGAACCTCTCCGGCCTGCCCGATCTGCAGGATTCCGCCTGGGTGCTGCAGCAGCAGCACGCGATGGTGAGTGCGCTGGTGGCGATGGGCTTCGATGGCTTTCGGGTGGATGCCATCAAGCACATCACCGAGCGGATGGTGGACAACCTGGCCGACAGGCCCGAGGTGAGAGATAAGTTCTGGTTCGGGGAAGTGCTCACCGGCAGTGACCACGACGAGCGGATCTTTCTGGAGCCCTTCCTGCGGGAAACCTGGATGTCGGCCTACGACTTCCCGCTGTTCACCACGCTGCGGGAGGCGTTCGGCTTCGGCGGTTCCCTGCGGGCGCTTGTGGATCCTGCTGCTGTTGGCAATGCCCTGTCCTGGCACCGGGCTGTGACGTTCGTGGTGACGCACGACATCCCCCACAACGACGGCTTCCGCTACCTGCTGCTCGACCCGCAGGATGAGCACCTGGCCTATGCCTACGTGCTGGGCCGCGATGGAGGCGTGCCGCTGATCTATTCCGATCACAACGAATCCGCCTACGCGGAGGATCGTGATCGCTGGCTGGAGGCCTACAAGCGGCCGGATCTGGTGGCGATGCTCCGCTTCCACAACGCCGTGCACGGCGCGCCGATGGCGGTGCTCCATGAGAGCGACACGCTGCTGATCTTCCGCCGGGGCGATCGCGGCATCGTGGCGATCAACAAGGCCGCCACGGAGCAATGGGCGACGTTCAGCACCTGGGGGCTCACCAATCCGGGCCGGTACCAGGAGCTGATCCACGGCCATGCGCTCACCCTCTCGGGCGATCGCTTCAGCCTGTATGTGCCGCCACGCACCGCCCAGATGTGGTTGCTCGCGCCTTAGTGCTCCTCCCCGCGGGCTACTTCACACCGATCACCATGGCATCGGGTCCCACCAGCGGCTCCACCCGGGTGGAGGAGAAGCCGGCCTCGCGCATCCAGCCCATGCAGTCGGCGCCGCTGTAATCGAAACCACCGCTGGTTTCGATCAGCATGTTGAGGCTCATCAGCAGGCCAAACGCATTCCTGGAGCGGTCGTCGTCGATGATCGCCTCGTACACCACCAGGGCACCGCCGGGGGGCAGGGCGTCATAGGCCTTGCCGATCAGCATGCGCTTGGTGGGCAGGTCCCAGTCGTGCAGGATGTGGCCCATCAGCACCACATCGGCGCTGGGAAGAGGCTGCTGGAAGAAATCGCCGGCGGTGAACTGCAGCCGTTCGCCGAGGCCGTGACTCTCCACATAGCTGGTGAAGACCGGCTCCACGGGCGGTAGATCGAAGCCGATGCCACGCAGGTGCGGCTGGGCCAGGGCGATCTGCACCGCCAGATCCCCCTGGGCGGTGCCCACATCCACGAAGGTGCGGTAGGGCTGCCAGGGGAAGGTGCGGGCGATCGTCTGGTTGGCGCCGCGGCTGATGCCCGACATGGCGGCGAGGAATTCCTTCAGGGCCTTGGGATCGGCGTAGAGCACCTCGAACAGGCCGGGGCCGCCGCTCTTCAGCTCGTTCTGGGGCTCGCCGCTGCGCAGTGCCTCGCTGAGGTGGCCCCAGGCGGGATAGAGCCGGTGGTTGGCCATCTCCAGCAGGCCGCCCACGTAGGTGGGCTTGGCGCGATCGAGGAAGAGGGCGGTGTCCGGGGTGTTGGCGTAGCCCGAGGCGTCGCGGCTGAGGAAGCCCAGGGCCACCAGGGCATCGAGGAAGTCGCGGGCGGAGCGGGGATGCAGGGCCAGCCGGGCCATCAGCGCCTCGAGCGGCAGCGGCCCGTTCGCCAGTTCGCTGAACAGGCCCAGCTCCACGGCACTCAGGAGGGTCTTCGAGGCCCAGAACGCCAGGCCGGTCTGGAGGATGGCTTCGGGGCTGAGCGGTGGCATGGGGGAGTGGGGAAGGATCAAGGATCGGCTATGGACAGTGGTTGGCCTCCGGCCAGAGCTGCCGGATCTCCTCCGCCTGCTGCCGGGCCGTGAACCGCTCCCAGGTGATTCCGTTCACATCCACGTCCTGTGTGAAGGCAGGAGCCTGGGGGTCTTCCCAGCCAAGGTGCCGGAGTTCGCCTGGCGGGCCGGATGCGGCCTGGCGGATGGACAGGTTCAAGGTGTCAGTCCGCCAGAGGGCGTACTGCCCCTGGATCACCACAGAGGGCTCAGAACCAAGCCGCTGGCTGTAGTCGCGCACCGAGGCTTCGATGCTGTGGGTGGAGAGCGCGATGTGCAGTTTCTTCATCGCTGTCGCGGTGGGTGGGGTGGGGCCAGGGGGCTGATCCGCGCGCCGATGAAGAGGATCGCCGCCGGTCGGAACGTGTTGGGATGGAGCGGTTCCCTGATGTCCGTGATGGCGAAGCCGTTGCGAACGAAGAGCCTGATCCAGCTTGCGATGGTTCGAAAGAACCACGGTGCTGGATCGCTGAAATCGCCAGGGATTCCGTCCCAGGACCCCGGCCGCCAGCCATCGGCATAGGGGAGATCGCCGCGGCACAGCACCGGATGCATGGTCTGCACGATCAGGGCGCCGCGGGGGGTGAGCAGCGCTGGAACTGCCTGGAAGAGATCCTCCACGCCCTGCTGGCCCAGCAGGGAAAAGTTGGCGATGGCCACATCGAAGCGTTCTTGGATGGCGCCCTTGGCGATCGCGTCATAGGAGGCCAGCTGAAACCGGCCCTTCCCCCGGGTCTTGGCGGCCTCGATCAGGGCCGGCACCGCATCCGTGCCGAGCGCATCGATCCCATGCCCGGCGAGGCGATGGGTCAACCAGCCCTCGCCACAGCCCAGATCCAGGGCCGATCGGGGAGCCCGGCTCCAGACCGCCTCCAGAATCGCCCTGTTGGTCACCAACCGGCGACTCTCGATCCGATCCTCGCGGATCGCCTGCGTCCACGCGGCGGCGTGGCGCTGCCAGCTTTCCAGGATCTGCTCTTCGAAACGAGCCTGGTCGGCCGTGGGCGGATCGCCTGGGTGGTGGGCCATAGAGTGCAGCCGGCTGGCCTGGGGCTCAGGTGTGCAGCAGCATCTTGGAGAGGTTGGGCAGGCCCGCCCCCTGGTGGTAGCGGTCGCGGTGGAGGTCGGTGCAGTGCTGCAGCAGGATCTGTTTCACGCGCTCGGGATAGCCGATTAACTCGGTGCGCACCGAGAGGAAGGCGGCCAGGAGGCCGGAGATGTGGGGCGCGGCCATGCTGGTGCCCGAGAGGGCCACATAGAGCTCATCCACGCTCTTGGCCCTGTCGCGCTCCGGGGTGCGGCTGGGGTCGCTGCTGCTGCGGCAGGAGAGGATCCTTTCCCCGGGGCCCACCACATCGGGCTTGAGGCGGCCATCGGCGGTGGGGCCCCGCGAGGAGAAGTAGGAGGTGCCGTAGCGGTGGGGCAGGGTGGGGTGCACCGAGCCCACGGCGATCGCCTCTTCCAGGTTGGCCGGATCACCGATCGAGAGGTCGAAGGAGCGGGTGGAGCTGAAGCCATCCACCACGATCTCGCCGCTGCCCTCGTTGCCCGCGGCCAGCACCACCAGCACGCCCTGGCGCACCAGGCGCAGCAGGGAGGCGCACAGCGGTGAATCGCCGCAACCGAAGCTGGCCGGATCAAAGGACCCACCCAGGCTGAGGTTCACCCCCTGAATCGCCAGGCGCCGGCCGTTCTGGTTCTGCTGCCAGATGTGATCGATCGCCTTGATGATCCAGGCGTCGTAGCCGCTGCCGTTGTCGGCCAGCACCTTGTAGGTCACCAGCCGGGCCCGGGGCGCCATGGCGAGCATGTCCGGCCCAGCCGGATCCCCCAGCGCCTGCAGCCCTCCGGCGATCACGCCCGCCACATGGGTGCCGTGCCCGTTGGCGTCGTTGCCGCTGCCGGGTTGCACCGGGCCTCGGGCGGTGCAGTCCCACTCGGCGGCGATCGTGCCGTCCGGGGCGAAGGCGGGGTTGTGGAAATGGGGATGGTGCCGGTCGATGCCCGTGTCGAGCACGGCCCAGGTGATCCCCTGGCCATAGGCGTTGTAGCCGAGCTGGGCGGTGCGGGCCTGCACGGTGTGGATCGAATCGCGGATCAGGGCCCGCTTCCTGCTGTTGCTGAACATCCGGTACACCGCCGGCGAGGATGCGCCGTAGTGCCGGCTCATCGCGGCCGCCAGGCGTTCCACCTCGGCGCGGTTGAGGTTCACCGCCACGTAGCGATCGAGCTGATCCTCCAGATGCACCGTGTCGGCGGTGATTGGATCCTGGGTGATCAGATCCTTGCTGCCTTTGGGGCTGAGCACATTGGTGTGGATCCACTCGAGCACGGTGCTGCGGGCGTCCTGCAGGGTGTCGCTGCCGCTGGCCGCAGCGGGGGAGCGGTCCACCAGTTCGATCAGCACCGGCACCCGGGCGGTGGCCTCCGCATCGAGCGCTTCGGCCAGGTTGCGGGTCACCGTCACCGGGCTCACCGGCTGGAAGCGGGCGCGATCCACCGCGGTCATCACGGTGGTCTGGGTGGCGGTGCGCGACAGGTAGCGACTCGCCGCGTGGGCCTTGCTGGGCGGCCACACGATTCCCTGCAGCCGTTCATCGCGGATGGGTGGCTTGCCGGTGGCGCTGTACTCGTCGGCCAGGCTCTGGTCGAGGCACACGATGTCGCCGTCCTGGGCGATGTTCACCCAGCGCTTCACTCCCGGCGGGATCGGCAGCTTCGTCCCTGTTTTGCCGTGCCACGTCTGCAGCACGTCCGTCACCTGGGGGAGTCCCAGCGGCGAGCCGATGGTCACGTAGAGATCCACCTCCAAGGTGGTGCCCAGTTCCATCAGGGCCTGGTAGGTCACCATGCTGCCCTGGCTGTGGCCGATCACCACAAACGGGCCGCCGCCGGTGGTCACACGGTCTTTCACCGTCTGCACCATCCTCTGGCGCTTGGTCTGGTTGAACAGGAAGTCGTTCACGTCGGCCATGAACACCTTGGTGAACATCGCCGTCACCGGGCTCCACAACCCCTTGGCCTCCATGGAGAGCGCTGCAGCTCCACCCATCGGGGCGCCGCGCTGGGCCGCCGAGAGGGCTGCCGCCTCCAGCTCCTGGGTGAGCGCGGCCACGAACGCTGCCGATTCCTCCGGTGCGTCACTGGCCTGGATCGAGGCTTTCAGGAGCATGTCCGACCCCGGCAGAAGCTGGGCCCGGTCGTCGCCGATGGCCCGGGTGGAGATGCCGGCCGCTTCCGGGTAGCGCTCCCGGTCAACCCAGTAGGCCATGCGGGTGCGCTCGCCCTGGTCGGCACCGAAGAGGGCACGATCCCACTCCGATCGCAACACACCCTCCGGGGGCATGTTCGAGATCCCGTGGCAGTAGATCACCGTGCGGGCTCTGCCGGGACGGGCAGGGGGATCGCCGGGGGTGTTGGAGGCTGACGCTCGCTTCGAGGTGGCCATGGCGATTGGGAGGAATCCGGATCAGTGCTTCCTCTTTAGCCAGAGCAGACATCTCTGCAATTCGTCCTTGAGCGAATGGTTAGTCTGGCCCGGCCAGAGTGCGAGAGAAGATCACTTTTGCCTCGCCCACTGCATAGAAATCCGGAACGCGGCCACGCTCCCTGTACCCTCGCTTGACGTAAAATTCTCGTGCCCGCGTCAGCGGAGGCTGGTCGCTGGTCTCGATTACCACCACCCTGGCACCAGCCTTGCTTGCCTCAGTCTCGACATGAGAAAGCAGGGCGCTGCCAACACCGCGGCCGTGCTGCGGAGGGTCTGCGCCGATCCACCAGACATTGAGAACACCCTCGGCGTACGGATCCGGTGCGAAGTAAGACCAACCAAGGGCCTTTTCGCCTGTTGAAGCTCGGCACGCCACAGCTGCATGCCCCTCTGGGAGCTCTTGGGCAGACAGTGTGTCCAGCACGCCACCCAACAAGCCCTCAGCGTCTGAAGGTGAGAAGAGTCCTGTCCTCACTGCCAGATCAAGGAGGTCTTGCCTTTCGCTCGCTTGAATCGGGGTGATGATCATTGTTGACGAGTGAAGTTGGTGGGCGGCCTACTGCTGCCCCTGAATGGCAGGCAGGGGGCGTGATTGGCGCAGCTGAAAGACCGTGGTGGCCTGTCCACTCGAGAGGCTGGTTATGTGGGGTCTCCGCTGGTCTCAGATCGTATCGAGTCCAGCAGTGCCTCACCACGCGGCGATAGACGGTAACCCGTCCCGAGACTCTCGGTAAGCCCGAGATTCTTCAGCTTCCGAACATGAAGCTTGAACCGCTCCTTGTCCTGGCCGACAACACCACACACCTCGCCAGCGCGAACTCCCGGATGCGAGCTGAGGGCTTGCAATGTGCGAAACGTCCACGCCCCATACGGCCCTCGTGTATCCAATTGACTCAGCCGGCTTTGCAGAGCCTGAAGTTCCGCCTCTGTATCCGCCGGCTTCTCGCGCAGCGTGACTCGGGGATCTGGAAGGACTGGTCCAAGTTCAATGCGATAGAGCGTACCCTCGGGCCGACGCTGCAATTCTTTCAGTAATGCCTCCCTTGAGACGTGTCCAGCGCGCTGAGCCTCTTCTACCGTGATCTGGTTTGGGGACACTGGCTCGACTGACTTGATCTTGATCTGCCCGACAGGAGTGAGCAACGTGCCACCCGCTCGTACGGATGGCCGTCGCCAGCGCCGAAAAGCCAGCGTAACGTCACCTCTACGGATGCCTTCAAGGACCTCCTTTCGAAAGAGCATCAGATCATCACCCTTTCGGCCACGCAACGCTGCCCCTGAGTGGCAGGCAGGGACAACTGAACGGAGCGGGAAATCGACGCTGGCCTATCCACTTGAAGGCCTTGTTAGGCGGTCAGTAGTGGAAATGCGACAGCTCCAGCCGCCGTTGCCCAGTTCTTGACCAACTCGGCGACGATGGCGTTCGTGCTTGTGAGGCCAACCCCAGCCTTCTCCATCCGGCGCCACGACATTTCCTCGGCAATCTGGTTGGTCGAGCCGCAAGCGTCGCAAACCACCTTGACCATGAAGCCATCGTCGACTGCGCTGATGGCAGGCGCGACCATGCACACGTCGGTCGTGACACCGGCCATCACGAAGTTCTTTCTTCGCGTGTTGCGGCACGCCTCTGCGAAGGCTTCGTCATCCCAGGCATTCACAACCCCTTGCCGTTTGATGCGGGCCTCGAATGCCTCGGGAAGAATCTCCTGGAGCTCGGGCATCAGCGGTCCCTGAACATTGACGTTGGTTTCCTGGCTTGACGTGAGGACCACCGGCATCGCTGTACCCTTCGCAAACTTCGCCAGGATGATTACGTTGCGCTGCAGCAGCGGTAGCGGCGTGGTGCTGGCCCAAGTATTCGTGCCGACCTGGTGGTCGATCAGGATCACTGCCGTGTCGTCGGTATTGAAATCCTTCATGTCTTGTCTCCTGATGGGATGCCTGTGATTCTCGCTCATTATGCTTGTGCGCTGTGGTGGGAGCCGCCAAACGCTGCCGCTGAGAGCTACCGCTGAGAGGTGGACATGGGCAATCGGGAAGCGACATTCTTGGGACGCATCGAATTGATGGCTCCCATCCATTGCAGCAGCATGTTAGAGTTTTGTTGCAAGAACGATGCCACTTCCCACAACATCGTTGTGACACCGAGTCTGCAATCGGCATCGAAGGAGTTAATTCAACCTTCAACCTTCAACCTTCAACCTTCAACCTTCAACCTTCAACCTTCAACCTTCAACCTTGGCGGCGTGGCCCTCAGGCTAGTTTGGCTGCGGAAGCCTATCGTCAATGATGGAACGGCCTCCAGGCTTAGCCAATTGAAGCGCCTCTTCAAGGTAGCGGCACTTTCCTGTCCATGGATCTGCAAATAGGAAAGTCATGATGCTCAACCTCTAGTGATTGCAAGTAAGAGTCGCCGTCGGCATGCCCAATTTCCTGGGGCGAATCAGAGCCAGGATGATATCTGAGAATCCCGATGAGTGACTCATTGTTGTCCACTGTGATCAAAAATGAAGACTGATCCATGTCTTCAAGAATCCATGCGGTTGAACGACCAGTTCCACAGCCAAGCTCAAGACATCGAGCTGAAGGCCTTGAAGTCTCAGGAGTCCTCACTGGCGAGCCAGTCAGTGGGTCTGACGCCATCGCGAATCCTGCTGCCACAGAATCATTCCCTCTGTGCTCTACAGCATTGGATTCGTTCAGCCTGATGCTGAGGCATGAGCGTCGGTGTGTCGCTTAGCCCGCTGGACGGATGATGGGCAACACCGATGCGAGGGCCACGTACCATGCCGGTGCGAGTCGGCTCCAGCGAAGGGTTAGGCGGCGCCTCCAGGCTGGCCAAGCAGGCTGATTCCAAGTGAAGGGAAGTGCACGCGAATGGAAGCAGGAGAAGAGAACTCAACAACTAGCTCAGGTCTAGATGACTTGTGGATTCGTACCAGTCCGGAGTCTCGCGCCGCATGCATCGGCGCAGAGGGCTGTTCAACGTCTGAAAGCCCAACCGACACAGCGCTCACCGAGCGCAACGGCAGCTTGTGAGCCCTGGGTTGCGCGGCCACGGCGCCTGATTGCCGGGGCCAGCTCAGAGCAACCATCTCAGGCTCAGACAGTGCAGTTCCTTCCGCGAAGTGGATCCGCTTGCCCTTGGGAAGATACGCCGGTTCATAAGCCCAAGATGCGAATGGCAATGGGTAATTGCTTTCCGATTGCGAGGTGAAGTAGATGCCGAACGGATTTGCATGCTTGTCGCGCCCTGACCAGCGCTCCCAAAGGCGCGTTGGTCGGGTTCGAGGGGACGTCGCCTCTTGCTCGTCGTGTACCCACAGGAGCTCCAGGAAGCCGTGGTCGAAGAAGAATCGACGATTGGAAGTTCCTTGACCTGTATGACCATTGCCCGTGCCCTCAACCAGTCCGGCGTCAAGCAGCAATGTCGCTTCTGGAGCGCAAACGGAGGTACAGACGAAGATGTGATCGAGGCTCAGAGCCACCCGTGCAACCTAACGCTTGAATGAACTGTTAGACGTTAGTGCCCCTTGATAAATGACCAATACCACGTCAAAGCGCAGAGACAACTGGCGACGAGCAACGGAATTGAATTTCTCCAGCTCGCCGATCGTATCAAGACGGCTTGACTCTTGTTTCTCGGGTTGTAGAAGGCCGTGGCTTCTTGGCCAGGGTGAAGACCGGTCAGAAGTTTCGTGGCGCGTCTAAAGCTGAGGCTAGACGATGGCTGATAGCTCAATCGAGTGGAAGTGTACGTGTCAGGGCCAATCCTGTAGGAGTATTGGACCTTCACTGAATAGCTGACCGAGTCGGCGCCATCCGGGTTTGAAATCGTATCTTCTTTGATCCATGCGCGGTGCACAACACACCTCACAGGCAACCAGCCCCTCGATACGAGTCCGAGATAAAGCTTCCAGCACTCCCATCCGAGGAAAACCATTGAGGAGGCGAATGCGACTATTGGGATTAGCGAGGAACTCATGTCTGATGTCTAACCCGTCATTGGACGCTTCCGGTAACCACGCCTGCCCCACTTCCTCTTTCTGATCATCCACAAGCCAGGTTCAGTCCCGGAATCATCGGGTCCTTCTGCTGGAAAGGACTGTTGCATGGTTCACCGCCATAGTGGCTGTGATTTATGGGTCAGATCACCACCTGTTCACGTCAAACTTCTCGGCAGTCGCCGGCGTTCTGCCTGCACATGCTTCGCCCAAGCACTGGGGGCTTCATCCTCCACGCAGCCGCACCGAAAGGTGCATCTGGGAGCTGCCCGGACTGATCGGCACCTCCTTCACGGCGAGATAGTTCTGGGCCTTCACCAGTTCGCTCAGCTTGCGGAAGCCGTAGTTGCGCGCATCGAACGAGGGATCGTTCTTCTGCAGCAGGCTGCCCACCATGCCCAGCGGCGCCCAGCCGTCGTCCTGGGTCACGGCGGTGATCGCCTCGCACAGGAACGGCTTCAGGGGTGGCGCGTCGCTGTCGCCCTGGCGGCCGCCGCCGCCGGAGCCGGAGCTGCCGCCGGAGCGCTTGAGGATGTCGGTGTAGAGAAACCGGTCACAGGCGGCCACAAACGCCTTGGGGGTCTTGCGCTCGCCGAAGCCGATCACCAGCAGCCCCTCCTCCCGGATCCGGGTGGCCAGCCGGGTGAAGTCGCTGTCGGACGACACCAGGCAGAAGCCCTCCACCCGGCCGCCATGCAGCAGATCCATCGCATCGATGATCAGGGCCGAATCGGTGGCGTTCTTGCCGCTCGTGTAGCTGAACTGCTGCACCGGCTGAATCGCATGCACGTTCAGCACCTCCTTCCAGCTGCTCAGCTGCGGTGTGGTCCAGTCGCCATAGGCCCGTTTCACCGTGGCGGTTCCCACCTGCGACACCTCCGCCAGCAGCTCGGAGATCACCGTGGCCTGGGCGTTGTCGGAATCGATCAGCACGGCCAGGTTCGGCGCTTCGCGGCTCATGCCGGATCCCCCGCGCGCCAGCTCTGATTCAGCAGCTGGATCGGGTGCTGCACCGGCAGCGCTGCGGCCTCCTCGCCATCGAGGTGGCGCCGCAGCTGCATCGTGCAGCCGATGTTGGCGCTGCTGACCAGCTCCGCGCCGGTGCCGGCCAGGTCGGCCGCCTTGATCCGGCCCAGCTCAGCCGCCTCCTGGGGCTGCACCAGGTTGTAGATGCCGGCGCTGCCGCAGCACACCCCCGCCTCCATCGCCTCCGCCAGCTGCAGGTGGGGGATGGCCCGCAGCAGATCGCGGGGCTGGGCGCTGATGCCCTGGCCATGCAGCATGTGGCAGGCATCGTGGAACGCCACCGTGAGCGGCCGCTCGGCGCTGGCCGGGCTGCCATCGGCGTGGCTCAGGGGCTGCAACTGGGCGCGGAAGCCCTCGCTGAGCCCCAGCTGCGCCAGGAATTCATGGATGTCGGCCACCGGCGCCGGGAAATCACGGCTGGCCAGCCGCGCGTAGGCCTTCATCGTGTGGCCGCAGCCCGACGCCGCCACCAGCACCGCATCGAGCGGTTCGGCGCCAGCCGGCCGTCCCGGCCCCAGCATCGCCTCAAAGCTGGCCACCAGCGCATCGGCCAGGGCCCGGGTGTGGGCCTCCTCCCCCTGGTGGTGGGTCACGGCGCCGCAGCAGCCCTGCTCCGGCGGGATCACCACCTCGATGCCGTTGGCGCTCAGCACCCGCACCGCCGCCGCGTTCACCTGTGGATCGAACAGCCGCTGCACGCAGCCCAGCACCAGCCCCACCCGGGCCCGTCGCTGGCCCCTGGCCGGCACCACCGTGGGGAAGCCATCGCGGAAGGCCTCGGGGGCCAGCGGCGGCAGCAGCCGCTCCATCGCCTCCAGCTGGGGCCCCAGCAGGCGGGTGAGCCCGCTGCGGCGCAGCAGGCCCTGCAGCGGCGTGCCCGCATACGCCCGCAGCGGCGTGAGTGCCGCCCGCAGGCGCTTCGGGTAGGGCAGCAGGGCGAACAGCAGGCGCCGGAAGGTCTGGGCCGCCGGGCTGCGCAGCTCCGGGGCCTTGAGCTTCGGGCGGGTGGCCTCGATCAGTTGGTCGTAGCGCACCCCCGAGGGGCAGGCCGTCACGCAGGCCAGGCAGCCCAGGCAGCTGTCGAAATGGCGGGCCACCGTGGCATCGAGCTCCAGCTCGCCGGCCTCGATCGCCTTGAGCGCATGGATGCGGCCCCGCGGCGAATCCATCTCCGTGCCCAGCACCCGGTAGCTGGCACAGCTGGGCAGGCAGAAGCCGCAGTGCACGCAGGGGTCGGTGGCGGAGAGGGCCGCCTGGGGCGGAGCCGCGGAGGCGCTCCTTGGGGAGCCGGTGGCTGTCATGAGCCGAGTCTGCCCGGCTCAGCCCCCGAAGTGGCGCACCACGGCCTCGGCGAAGCCCGAGCAGCTCACCGGCTCCACCGGCGGCTCCATCAGCCGGGCCAGGTCGTAGGTGACCTCCTGATTGGCGATGGCGGCGCTGATCCCCTCGGTGATCAGGTCGGCGGCCTCCTGCCAGCCCATGTACTCGAGCATCATCACGCCGCTCAGGATCACCGAGCCGGGGTTGATGCGGTCGAGGCCGGCGTGCTTCGGGGCGGTGCCGTGGGTGGCCTCGAAGATGGCGGCGTGGTCGCCGATGTTGGCCCCCGGCGCCATGCCCAGGCCCCCCACCACGGCGGCGGCGGCATCGGAGATGTAGTCGCCGTTGAGGTTGAGCGTGGCCAGCACCGAGTAGTCGGCCGGGCGGGTCTGGATCTGCTGGAAGATGCTGTCGGCGATGCGGTCGTCCACCATCACCATCTGCTTCCACTGGCCGTTGCCGTGGCTGCTGCCGATCGCCTCCAGCACGCCCTGCACCTCGGCGCAGATCGCCTCTTTCTTCTCGGGGGTGAGCGCGTCGTAGCCGGGGTCCACCATGCGGGCGTTGGCCTCGATGCTCAGCCCCGGGTTGCGGTCGGCGTTGTCGAGGATCCAGCTCTCCCGCTCGGTGATGCACGCGGCGCGGAACTCGGTGGTGGCCAGCTCGTAGCCCCAGTCACGGAAGGCCCCTTCCGTGAACTTCATGATGTTGCCCTTGTGCACCAGCGTCACGTGGCGCTTCTTGCCCTCCATGCGCAGGGCGTGCTGGATCGCCTTGCGGATGTGGCGCTGGCTGCCGTGCTTGCTCACCGGCTTGATGCCGATGCCGGCTCCGGTGGGGATGGTGCGCTTGCCGAGCTTGCCGTTGGCCGGAATCACCACGGTGTTGAGGTGCTCGATCAGCTCCACGCACACCGGATCGGTGGCCTCCCACTCGATCCCCATGTAGATGTCTTCGGTGTTCTCCCGGTACACGATCACGTCCAGATCCTGGGGACGCTTGTGGGGGCTGGGGGTGCCGGCGTAGTAGCGGCAGGGCCGCACGCAGCAGTAGAGATCGAAGATCTGGCGCAGCGCCACGTTCAGGGAGCGGATGCCGCCGCCGATCGGGGTGGTGAGCGGCCCCTTGATCGCCACGCCGTAGGTGCGGATGGCGGTGAGGGTGTCCTCCGGCAGGTACTGATAGGTGCCGTAGAGGTCGCAGGCCTCATCGCCCGCGTACACCTTGAACCACTCGATCCGGCGCCGGCCGCCGTAGGCCTTCGCCACCGCCGCATCCAGCACCCGCTGGGTGGCGGGCCAGATGTCCACGCCCGTGCCGTCGCCGCGGATGAAGGGGATGATCGGGTCGTCGGGCACCACCGGCAGCCCCTCCTCGAACCGGATGGCGGTGCCGCTGCTGGGGGCGGTGAGCTTCTCGAAGGTCACGGGTTCGGTGGCCATGCTGGCTGGGCTGGTAGCCATTCCTGCGGCACTGGAGGCGCGGCGAGCCTAGGTTTTGGCACAGCGCGGTTCTGCTCAGGGGAAACGGCATGAACGCCGCCGACCAGGCCAGAAATCTGGAACTGGCCCAGGCGATCGCCTCGGCGGCGGCCCTGTTCCGGGCCCAGTTCCCCGATGCCCGCGCCAATCTCAAGCCCTGGCGCGACGATCCCTGCACCCGCGAGTTCGCCGATCAGGAGAGCGTGGACCTCTCCTTTCATCTGCCGGGCTGGAGTCCCCGCAGCCAGTGCCGCTCGTTTCTGGTGCAGCTGCGCCTCGACTGCGCTCCGGCCCGCCAGGGCAGCGGCGCCAACCGCGGGGATGCCGGGCGGCCGCGGCTGCTGGGCGTGCTGATCCGCGGCCTCACCTATGAATCGGAGCGCTGGCGCCTCGCCACCGTGGGCGACTGGCGTCCCACCGGCAGCCATCTGCCCGATGCCGCTTCGGTGGCGAAACTGCAGCAGTTCTGCCGCAACCTGTTCGATCTGTTCGAAGTGAACGGCGCCTGCGCCGCGTAACCCTTCGCAATCTTGAGGCCGCCCTGGCAAACACCACGCCTACGGTGGCTCTCTGCCCGTGTCGTGCTGCCGCCAGCTCATGTCCGTTGCTCTCGCCTCCCAGTTGCGTGAAGGCACCAAGAAGGCCCACACCATGGCCGAGAACACCGGCTTCGTGAGCTGCTTCCTCAAGGGCGTGGTGGACAAGGCCAGCTACCGCACCCTGGTGGCCGACCTCTACTTCGTGTACTCCGCCATGGAGGAGGAGTTCGCCAAGCTCCGCAGCCACCCCGTGGTGGGTCCGGTGGCCTTCCCCGAGCTCAACCGCCGCGAGAGCCTCGAGCAGGATCTCGCCTTCTACTTCGGGCCCGACTGGCGCACGGCCGTGAAGGCCACCCCCGCCGCCCAGGAGTATGTGGCCCGGCTGCACCAGGTGGCCCAGGAGAGCCCCGAGCTGCTGGTGGGCCATCACTACACCCGCTACATCGGCGATCTCTCCGGCGGCCAGATCCTCAAGAACATCGCCCAGAAGGCGATGAACCTCGGCGATCACGACGGTCTGCGCTTCTACGAGTTCGACGCCATCCCGGACGAGAAGGCCTTCAAGGTGAACTACCGGGCCACCCTCGATCAGCTGCCGATCGACCAGGCCACCGCTGATCGGATCGTGGCCGAGGCCAACCACGCCTTCCACCTCAACATGAAGATGTTCCAGGAGCTGGAAGGCAACCTGATCGCCGCCATCGGCAAGGTGCTGTTCGGCTTCCTCACCCGCCGCCAGCGCACCGGCAGCACCGAGGCCGTGGCCGCCTGAGGCCAGCGCCCGCCCCCTTGCGATCGCTTCGTGTTCTCGTGCCCGGCACCGGCGGCCGCCTGCGCGGTGGCGGTCTGCTGGTGGAGCTGCAGACGGCCCGCCTGCTGCAGCAGCTGGCCCCCACCGAGGTGGTGACCTACCGGCAGCGGGAGCCCGACCACCCCTTCCTGGCCGATCTGCTGCGGGCCGAACCGCCCGATGGCGCCGCCGCCCGCCAGATGCTCTGGATCGTGAGCTGGGGCTTCGAGGTGCCACGCCAGCTGCGAGCCCTGCGGGGCCGCGCCGTGGCCTACCACGCCCACAGCAGCGGCTACGGCTTTCCCCTGCCGGCCGGAGTGCCGGTGCTGGCCGTGAGCCGCAACACCCTCGGCTACTGGGGCCAGTGGGCCAGCCGCAACCCCTTGGCCCTCGTTCCCAACGCGCTCGATCCCCGCTGGCTGCAGCGGGGCCGCCGCGACGGCACCGGAGAGCGCCCCATCGATGTGCTGGTGCAGCGGCGCAAGAGCAGCGCCTACCTGCTGGAGGTGCTGGTGCCGGCCCTGCGGCGGCGTGGGTTGCGGGTGGAGGTGCAGGCGGGCTGGGTCGACGACCTGGTGGATCTGTTCAACAGCGCCACCGTGGTGCTCTACGACTCCGCCGACCACTGGCGGGTGAGCGGGGTGAGCGAGGGCTTCGGCCTGCCGCCCCTGGAGGCCCTCGCCTGCGGCTGCGTGGTGTTCAGCAGCCTCAACCACGCCCTGGCCGACAGCCTCGATCCCGGCCGCCTCGGCCACCAGCTCGGTGCCGGCACCCTCAGCGCCGATCTGGAGCGGATCAGCGCCGCCGTGGCCGATCCGGCCGCCTGGCGCGCGCCAGCCGCCGAGCTGGATGCGCTGCTGGCGGCCAGCAGCGAGGCGGCCCTGCTGGAGCGCTGGCGTGAGGCCCTCACCCGGGTGAACGACCACTGGGACCGTCTCCAGGCCGGTGAAGCGCCGCTGCAGGCCCCGCCGCTGTGGCGGCTGCGGCTTCGCCGCTGGCAGTCGCGGCTGCAGCGGGTGCTGGCGCGGCGCGGTGCCTAGGGTGCGGAACGCATTCCTGGCCCGTGGATGAGCGCCTTCCTGGCCGGCCTCAATGAAGCCCAGCGCAAGGCAGTGGACCACCACACCGGTCCGCTGCTGGTGGTGGCAGGGGCCGGCAGCGGCAAGACGCGGGCCCTCACCCATCGCATCGCCCACCTGATCGGCCACCACGGCGCCGACCCAGCCGAGCTGCTGGCCGTGACCTTCACCAACAAGGCCGCCCGGGAGATGAAGGAGCGGCTGGAGCTGCTGCTGGCCCAGAAGCTGGCCCAGAGCCAGTTCGGCCAGCCCTGGAGCACCCTGCCGCTGCTGGAGCAGCGGCAGCTGCGCAGCCGCATCTACCGCGAGGTGATCAAGGACCTCTGGATCGGCACCTTCCACGCCCTGTTCGCCCGGCTGCTGCGCTTCGACATCGACAAGTTCCGCGATCCCGAAGGCCTCAGCTGGACGCGCCAGTTCTCCATCTACGACGAGGGAGACGTGCAGAGCCTGATCAAGGAGATCGTGACCCAGGAGCTGGGCCTCGACCCCAAGCGCTTCGAGCCCAAGAAGGTGCGCTGGGCGATCAGCAACGCCAAGAACCAGGGCTGGATGCCCGAGCAGCTCGAAGCCGATGCTGGTGGCCAGCGCGGCAAGCTGATGGCCGAGACCTACCGCCGCTACCGCCGCGCCCTGGCGGCCAACAACGCCCTCGACTTCGACGATCTGCTGCTGCTGCCCGTGCAGCTGCTGCGCCAGAACGACCAGATCCGCAACTACTGGCACCGCCGCTTCCGCCACGTGCTGGTGGACGAATACCAGGACACCAACCGCACCCAGTACGAGCTGATCAAGCTGCTGGTCACCGACGGCCAGGATCCCGAGGCCTACGACAACTGGAGCGGCCGCTCGGTGTTCGTGGTGGGCGACGCCGACCAGAGCATCTACAGCTTCCGCGCCGCTGACTTCACCATCCTGATGGGGTTCCAGGACGACTTCGGCGACGGCGCCGCCGATGAAGCCACCCGCACGATGGTGAAGCTGGAGGAGAACTACCGCTCCACCGCCACGATCCTCGAGGCGGCCAACGCCCTGATCGCCCACAACACCGAGCGGATCGACAAGGTGCTGCGGCCCACCCGGGGCGAGGGGGAGCCCATCACCCTCACCCGCTGCGACGACGAGGTCGCCGAGGCCGAGGCGGTGGTGCACCGGATGCGGATGCTCGACGCGGCCCACAGCGAGCTGCGCTGGGGTGACATGGTCGTGCTCTACCGCACCAATGCCCAGAGCCGAGCCATGGAGGAATCGCTCGTGCGCTGGGGCATCCCCTACATCGTGGTGGGGGGCCTGCGCTTCTACGACCGGCGCGAGATCAAGGACATGCTCGCCTACCTGAAGCTGCTGGTGAACCCGGCCGACACGGTGAGCCTGTTGCGGGTGCTGAACACGCCGAAGCGGGGCATCGGCAAGACCACGATCGAGCGGCTCACCGACGCCGCCAACCAGCTGGGCATTCCGCTCTGGGAGGTGGTGAGCGATCCCGAGGCGGTGCGCTCCCTGGGGGGGCGCTCGGCCAAGGGGCTGCTGCAGTTCCGCGAGCTGCTCAGCGATCTGCAGGCCCGCAGCCAGGACGCCCCCCCTTCGGAGCTGGTGCAGCGGGTGATGGAGCAGAGCGGCTACCTCGCCGAGCTGATCGCCGAGGGCACCGATGAGGCGGAGGACCGCCGCCGCAACCTCAATGAGCTGGTGAACGCCGCCCTGCAGTACCAGGAGGAGAACGAGGAGGGCTCGCTGGAGGATTTCCTCGCCTCCGCCGCCCTGGCCAGCGATGCCGACAGCAAGGACACCCAGCAGGACCGGGTGACCCTGATGACCCTCCACGCCAGCAAGGGCCTGGAATTCCCGGTGGTGTTCCTGGTGGGGATGGAGCAGGGCCTCTTCCCCAGCTACCGCTCCCTGGAGGATCCCGCCGCCATGGAGGAGGAGCGGCGCCTCTGCTACGTGGGCATCACCCGGGCGAAGGAACGCCTGTTCCTCTCCCACGCCAGCGAGCGGCGGCTGTGGGGTGGCATGCGCGAGCCGGCGGTGCCCTCGGTGTTCCTGGCCGAGCTGCCCGAGGAGCTGGTGCAGGGCGACATCCCCCGCAGCGGCGGTGCCGCGATCCGTCGCGAGCAGCGGCTCGACCGGCTCACCCGGGTGGACCGGGAGGAGAGCCGGCGGGTGGCGTCGGGGGGAGCCGGCGGTGCCCCCGCCAACGCCGTGCGCCGCCGCGGCGCCGGTGCCGGCAAGACCTGGGCCGTGGGCGACCGCCTGCGCCACAGCGCCTTCGGGGAGGGACACGTGACCCACCTGTTCGGCAGCGGCGAGAAGATCTCGATCGCGGTGAAGTTCGAGGGGATGGGCCCCAAGATCCTCGATCCGCGCCTGGCGCCGATCGAGCCGCTCTGAGGCCGCCGCTTGGACGTTCCCGGCATTCCCGAAGCGCTGGTGGGGGCCCTGGCCGCGGCCGCCCGGGCCGGTGGCCCGCCCCCCCAGCGGGTGGCCCTGGTGGGCGGTGCCGTGCGCGATCTGCTGCTGCACCGGGTGCACAACGACCCCTGGCGCGGCGTTCCCGACCTCGACCTGGTGGCGGAGGGCCCGGCCATCGATCTGGTGCGGCGGCTGGAGGCCCTGCTGCCGCCGGGGGCGCTGCGGGCGGCCCAGGAGCACGGCGCCTACGGCACGGTGGAGGTGGAGCTGCGGCTCGAGGGCCAGACCGTGCTGCTGGATGTGGCCACCGCCCGCTGCGAGACCTATCCGCAGCCCGGGGAGAACCCGAAGGTGGTGCCGGGCCTGCTGGCGGACGATCTGGCCCGCCGTGATTTCAGCATCAATGCCATCGCCCTGGATCTGGCCAGCGGTGAGCTGCTCGACCCCCATGGCGGCCAGGCGGATCTGCAGCGGCGGCAGCTGCGGCTGCTCCACCCCCACAGCCTGCACGACGATCCCAGCCGCCTGGTGCGCGGCGCCCGCTACGCGGCCCGGCTCGGCTTCCGGCTGGAGCCCGGCAGCCGCGAACAGGCGCGCCGCACCCTGGAAGCCTGGCCCTGGGCCTGGCACTCCGGCGAGCGGCCGGGCCAGGCGCCCGCGGCCCTGGGCACGCGGCTGCGGATGGAGTTCGAGCTGCTGCTGCTGCGGGAGCCCTGGCCCGCCGCCCTGGCGATCCTGCAGGACTGGGGCGGCCTGGCCTTGCTCGATGCCCGCCTCCAGGCCGACCGCCACTGGCGGCGGCGTCTCCACTGGGCCGGCCGCGCCGGTCTGCCGCTGATGGTGGCGCTCGTGGCCGGCGCCGCCGACCCCCTGGCCCTGGCGGAACGGCTGCAGCTGCCCCACCGCCAGCATCGTCTGCTGGCCCAGTGGCTGGAGCTGCGCCAGCGCCTGGCCGAGCTGCAGCAGCCCGCCGCCGAAGCCAACGGCGGACCTCCGACGGTGGCGGCCTGGTGCGCGGCCCTGGAGGCTCCGGGCGGTTCGCCGGAGGCGGTGCTGCTGGCCCTGGTCACCGGCACCGCTCCCCGCCGGCCCCTGCTGCGCTGGTGGCTGCGCTGGCGGCACCTGAAGGCGCCGGACACGGCCGCCGAGCTGATCGCCCGGGGAGTGAAGCCCGGGCCGGCCCTGGGGGAGGAGCTGCGGCGCCTGCGGGAAAGGCGGCTGGCCCAGGAGCGGCTCTAGGGCACCCATAGGATCCGCCCAGCTCTGGGGCGCCTGTGTCGGATTCGGCTGTGGTGGTTGCAATCCCGGCCCGGCTGGCCTCATCCCGCCTGCCCGGAAAGGTGCTGGCCGACATCGGCGGCCGGCCGATGCTCCAGCATGTGGTGGACCGCTGCCGCCTGGCCAGGGGGGTGGACGCCCTGGTGGTGTGCACCGACAGTCCTGTGGTGGAGCGGGCAGCAGAGGCCTGGGGCGTTAAGGCCCTGCTCACCCCTCAGCACTGCAGCAGCGGCAGCGAGCGGCTGGCGGCCGTGATCCCGGCCTTGCTGGCGGCCGGTGGCGGAGCCGCCGAGCACACGCTGGTGATCAACGTGCAGGCCGATCAACCCCTGCTCGATCCGGCGATCATCGAGGGCATGGTGGCGCGTTTCTCTGCCCTGGGGCGTCCTGAGGTGATCACGCCGGTGTATCCCCTTGCCGCCACCAAGCTGCACGATCCCAACGTGGTGAAAGTGCTCCGCGCCGCCGATGGCCGGGCGATCACGTTCTCCCGCAGCGCCCTGCCCCACGTGCGGGACCTGACTCCTGAGCGGTGGGCAGAGCGCACCACCTACTGGGGCCATGTGGGCCTCTACGGCTATCGGGGTGATGTGCTCGCCGGGTGGAATGCCCTGCCCCCTTCCAGCCTCGAGGATCTGGAGAAGCTGGAGCAGCTGCGGCTGATCGAAGCGGCCATCCCCATCCACACCTTCGAGGTGGACCAGGACTGCCTCTCGGTCGACACCGCCGAGCAGCTGGAGCAGGCCCGGGCCCTGCTGGTCGGCCAGGCATGAAGGGCCGGGGTTCAGCTCGGCGGCCCTAGCAGCCCTGAGCTCAGCCGTTGCCCTCCCGCCAGCCGCTCCTGTGCAGCTCCTTCAGGGCTCCGCGACACTGCAGCAGGGCCTCCGCAAGTTCCCGCACGGCGCCGTGGCCCCCGGGGCTGCGCAGCACCCAGTCGGCGCGGCGGCGCAGGGCGCTGGCGGCATCCGCCGGGGCCACCAGCAGGGCCGTGGCCGGCCGCACCGCCAGGTCGTTGAGGTCGTCACCGATGAAGGCGGTGCAGGCGGCTGAGGCCCCCACCTCGGCCTGAAGCTCCTGCAGGCCCGCCAGCTTGTCGCCCACCCCCGCCCGGCAGTGCTGGATGTGGAGGTGGCGGGCCCGCTGCTCGATCGCGCCGCTGCGGCCGCCGCTGAGCAGGGCCACCTCGATGCCGGCGCGCTGCAGCATGCGGATCGCCAGGCCGTCGCGCACGTTGAAGCGCTTCACCACCTGGCCGGCCTGGTCGTAGTGGAGGCCGCCATCGGTGAGCACCCCATCCACATCGCACACCAGCAGCTGCACCGCCGCCAGCTTCCGGCCGGCGGCCAGCCGCTGCAGCCGGGAGCGCAGCGCGGGAAAGGGGGCAGGCATGGTGCTCGCTCCCGCTCCGCTCAGAGGGTGCTGACGGCCAGGCCGTCCTGCACCACGGCCCGCAGCTCCATCAGCTGGCGCAGCAGGGCCTCCAGCCGGTGCAGGGGCACCATGTTGGGCCCGTCGCTGAGGGCCTGGGGGGGATCGGGGTGCACCTCCATGAACAGCCCGTCGGCCCCCACCGCCACCGCACCCCGGGCCAGCGGTGCCACGAACTCCCGCTGGCCGCCCGAGGTGGTGCCCTGCCCGCCCGGCTGCTGCACTGCATGGGTGGCATCGAAGATCACGGGGCAGCCCAGCGCCTGCATCTGGGGCAGGCCGCGGAAATCCACCACCAGGGTGTTGTAGCCAAAGCTGGAGCCCCGCTCGGTGAGCCACAGCCGGCCGCTCTCGGCCTCCAGGCCGCTTTCGCGCAGCTTGTTCACCACCTGGGCCATGTCCCAGGGGGCCAGGAACTGGCCCTTCTTCACGTTCACCACCTTGTCGGTGCCGGCCACCGCCCGGGCGGCGGCCTCCAGCAGGTCGGTCTGGCGGCAGAGGAAGGCCGGGATCTGGAGCACGTCCACCGCCTCGGCGGCCATGGCCGCCTGGTGGCTCTCATGGATGTCGGTGAGCACCGGGATCCCCAGCTGCTCGCGCACCTCCTGCAGGATGCGGAGACCCTCCTCGGGGCCGGGGCCGCGGAACGACTTTCCGGAGCTGCGGTTGGCCTTGTCGAAGCTGGCCTTGAACACGTAGGTGATGCCCAGCTCCTGGCAGAGCCCGCTCACCTGTTCGGCCACCTGCAGCACCAGATCGCGGCTCTCGATCACGCAGGGTCCGGCGATCAGGCGGAAGGTCATCGGAACGGGGCGAGGGGAATCAGGGTTGGGAAACGGGTCGTCAGCTCGGGGACGCCACCGAGGCGCTGAAGCCGGCCTGCACCAGATCATGCAGGCGCAGCAGCCCCTCCAGCCGGCGGGGGTCGTCCGGCGACACCACCGGCATCACCGAAATCGCCTGGCGCCGGTTGCGTTCCATTAGCTCCAGGGCCTCGGCTGCCAGCACATCGGGAGTCACGGTGATCGGGTCGGTGGTGGCCATCTCGGCGGCGGTGATCCGGTCCCAGTCGCCCGGCCCGTGACGCTGCAGGGTGCGGCGCAGGTCGCCATCGGTGATCAGCCCGGCCAGCTGGGAGGGGTCGCTGCCGTGCACCCAGCTGGCACCGAGGCTGCCGCGCCCCGGGCTGCCCTGGGTGAGGTGGGCGATCACCACCGGCAGGCGGGCCTCCGGGTGGAGCGGTTCGATCTCGCCGGCCGGCACCATCAAATCGCCCACGGTGAGGGTGAGGCGGCGGCCGAGGGAGCCGGCCGGGTGGTTGATGGCGAAGTCCACCGGCGAGATGCCGGCCCGCTCCATCCACACCGCGGCCAGGGCATCGCCGATCGCCATCGCCACCGCCGTGCTGGCGGTGGGGGCCAGGTTGAGCGGGCACACCTCCCGGTCCACGGCGGCGTCGAGCACCAGGTCGCAGCCGCGGGCCAGGCTCGACTCCACCCGGCCCACCAGGGCGATGCGGCTGGTGCCACGCCGCTTCAGGTGGGGAAGGATGGCGAGCAGTTCCTCCGTTTCGCCGCTGTTGGAGAGCAGCAGCGTCACGTCATCGGCGGCCACGATGCCGAGGTCGCCGTGCAGGGCGTCCACCGGGTTGAGGAACACCGCCGTGAGTCCGATCGAGGAGAAGGTGGCGGCGATCTTGCGGGCCACGATGCCGCTCTTGCCCACGCCGGTTACCACCAGCTTGGCGCGGCGCTGCCGGCAGCTCTCCAGCAGCTCCAGGGTGGCCTCCACCTGCTGGGAATCGAGGCGCTCGGCAGCTGCGGCGATGGCGGAGGCCTCCTCCTGCAGGCAGCGGGTGAGGGCGGACAAAGGCAGCACCGGGAGTGGCGTCATTCTTCCAGCACCTGCCCCACCGCAGCGGCAGCGGGGAAGCCGGCCCGGCGCAGGGTCTCCAGGGCCGCAGCGGCGGCTGGGCCCGGAACGGCGGCCAGCAGGGGCCCGCAGGTCTGGGGGTCGATCAGCAGGCCCAGCAGCGGGCTTGTCGCTGCGCCTTGCAGCCGGATCGGGCCCTGCAGCAGCTCCAGGGCAGTGGCGTTGGCGGGAGCCAGGCTGCTGGCATGGCCTGCCTCCAGCAGCTCCAGAGCGCCGGGGAGGGCGGGAATGGCCGCTGCATCGAGCTCGACCCTGAGGCCCGCCGGGCTGGCCGCCACCATCTCGCCCAGGTGGCCCAGCAGGCCGAAGCCCGTCACGTCGGTGCAGGCCGTGCAGCCGTGGCGCCGCAGCAGGGACACCAGGGACGCCTGGCTCTGCTGCATCTGGCTGAGGGCCTGATCGATCCAGAGGGGTTCGGCCGCCGCGGCCATGGCCGCGGCGAACAGGACGCCCGTGCCCAGGGGGCGGCTCAGCAGCAGGGCGTCCCCCGGCCGCAGCGGGCCCTTGGGCCAGTGCTGCGGCCGCTCCACACTGCCGTTCACGCTCAGGGTCACCACCAGTCCGCCCCCATCGCGGGCCTCCAGCGTGTGACCCCCCAGCAGTGGGGCGCCGTGGGCCTCGAGCACCGAGCGGATGCCGGCCAGGGTCTGGTGCAGCACCTCCTGCTGCAGCGATGCCGCCGCCTCGGGCACGGTCACCACCGCCAGGGCGCTGTGCAGCCTGGCGCCACTGGCCCACAGGTCGCTGCAGGCATGCAGGGCGGTGAGGCGGCCGTTGAGCCAGGGATCCTCCACCAGGGCAGGAAAGCCATCCACGCTCTGCAGCAGCACGGTGCCGTCGGCCATGGGTCCCACCGCGGCGGCGTCCTCGGCGCCGGGGCTCTGGCCGCTGGCGTGCAGCGCGGCCAAGAGCGGACCGGCGGGCAGCTTGGCGGCGCAGCCACGGCAGGCCATCGCCCCGCTGGTCGCCCCGCCCCCTGGCTCGGCGGGCCGGTTGGGTGGGGCCATGGCCCTGCCGGGCTGGAAGCGCTGCATGAACTGGCGATCGATGCGGTCCTTCCAGCGCCACAGCCAGCGGCTGGGCCCCACGGCCAGGGGCCCCCACAGGGCGATGGCCCCAGGCGGGGCCGGAGTGGCGCCGCCTCCGCCGGTGCCCCCATCCCCGAGCAGCTGCAGGGCCCAGCGCTGGGGCCGCCAATGGCGCAGCCGGCGTGGCAACCGGGCCGGACCGGCCTCCAGGCAGCGCTCCAGGTTCACCGCGAGGGTGGGGGCGGCCCGCACCGCCCAGACGCCGGACGGGGGGCGTGGGGCCGCGGCGATCACGCCGCAGTCGCCGCAGACGAACAGGCGGGGATGCCCCTGCACCTGCAGGCTTGCGGCGCTGAGCACGCGTCCGTGTGGGTCGGTGGGCAGGCCGGCAGCCCCCAGCCAGGCGGGGGCGCGGCTGCCGGTGCAGGTCAGATCGGTCCGCTCGGTGCTGCCGGCGCCCCGCCGCACCTCCACCCTGGCGGCCTCGAGCAGCGAGTCCCCGAGGCGGTTGGCAGCGGGAGAGCCCAGATCCAGTTGCTGCCCCCGCAGCAGCAGACGCACCGGCAACGCGCGCCGGCGCAGGGCCAGGGCCAGTTCCACGCCGGCTGCACCTCCCCCGCGGATCCGCACGGGTGCATCGCGGGGGGGCACGCCACCGAGCTGGTCCGCCCAGGCCAGGAACGGTTCCAGCGGTTTCACGGCCAGCGGCTCCGGCTGTCCGGCCGGCTGCTCCGGAACGGCGGTGACGGATCCCACATCCAGGCTCAGCCAGTCCCAGCGCAGGGCCGGTCTGCCTTCCAGCAGCAGTGATTGCTCGCCGGGATCGAGCCCCACGATCTCCGCTTGGATGAAGGCCACCCCGGCACGCCGGCACAGCTGGCGCAGATCGATGGCTGCCTCGTGGTGGGCGTACAGCCCGGCCACCAGCCCCGGCACCATGCCGGAATAGAGGGCCGTGCTGTGGCGGCTCACCAGGCTCACCTCCCCGGGTCGGGGACGACGCCCCCGCCCCATCGCCCAGCGGTTCAGCAGCAGGGCGTGGGTGTGGCCCCCACCGGCCAGCACGAGATGGCCTGCGGGCCCATGGTTCTGCATGGCGGGGCGGAAGGCCGTGACCGGCTGCCTAGAAGGGCAGAGGCATGAAGGCCTTGGCGGCCAGCGGCAGCAGGAACTGGATGGCGCCCATGGCGCCTCCCACCACCGCCGAGCCGATGCCGCTGCCACCGCCCTGGGGGTCGTCGGGAGAGGCACTCACCTGCACGGCGGCCTCGCGCAGCTGGGCGGCCTGGGCCTCCTCACCGCCGGCGGCGTAGAGGCTGGCGGCGTAGTCGAAGTCGGTGGCGGCCAGCTGGGTCTTGCCCTGCTCGCTGCGGGTGAGGCCCCGGGCCACCCAGCTCACCGCCGCGGAGGGCTCGCGGCGGATGGCCGAACTGAAGTAGGCCTCGGCTTCGGGAAAGCGCCCCTGCTGGGCAGCCTGGACGCCGGCGTTGTGGAGTTCCCCGAAGCTGAGCTGTTCATGGTCCACGCCGCGAGCCCCCTGCCAGTGGGCCCGCGACAGAGCGCCGGGATCCAGCAGGGCGCCGGCCAGATCGGCCTGGCGCAGGTCGGTGCCTTCCAGCCTGGCGCCCCGCAGATCGGCGCCGCGCAGGGAAGCGCCCTGCAGGGTGGTGAAGCTGAGATCGGCGCCGCTGAGCCGGGCTCCGTCCAGCCGGGCCTGGCCCAGGTTGGCCCGCTGCAGCCGGGCCTGGCGCAGATCCACGTCCTCCAGCTTGGCGTGCACCAGATCGGCGCCGGCGAGATCGCAGCGGGGGCACTGGCGCTGCTCCATCAGCCGCAGCAGATCCTCGTAGCTGGTGGCCCCAGCGGGCAGGCACGCCAGGCCGCCTCCCAGGAGGAGGCCGCTGGCGGCGGCCAGCAGCCGATGGGGTTTCCACAACCGGAAGTGCGTCATGGCGTGGACCTACCTGGCTGCCTTATAGCGCTCCTGGAGGAGCGGTTCAGCTGGCGAAGGGCCAGCTTCCACAGCTGCCTGGCCCGCTCCGCCCCCCTGCCGTTCGGGGGCAGTGGGGCGAAGCGCAGCAGGGTGTGCTGCTCGGCCAGGGTCCCAAGCAAGTCGCTCAGGTGTGGTGCCCGCTCGGCCGCCCTGGTGCACAGATCGCCCAGGTCCTCGCCGGGCCGCGGGGTGATCCCATGACGGCGCAGCACCCGCAGCAACGCCTCCAGATCGCGGCTGAGCCAGTCCTGGCGGGCGGTCGGGGCGGAGCTGCGCCGCAGCACTGCCACGCCGAGGGCCAGGGCCGCCGCCAGCGCCAGCAGCACCACCACCCCGAGCCAGGCGCGCTGATCGCCGAACAGGCGTTGGAGCAGCGCTTCCTGGCCGGCCTGATCGAAGCCCAGCCACCAGCGGCTCCAGGCCACGTCCAGGCCCCACCACTGGCGCTGCAGCCACAGCAGCAGGTTCAGCTGCGCCCTGGCCCGGGCCCCCGCCTCCGCCGGTGTGGCCTCGCTGCCCGGGCTCCCCCCCGCCCAGCTGGTGGGGTCCACCCGTTGCCAGCCGGTCCCCGGCAGCCACACCTCACTCCAGGCATGGGCGTCGCTCTGGCGCACCTCCAGGAACGGGGTGCCGCCCAGGGGCACCACCCATTCGCCTCCCAGGTAGCCCGTCACCACCCGGGCGGGTACCCCGGCGGCGCGCATCAGGGCCGTGAAGGCGCTGGCGTAGTGCCCGCAGAAACCGGTGCGGGTGTCGAACAGGAAGGTGTCCAGCCCGTCGCGCTCCGGCAGCGGGCCGGGGCGGGTGTCGTAGCGGAAGCCGTTGGTCAGAAACCAGCCGCGGGCAGCCTCCAGCCGCTGGCTGGGCTGCGGCAGCGCGGCCCAGCCCCGGGCCAGTTCCCGAAGCCGGGGATCCCCGGCCCTGGGCAGGAGCAGGTCGTTGACGCTGGGCGGGCGGATGGGCCAGGCGGGCTCCCCCGGGCCTGGGCCGAGCTGGTAGGCCCGGGTTTCGCCGGCTGGCCTGCTCTCCAGCAGTTCGCCACGGGCATCGCTGCGCAGCTGCGCAGCGACGGGGAAGCTGCGGCCATCCCACGGCACCGCCTGAAATCGGCTGGGCTCCACCAGCCACAGCTGCTCCGCCCGGTCCGCCCGGGGGCTGGCGGGAAGGTCGCGGAAGGCCTGCTCCTCCCGCTCCCAGCGGCGGCCATCGAACTTCGGGTGCACCAGCACCCGCCAGTAGCGCTCCCCCTCAGGCGGGGGACGGTCATCCGCGAAGGCCACCCGGGCGGCCGGAGCGTCGTCCGTCGCCAGCTCGGCAATGGTGCCGGGATCCAGGGCGCCGCTCAGTCCCGTGCTGGCGCGGGGGCCATTCCGCCCGTCGGCCTGGCCGAAGGGCCCCAGGCGCGGCAGCAGCAGGAACAGCACCAGGGCGAAGGGCAGGCTGGCCGCCAGCACCCGCAGACTGCGGCGCAGCAGCAGGGACCAGGGCACCTGCAGGCCAGCCTCCAGGCCGAGCAGGCCGGCCAGGACCAGCAGCGTGGTCAGCAGCTGCAGCAGGCTGGGCAACAGCCCGGGCTGCTGGGCCGCCAGCAACCCGCAGGCGATCAGCTGCACCAGGGCCACCAGGCGGCGACTGGGCCGGCTGCGGGCCTCCCAGAGCTTCAGGGCCCCCGCCGCCACAAGGGCGAGGGTGAACCAGCTCAGCAGCCAGCCGAGGTCCAGGCCGATGCAGCCCACGGCCAGGCTGGCCTGGGCGCACCACTGCAGGCGTCGGGACGGAAGGCGGCTCATGGGGCCAGGGCCAGGGCCTCGAGGCAGCGGTCCCGGTGCTGGCGGCCCTGGCCCGGGGCGATGCGCAGGTGGGGCAGCACCAGGCCGTAGGTCTCGCCCCGCTGGCTGCAACGGCAGATGCGCTCGCTGAGGTGCTCCAGCGCCCGCTCCTTGCCCACCCCGGCCGCCGGCGCCAGCTGCAGCGGATCGCGGCCGGGGTCATGGAACACCTTGCTGAGGCGGCCGCGGCCCTGGGCCAGGGCCTTCCACGCCAGGCGCGCCTGCCCGTCCTCGGCCCGGTGGGGGCGGAGGTCGTGCCAGGCGGCGCTGCCTTCGGGGCCGCCCTCGGCGGTGACGGCGGCCTGCTGGGCCTCTCCAGGGTTGCCCCCCGCCAAAGCCACGGGCCCCGGCAGGCGGCCGGGGTAGACGAGCTGGCGCGCCGGCGGATCCCAGCGGGTCCAGCAGATGAACAGCCCCAGCGGTGCCGTGCTGCTGAGCACCAGACGGCCCGGCCTGTGGGCTCCCCGCTGCAAGGGCGTCCAGAACAGCTCCAGGCAGGAGCTGCCTGCCGGGATGCGCTGGGGCTCGGCCACCGGCAGGGTGTGGACGGCGGTCCCGGGGCCGCCCAGCCACTGCAGCGTGATCCCCTCGCGGGGCAGGCTGCTGCGGGTCTGGATCGGGTAGCGCAGCACCCCGCCGACGAATCCCGGCGCCGGCGTGCCGCAGCGCAGGTCCAGGCCCTGCAGGTTGAACTGGGTGAGCAGCAGGGCCAGCAGGAGCAGCGCCAGCATCAGGTAGCTGAGCAGCAGCGGCCCGTTGCGGAGGGTCTGGATGCCCACGGCGTAGAGGAGCACCGCTCCGCAGAGCCACAGCCAGCCGAAGCGGGTGGGAAGGATGTAGAGGTTGCGCAATCCCAGCAGCAGGTGATCGCCCTGCTGGGCCCTACCGAAGCGCATCCACCTGCTCCATCAACCGTTCGCTCAGGCCGCCGGCACTGCTGGGCTCGAGCCGATGTTCCGCCACGGAGGGAAAGACGGCCTGCACATCGGCCGGCGTCACGAAGGGGCGCCCCTCCAGCAGCGACCAGGCCCGTGCCGCCGCCACCAGGCCCTGGGAGGCCCGGGGGGAGAGGGGGGCACCAGGCTGATCAGCGCGGCGGCTGAGCGCCACCAGGTCGAGCACGTAGTCGAGCAGGGCGGGTGAACAGTGCTGCCGGCTGCAGCGCTGTTGCAGCGCCGGCAGGCTCACCGGCGCCTGGGCATCCAGGAAGGCATCCAGCCGCAGGGCCTCGCCGGCGAGCAGGGCGCGCTCCGCGGCCCGCTCGGGGAAGCCGAGCGAGAGGCGCATCAGGAACCGGTCGAGCTGGGACTCGGGCAGGGGCGCGGTGCCGATCTGGTCGAGGCCGTTCTGGGTGGCGATCACCACGAAGGGGCGGGACAGATCGTGGCTGGTGCCGTCGATGCTCACGCGGCCGGCGGCCATGGCCTCCAGCAGGGCGCTCTGGGTGCGGGGGCTGGCGCGGTTGATCTCGTCGGCCAGCAGCACCTGGGTGAACAGGGGCCCGCTCTGGAACCGGAAGGTGCCCGAGCCCGGATCGAGCACGTTGATGCCGGTGAGGTCAGCGGGCAGCAGGTCGCTGGTGAAGCTCACCCGCTTGAAGGCCAGCCCGAAGCCGCGGGCCAGGGCCTCGGCCAGGGTGGTCTTGCCGGTGCCCGGCAGGTCTTCAAGCAGCAGATGGCCGCGGGCCAGCAGGCCCGCCACGGCCAGGCGCACCTGGTGCTCCTTGCCGAGCAGCACCCTGCCGATGGAGGCGATCAGGCCGGCCAGAGCCCCTTCAGCCTCCAGCTGCTCCGGCGGGGTTGGCATCGGGGTTTCTGCGGGCACCGGGATTCTGGCGGTGTTCAGCTCGATCCCACGCCTAGGGTTCGCCCATGGTGTGGGTGGATGCGGCCGGGCGTCACGAAGGTGCTGAGCGTCACGGGGGCAATCTGGCGGCAGCGGCGGCGCGTCTCGGCCGCTCTCCCCGCCGCCTCCTCGATGCCAGTGCCTCGCTGGTGCCCTTCGGGCCCCCCTGGGCCCTGCGGCGGGCCCTGCTGCGGGCGGTGTTCACGCCGGCGCTGCGCTCCTATCCGGATCGGGGCTGGGCCGACCTGCGCCGGTGTCTGGCCCGCTTCCACGGCCTCGAGCCCAGCCATGTGCTCCCTGGCAACGGGGCCGCCGAGCTGTTCACCTGGGCGGCACGGGATGCCGCGGCCACAGGGGTGAGCCTGCTGCCGGAGCCGGGCTTTGCCGACTACGCCCGGGCCCTCGCCTGCTGGGATGCCGCCCATCGGCCCCTCCCCCTGCCCCTGCAGTGGGGTCCGGACCTCCCCCAGCCCTTTCCGGCTTCGCTCACGCCTCCGGCCCAGGTGCTGTGGCTCTGCAACCCCCACAACCCCACGGGTCAGCTCTGGAGCCGGGCTTCGCTGGAGCCGCTGCTGGAGCGTTTCGCTCTGGTGGTGTGCGATGAGGCCTTCCTGCCGCTGGTGCCCGGCGGTGAGACCCAGTCGCTGGTGCCGCTGGTGCCCCGCCATCCCAACCTGGTGGTGATCCGCAGCCTCACCAAGCTGCTGGCCTGTGCGGGGCTGCGCCTCGGTTACGCCCTGGGCGAGGCCGAGCGGCTGCGGCGCTGGGCGGCCTGGCGCGATCCCTGGCCGGTGAACGGGCTGGCCCTGGCGGCGGCGGAGCAGCTGCTGGCCGATCGGGCAGGGCTGGAGCGCTGGAGCCGGCGGGTGCAGGCCTGGGTGGCCCGGGAGCAGCCCTGGCTGCGGCAGCAGCTGGCGCGCTGGCCCCAGCTCAGCCCCATGCCGTCGGCGGCGAACTTCCTGCTGGTGCGCGGGGAAGCCAGCCTGGTGCCCCTGCGGGAAGCCCTGGAGCGGCGTCACGGCATCCTGGTGCGGGACTGCCGCTCGTTCGTGGGTCTGGGAGAGCTCTGGTTGCGGATCGGGCTGCAGCACCGCGGCGGCCATCGCCGGCTGCTGAGCGCCCTCGCCCGGGAGTTGCCTCCCGGTGGCTGAGCGGCTGCCGGCCTGGCTCGAGACCCTGGCCTCGTCCCCCGGCCGTGCAGCGCAGGCCCGGTCACTGGCCGGCGGACGCAACAACCAGGGTGTGGTGCTGCACCATCTGCCCGAGGGAGGCGAGGGCATTCCTGCGCAGGTGATCGAAAAGCGCAGCCGCCATCGTGGCGAGGCCAGGTTGTACCGACGGCTGCTCCGCTGGCAGCGGCGGCACCCCGAACCCGCTCTCCTGCCGCGGGTGTACGGCGTGCTCGGCGATCGCGCCGGAGGGTGGCGGCTGTTTCAGGCCTACGTGCCCGAGGCCACGTGCCCTCCGGGGGATCCCCACCGGGCCGGGCGGCTGCTGGCGGATCTGGCCTTCCGGTTCCACCGCACCATGGCCGCGGTGCATCCCGGGCCTCCACCGCAGATCGCCCCGCTGTTGCAGCGCCAGAGGCGGCACCTGGACCCGGCCGCGGATGTCGAGGGCCTGGACTCCGCTGCCGTCACGGCCCTGGTGGAGCGGCTGGCTCTGCGACTGGCGGATCAACTCCCGGTGCTGGCCCACAACGATCTGCACTGGACCAACATCCGGCAACCGGGCGGCGGCTCGGAGGGCCGCCATCAGCTGATCGATCTGGGGCGGGTCGGCTGGAATCTTCCCGGCGCCGAGTTCCACTGGGCCCTGCGCCAGTCGCTGCTGGGCGGGGGCAGCGGTCCTCCGGTCTGGCAGCACGCCGTGGATCACTACGCCGCCCTGAGCGGTGCCGACCCGCTGGCCCTGCGCCTGAGCTGCCTGTGGTTCGCCCTCGTGCACTCGGCCGGACTCTGGCGGCAGGTGCGGCACCAGGACCCTTCAGGGCTGCCGTGGCGGCGGGAGGTGCGGTTGCTGCGACGCCTGCGGAGCCGGCTCAGCGCCGCCCTCGAGCTCGCTCCCTTGCTCCCTCCGCCAGCTGCCTGAGCAGGTCCGCCAGCTGGCGATCCGCGTCGGGCACCGCCAGCCGCGCCATGCCCGCCCCCATGGCCACCAGCGGATCCGCCTCGGGTGGTGCCTGCCGCAGGCGCGGACCCAGCAGCCGCCACACCGTGCGGGCCAGGGTGGGGGAGTCGGGCGGATGCTGCTCCACGATCACGGCGGCCCCGACGCTCGCCGCCGCCTGGGCGTTGGCATCCTGGTGCCGATCCGCGGCGGCGGGATAGGGAACCAGAATCGCCGGAGTTCCGCAGGCGGCCAGTTCACTCAGGGCTCCGGCCCCGGAGCGGCTGATCGCCAGGGCCGCCGACTGCAGCAGCGCCGGCATCGCATCGCTGAACGGCCGCTCCACCACACCGGCCGGCAGGGCGCCACCCGCCTCCGGATCGTTGTGGCCGGTGAGGTGCACCACGCGGATCCCCGCCTTGCTGAACGCTCCCAGCAGGGGCCGCACCATGCGGTTGAGGCCCAGGGCTCCCTGGCTTCCGCCCATCACCAGCAGCAGGGGGCCCTCACCCGGCGGCAGCCAGTCGGGAGGCGGGGCTTCGGTGAGGAACTCCGGACGGACCGGCGTGCCGGTCACCAGGGCGGAGCGCCGCGGCAGCCGATCGAGGGCCTGGGGCAGCCCCACCGCCAGGTGGGTGCAGAACCGGCCCAGCAGCCGGGTGACCCGGCCCGGGATGGCGTTGCTGTCGTGCAGCACCACCGGCACGCCGCACCAGCGGGCCGCCAGGATCGAAGGCGCGGCAATGTAGCCGCCGCTGCTGAACACCACATCGATGCGCTCGCGGCGGATCAGCCGCCGCACGCTGCCGATGGCCTGCACCAGATGCAGCAGGTTGATCAGCTTGCGCAGGCCCCTGCCCTGCCATCCCCCCGCCCGCACCGTGTGGAGGGGATAGCGGCTCGGCACCAGCTCCCGCTCCAGGCGATCCGGCACCCCTAGCCAGCGCACGTCCCAGTCCGGCGGCAGCGCTTCGGCCACCGCGAGGGCGGGGAAGAGGTGCCCACCCGTGCCACTGGCGGCGATCAGGAGCCTGGGCATGGCCGATGCCGCAATCGGTGCCTAACTTAAAAGCCACTCCTGCCCCCGCATGCTCTTGTCCAGGCCCCTGCCCAGGGTTTTCCGCCCCGCCCGGCGCGGTGGAGGCCGGCTCGTGCTGGCATGCCTGCTCTCCGCCGCGGCCATGGCACCGGTGCTGTCCATCAGCGGCGCCGGGGTCCTGCCCGTCCAGGCCGCCGAGCCCAGCAGCAGCCAGCTGCGGAGCCTGGAGGCGGCCCTGAACGGTCAGGGGGATCTGGCGTCCATCCTCACCCAGGGACCCGGTCTCGATCCGGCCCTGGTGATGCAGCGCCGCACCACCCTGCTGCAACGCTTCCCCGACGCCCGCTGGCAGCTGTCCCCGGGCGAGCCCCTGCGTGACGGGCGCAGCACCGTGAACCTGCAGGTGACCGGCACCCGGCAGGAAGGCCCCACCACCTACCGGCTGCAGGCCGAGCAGCAGCTCGCCCTGGAGAGTGACGGCCGCCGCATCACCGCGCAGAGCGTGATCCGGGAGCAGTCGGTGCTGCGCAGCGGCAAGGCCGAGCTGCCCGTGAGCCTGCTCATCCCCGACGCGGTGCTCACCGGCCAGCGCTACGACGTGGACGTGATCTTCGACAACCCGCTGGATGGGGCCATCGCTGCCGGAGGCATCGTGGCCCTCAGCGGCGATCAGTTGGCCTCGCTGGACAACCCGGAGCTGCAGCTCGGAGCCCTGGGAGGCGGCGGCCTGTTCAAGACCGTTCAGGCCCCCTTTGCCCCGGGCGAGCAGACCTGGGCGGTGCTGCTGGTGCACCCCGAAGGCATCGTGAGCGCCACCAAGCGGGTGCGCGTGGTGGCGGACAGGGCCCAGCTCAAGCTCTGAACCAGCGCGCCAGCGCCGACACGTCCTCATCGCCATGTCCGGCGGCGATCAGGCTGTCTTCCAGGGCGGCCACCTCGGAGGTGATCGGCAGGCTCAGCTGCACGGCCTCGGCTGACTGAAGCGCGATGGCCAGATCCTTGCGGTGCAGCGCCAGCCGGAAGCCGAGCGGGTAGCGGTTCTCCAGCATCTGGACGGCGCGATGCTCCAGCGCCCACGACCCGGCGGCTCCGGCCTTGAGGGCCTCGACGACCCGGTCCATGGGCAGCCCCAGGCGGCTGCCGAGGGCCATCGCCTCCGCCACGGCCGCGTAACTGCCCGCCACCAGCACCTGGTTCACGGCCTTCGCTTCCTGTCCGGACCCCACGGGGCCCAGGTGGGTGATCGTGCCGCCCACCACCTCGAGATGGGCACGCGCCCGCGCCACGCAGGACGGGTCTCCGCCCACCAGTACCGAGAGGCTGCCGCGGCGGGCGCCTTCCGTGCCCCCGGTCACCGGGGCATCGATGTAGTCGAGTCCCCGGCCTTGCAGGGCCGCGGCCAGGTGGCGGCTGGTGGCCGGAGCGATCGTGGAGAAATCCACCACCAGGCCACCCCTGGGCAGGGCGTCGATCACGCTGCCCTCCACCACCTCCCGCACGGCCGCGTCGTCGCTGAGGCAGAGGCACACCACCTCGGCGTCGGCCACGGTGCTGGCCGGATCGGAACTCACGGCCGGCAGCGCCGCACCGGGGCCCGAATCGCTGCCGGCATGGGCCGCCACGGCGTGGCCACGGCCGGGAGTGCGGTTGTAGAGGCGGAGGGGGAAGCCGGAGCGGAGCAGATTGGCCGCCATCGGCGCTCCCAGTGCCCCGAGGCCCAGAAAGGCCGTGCGGGGCAGGGTGCGGCGAGGCAGTGGGGCGCTGACGGGCTCCGAGCCGGTTTGAGGCTGGGACTCAGGCCTCATCCAGCGCGGCCACACCGGGCAGCACCTTGCCCTCCAGCAGCTCCAGGCTGGCGCCGCCGCCGGTGGAGATGTGGCTCATCTTCTCGGCCACGCCCACCTTCTCCACGGCGGCCACGGAGTCACCGCCGCCGATGATCGTGCAGCAGCCCTTGGCGCTGAGATCGGCGAGGGTGTGGGCGATGCCGTTGGTGCCGGCGGCGAACTTGTCGAACTCGAACACGCCCATGGGGCCGTTCCAGATCACGGTCTGGCAATCGGCCAGGGCCGCCTGGAAGGCCTTGACGGAGTCGGGACCGATGTCGAGGCCCATCCAGCCCTCGGGGATCACATTGACCGAGGTGGTCAGGGTCTTGGCGTCGGGGGCGAAATTGTCGGCCAGCACCACATCGGTGGGCAGCAGCAGTTCCACACCCTTGGCCTTGGCCTTGGCCTCCAGTTCCCGGGCCAGGTCCAGCTTGTCCTCCTCCACCAGGCTCTTGCCCACCGCCAGGCCACGGGCCTTGTAGAAGGTGAAGATCATGCCGCCGCCGATCAGCACCTTGTCGCACTTGTCGATCAGGGCCTCGAGCACACCGATCTTGGAGCTCACCTTCGAGCCGCCCACGATCGCCGCCAGGGGGCGCTTGGGCTCATCGACGGCGCCCTGCAGGTACTGCAGCTCCTTCTCCATCAGGTAGCCGGCCACGCTGGGGCTGAGGGCCTTGGTGACGCCCTCGGTGGAGGCGTGGGCGCGGTGGGCGGCGCCGAAAGCGTCGTTCACGTAGACATCAGCAAGGGCGGCCAGCTTGGCGGCGAACGCGGGGTCGTTCTTCTCCTCCTCGGCGAAGAAGCGCACGTTCTCCAGCAGCACCACGTCGCCGTCGGCCATGGCGGCCACCTTGGCCTCGGCGTCGGGCCCGATGCAGCTGTCGGTCTTCACCACGGGCTTGCCCAGCAGCTCGCCCAGACGCGCGGCCACGGGCGTGAGGCGCATCCCTTCGTTCACCTGGCCCTTGGGCCGGCCGAAGTGGGCCGCCAGGATCACGCGGGCCCCCTTGTCCACCAGGTCGTTGATGGTGGGCAGGGCGGCGCGGATGCGGGTGTCGTCCGTGATGGCGCCGGCCTCATCCAGCGGTACGTTGAAGTCGACCCGCACCAGCACGCGCTTGCCGCGCAGTTCGTCGGCGGAAAGGCTGGCCAGGGATCGCTTCGCCATGGAGTGCGCTCGTGGTAGTGGATAAACGGGCGGGAGCTTAGCTCCCTGGGTTCTCTACCACTGGCCGGCCCCGGCTGCTCCCCGGCAGAGCTGGCCACCGGCAGCGCCGCGATCCAGACTGCAACCCCAGGGGACACCGACCCATGTTCGACACCGTTCTCTTTCCGATCGATCGCAGCCGCCAGGCCCTCGACACCGCCGCGGTGGCGCTGCAGCTGGTGCAGCAGCACGGCAGCCGCCTGGTGCTGCTCTCGGTGGTGGAAACGGGCGACGATCCGGCCGCCGTGGCCCAGCTGCTGGAGGAGGCCAGGGGCAGCTTCGAGCAGGCCGGCGTGAGCTGCCAGGTGATCGAGCGGGAAGGCAAGCCGGCCTTCGTGATCGGGGATGTGGCCGATGAGATCAACGCCGATGTGATCGTGATGGGCACCCGCGGCATCGCCATCGAGAGCGATCAGCAGAGCACGGCGGCGCGGGTGATCCAGCTGGCGCCCTGTCCGGTGCTGGTGGTGCCCTGATGCCGCCATCCACCGCCGGTGGCTCCTCTGCCGCGGATGCCAGCACCCAGACGATCCAGCTCAGCGTCAACGCCCCGGCCATTCAGTGGTATCCGGGCCACATCGCCAAGGCCGAGAAGGCGCTCAACGCCGCCCTCGCCAAGGTGGATCTGGTGATCGAAGTGCGCGATGCCCGCATCCCCCTGGCCACGGGCCATCCCCGCCTGCAGCGCTGGATCGGCAGCAAGCCCCACCTGCTCGCCCTCAACCGGGTGGACATGATTCCCCGTGAGGCGCGGGAGGCCTGGAGCGCCTGGTTCAAACACCAGGGTCAGGTGGTGTGGTGGTGCGATGCCAAGGCCGGCACCGGCGTGAAGCAGCTGCAGCAGGCCGCGATCCGGGCCGGCGCCGCCCTCAACCGGCGCCGGGTGGACCGGGGCATGCGACCCCGGCCGGTGCGGGCGTTGATGCTCGGATTTCCCAATGTGGGCAAGTCGGCCCTGATCAACCGGCTGGTGCGCCAGAAGGTGGTGGACAGTGCCCGCCGGGCCGGCGTGACCCGCAGCCTGCGCTGGGTGCGTCTGGGCCAGGACCTCGATCTGCTCGATGCCCCCGGGGTGCTGCCGCCCCGCCTCGATGACCAGCAGGCGGCACTGCGGCTGGCCCTCTGCGATGACATCGGCCAGGCCGCCTACGACAACGAAGCGGCGGCCGTGGCCTTCCTTCAGCTGCTCGTGCTGCTGCAGGCCGTGCCGGCGGCGGGGGTGCCGGAGAATCTGCTCGAGTGCCGCTACGGACTGCCTCTGGAGCCGCTGCCGAATGGCGCACCGGATGCGGAGGGGTGGCTGCGCGCCGCCGCCGAGCGCCACACGAGCGGCGACAAGCTGCGCATGGCCACCAAACTGCTGGACGATTTCCGCTGCTCCCGGCTCGGCGGGCTGGCCCTGGAGCTGCCCCAGCTGCCTGTTCCCACGGGGTCCGGGGCAGCCTGATGGGGGGATTCGGCGAGGGTGAGGGGGAGCTGCTGCAGCTCACGTATCCCAAGCCGCTGCCGATGCGCCTGGACCGCTGGCTGGTGGCCCAGCGGCCGGAGCAGAGCCGGGCCCGGATCCAGAAGTTCATCGAGGCTGGCTACGTGCGGGTGAATGGCGTCACGGGCCGCGCCAAGACGCCCCTGCGCCACGGCGATCGGGTGGAGGTGTGGATGCCGCCGCCGGAGCCGCTGCCCTATCTGGTGGCCCAGGCGATGCCCCTCGATGTGCTCTACGAGGACGCCCACCTGATCGTGCTCAACAAGCCGGCGGGGCTCACGGTGCATCCGGCTCCCGGCAACAAGGACGGCACGCTGGTGAACGGTCTGCTGCACCACTGTCCCGACCTGCCCGGGATCGGCGGCGAGCTGCGCCCGGGCATCGTGCACCGGCTCGACAAGGACACCACCGGCTGCATCGTGGTGGCCAAGAGCCAGGAGGCGCTGGTGAACCTGCAGGTGCAGATTCAGAAGCGCATCGCCTCCCGCGACTACCTCGGGGTGGTGCATGGCCAGCCCGCCGCCGATCACGGCACGGTGATCGGCGCCATCGGCCGCCATCCAGCCGATCGCAAGAAGTACGCCGTGGTGAGCGACGCCAGCGGCCGCCATGCCTGCACCCACTGGCAGGTGCAGGAGCGGCTGGGCGATTACGCCCTGCTGCGCTTCAAGCTCGACACGGGCCGCACCCACCAGATCCGGGTGCACAGTGCCCACATGGGCCACCCGATCGTGGGCGACCCGGTGTACTCACGCTGCCGTCGCCTGCCGCTGGCTCTTCCCGGCCAGGCTCTGCACGCGGTGCGGCTCGGCCTCGATCACCCGATCACCCGGGAGCGCCTCGTGCTCGAGGCTCCCCTGCCGGCGGTGTTCGAACAACTGCTGGAGCGCCTGCGCAGCAGGCTGGCGAAAGCCGGGTCCTAGATGTGGCCCACGACCATGTCGTCGTAGTGGGCGATGAAGGCGCCCGCAGCCGGTTCGTTGCGCTTGTAGATGCCGAACTTGAAGCGGTAGTAGGGCGTGGGTCCGCGGTTCGGGATCGGCTGCACATTGCCCGTGCCCGCCTTGCCGCGCCAGTTGGCCAGTGGCTGGCCGTCGGCGGTCACGGTCATGGTGCTGTTCTGGCCTGGCCTGAAGACGAAGCGCATCTGGAAGCTGTGCCATTGGCCCGGGGTGAACTCGAAATTCGCCACCTTGTTCAGGCTGCGTCCCCCTCCGGGACTCACCGTTTTGGTGATGAAATCCACCTTGTGGGATTCTTCTCGGCGCATGCGGATGCCGGCGAAGGGATTCTTGCCACCCAGTTGCCAGAGCTGCATCAGGTAGAAGGAGTTGTTGGAGATGGCACTTCCCTCGGGAATGCGAAGCCTGAAATCGGCCTGCAGCACCTTGCGGGCTTTGAAGTAGCCCTTCTGGGTCAGCTCAGCGCGGTCCTTGGGGCCAGATCCCTGGCCAGCCACGGAAAAGCTGAGGAAGCGATTGCCTGCTTCTTCCCCGATGCTCACCGGACTGAAGGCGCCTTGGTATTTCCCGAGCAGATCCCCTGAACCCGGCTCCACGTAGTTGCCACCGCTGCCCAGTCGGGCGCTGGGCCCGCCACTGATCCTGCGAAAGGTGGGGTTGTAATCGAGGATGCTGCCTTCCCCCGTCACCCGGATCGTGCCGGCCTTGGGGACCCGAATCCTTCGAGCCGCCTTCCACGTGCGAAATTTGCGACCGCTCTTCCTGCGTCCCATGGTCTTGGTCTGAGATTGAGAGGCTTGCCGGCGCTTCGAACTGCTCCTGAAGAGCAATGTTCGGGTGTGCGCAAGAAAAACCGCGTTCCCGAGTTTTACCTGCGCTCAACCTTGGCGCAACGTTGTGATGGTCAGTTTCTCCGCCTTCATCCTGCAGGCCGGTTTCCAGCAGGTGGACGGTTGTTGTTGTGGAACTGAGGGCTCGATTCGTCCGCGCAGGATTCACTCAGGCAGCCTCGGGCAGGCCTCCACCAGGGCGCGGGTGATCGGCGCCTGGGGGTGGCGCAGCAACGCCCGGCCCGGTCCCTCCTCGACCACCTTGCCCCCCTCCAGCACGATCACCCGGTGGCAGAAGCCGCCGGCCACGGCGAGGTCGTGGGTCACGAACAGCATCCCCAGCCCGAAGCGTTCCTGCATCTGACGCAGCAGGGCCAGCACATCCGCCTGCACCTCCGCGTCCAGCATGCTGACGCTCTCGTCGCAGAGCAGGAGCTGCGGCTCCAGGATCAGGGCGCGGGCGATCGCCACCCGCTGCTGCTGGCCTCCGGAGAGCTGGCGGGGCAGGCGCTGCATGAACACCTCCGGCGGCGTGAGTCCCACGGCCTCGAGCAGGGCACGGGCCCGCTGGCGCGCCTCGCCCCGGCCGGCCAGGCCATGGATCCGGAGCGGATCGGCCACGGCTTCGCCCACCCGCATCTGGGGGTTGAGACAGGCCAGCGGATCCTGGAACACCATCTGGACACCGCGCCGCGCCTGCCGCAGCTCCCGGCCATGCAGCTGCTGCAGGTCACGCCCATTCAGCCACACGGCGCCGCCCCGCACCGGGGTCAGCCCCATCAGGGCGCGGCAGAGAGTGCTCTTGCCGCAGCCCGAGGCCCCCACGATCCCCACCGTCTCGCCGCGGTTCACCTGCAGGCTCACCCCGTCCACGGCCTTCAGAAAGCGGGGCTGCCAGGGAAGCGACGGCAGCGGATGCCAGCAGCGCAGGGCCTCGATCACGAGCAGGGGCTCCTGCTGCCGCGGCGGCGGTCCGCCGCTGGCCTCCCGTTCCCTGGCACGGGCCACCAGCCGCTGGGCCAGGGCTGAGGTCGGCGCGAGCAGCAGCTGGCGTGCCGGGGCCTGCTCGATCAGCCGGCCCTGATCCAGCACGGCGATCCGCTCGCACCAGCGCCCGGCCATGGCCAGGTCATGGCTGATCAGCAGCAGGGCACTGCCCGCTTCCCTGCACAGGGCACTGAGTTCGGCCATCACCTGGCCCGCCACCGCCACATCCAGGCTGGTGGTGGGCTCATCGGCGATCACCAGGGGTGGCCGCAGCGCCATCGCCAGGGCGATGGCCAGCCGCTGGCGCATGCCACCGCTGAATTCATGGGGGTAGCTGCCGAACCGCTCGGCCGTGATCCCCACCCGCTGCAGCAGGTCCACGGCCCGTTCCCGCAGCTGGCTCCGGCGCCAGCGGGGACGATGGGCCTGCAGGGTGTCGGTGAGGTGGTCTCCCACCGTCAGCAGGGGATTGAGCCGGGTCATGGGGTCCTGGAACACCAGCCCCACCGCTTCTCCGCGCAGCCGGCGCAGGGCCGCACGGCTCAGGCTCCGCGGATCGGACCCGCCCAGCAGCAGGCCTCCGCCGCACACGCTCCCCACCGGCAGCAGTTGCAGCACGGCCCTGGCCACGGTGCTCTTGCCGCATCCCGACGGCCCCACCAGCGCCAGCGTTTCTCCCGGTCTGAGCTCCAGGTCGAGTCCGTCGAGGATGGGGCGCTCGGCCTGGGGATAGCGGACCACGAGGTCCGTGAGGCGCAGCACGGGGTCAGTCATGGCGGCCAGCTTGGGTCCGCAGGCGCCGACACCGACCCCTCTGTGGCCGCGCCTGCATACGATTGGACAACTCCGCAGGAATGCATGCTCCGCGCGGTCTCCGATCTGAACCCATCGCTGCAGGATCCCCAACTGCAGGGTGCCGCTGCCGGCCGCCCCCTGGCCAGCCCTGGCCAGGGCCGTGCCGCGATGACCGCAGCGCTGGACTCGGAGCCGCTGGCAGAACCGGTGTGCGAACCGCTGGGTGACCCGGATCGGTCGCTGCCGGTGCCTCCTGCTGCCTCTGGGTCTTCGATCGCCCGGCGGCCGATCCACACCCCCGCCGACTACGGCGTGCCGCTGCCCGAGTGGTTGCAGCGCTGCATCGAGCATGTCCCCCCGGGCGCCGGCGAGAGCTGCCCCACCGACGCCGAGGCCCTGCTGGCCTCGGCGTTTGACTTTGCCTACCAGCTGCATGAGGGCCAGTACCGGGCCAGCGGCGAGCCCTACATCGTGCATCCGGTGGCGGTGGCCGACCTGCTGCGGGACATCGGCGCCAGCGCCAGCGTGATCGCGGCCGGCTTCCTCCACGACGTGGTGGAGGACACCGAGGTGACACCCGACGAGCTCGAACAGCACTTCGGCGCCGAGGTGCGCGCTCTGGTGGAGGGCGTGACCAAGCTCGGCGGCATCCACTTCACCAACAAGACGGAAGCCCAGGCGGAGAACCTGCGGCGGATGTTCCTGGCCATGGCCAGCGACATCCGCGTGGTGCTGGTGAAACTGGCCGACCGGCTCCACAACATGCGCACGCTGGCGGCGCTCAAGCCCGAGAAGCAGCTGCGCATCGCCCGCGAGACCCGCGAGATCTACGCCCCCCTGGCGAACCGGCTCGGCATCGGCCGCCTGAAGTGGGAACTGGAGGACCTGGCCTTCAAGATCCTCGAGCCGGAGGCCTACCGCGACGTGCAGCAGCAGGTGGCCACCAAGCGCTGCGAGCGCGAGGAGCGGTTGGGGGTCACCGTGCAGCTGCTGCGGGAGCGGCTGGCGGCGGTGGGTCTGAGTGCCTGTGAGGTGAGCGGCCGGCCCAAGCACCTCTACGGCATCTGGAGCAAGATGCAGCGCCAGCAGAAGGCCTTCCACGAGATCTACGACGTGGCGGCCCTGCGGATCATCTGCCCCAGCCTCGATGGCTGCTATCGCTCTCTGGCGGTGGTGCACGACACCTTCCGCCCGATTCCGGGCCGCTTCAAGGACTACATCGGCCTGCCCAAGCCCAACGGCTACCAGTCGTTGCACACGGCGGTGATCGGCCGCCATCGCCCGATCGAGGTGCAGATCCGCACGCCTGAGATGCACCAGGTGGCGGAATACGGCATCGCCGCCCACTGGAAATACAAGGAGGGGGGATCCCCGGCGGCGGTCGGCAACGACGCCGAACGGTTCAACTGGCTGCGCCAGCTGGTGGACTGGCAGAAGGACGGCGGCTCCCAGGACAGCAACGACTACCTCGCCTCGATCAAGGAGGACCTCTTCGACGAGGAGGTGTTCGTGTTCACCCCCAACGGCGATGTGGTGGGTCTGCGCAAGGGCTCCACGGCGGTGGATTTCGCCTATCGCATCCACTCGGAGGTGGGCAACCACTGCCAGGGCGTGCGCATCAACGACCGGCTCTGCCCCCTGGCCACGCCGCTCCAGAACGGCGACTTCGTGCAGATCATCACCGCCAAGACTGCCCACCCGAGCCTCGACTGGCTCAACTTCGTGGCCACCCCCACGGCCCGCAACCGGATCCGTTCCTGGTACAAGAAGAGCCACCGCGAGGCCAACATCCAGCGGGGCACCGAGATGCTCGAGCGGGAGCTGGGCCGCGACGGATTCGACGCCCTCCTCAACGGCGAAGCCATGGCCAAGGTGGCCCGCCGCTGCAACCTGGTCGGCACCGACGACCTGCTGGCCTCCCTGGGCTTCGGCGGGGTCACCCTGCATCAGGTGCTGAACCGCCTCCGCGAGGAACTGCGGCTGGCCAACAGCGCGGCGGCGCCGGTGCTCAGCAACGAGGAGCTGGCCCGCAACGTGTCGGCCCAGGGGGAGCAGAGCGGTGCCCCGGTGATTCCGGCAGGGCACGGTGCCGCCAGCGCCATCCTGGGTCTCGAGGGGCTCGACTACCGCCTCGGCGGCTGCTGCAGCCCCCTGCCGGGCGAGCCGATCCTGGCGGCGGTGGCGCTCGGCAACCACGGCATCACGATCCACCGGCAGGACTGCGCCAACGTGGAGCAGGTGCCCGCCGAACGCCGTCTGCCGGTGCGCTGGAACCCGGCCGCCGGCGCCCCGGAGAAACGCCGTTATCCGGTGCAGCTGCGCATCGAGGTGCTGGATCGGGTGGGGGTGCTGAAGGACATCCTCATGCGCCTCTCCGACCACCGCATCAATGTGAGCGATGCCCGCGTGCGCACCACCCCGGGCAAGCCGGCCCGGATCGACCTGCGGGTGGAACTCACCAGCGCCGGCCAGCTCACCAGCACCATCAACCAGATCCGCTCGATGGCGGATGTGCTCGACATCTGCCGCACCGGTATCGGCTAGGCCGGTTTGATCCCGCCGCCAGGGGCAGGAGGTGAGCATCTGCGCACAGCCACCTGGCGCGGGTGTCTGCCGCTACAGCCCGGCCGGAACGGCCTGCCTAGACCAATCCACTTCCTGGATCCGGCCTGGGGCCGCCATCCCCTTCGTCCTACTCCGCTCCATCGCGTCGCATGCCATGACCTCCGAACAGGCCGCCCAGCTGATCGACCACACGCTCGATCTGGTGCACCAACGCCTGCAGGACCTCCAGGCCCAGTGCCTCAGCCAGGAACACAGCGCCCTGGCCGCGGAGTTCCGCGAATGGCGCCATCCAACCGGTGGGCACATCGACCTGATGGTGTTTCCCGGACTGGCCAACTCCTGAGTTCAGTCCTGCTCCGGCTGGCCGGCAGTGCCGTGCACCAGCCAGCGCCAGTACAGCCAGCCAAGGCCGGCACCGGCCGTCAGGCCCACCAGCAGCGATCCGAGCAGGATTCGGCTGGTGAACGACCAGCCCAGCTGCCACACCGCCTCGCTGCGCAGGGTGTCGAGCCCGGGCCAGCCCAGCCCGGGGCCCAGCACCATCGAGCCCAGTTTGAAGTTGAGCCAGTAGAGGGGCAGGTACGTGAAGGGATTGCTGATCCAGGTGCCGGCCGCCGCCAGCAGGTGATTGCCCCGCACCACGCTGGCCAGGGCCACGCCCAGCAGGGTCTGCAGACCGAAGAAGGGAAAGCAGCCGCAGAACACCCCGGCCGCCAGCCCCCGGGCCCGCTGGCCGGGGTTGCCCTCCTGGTGCCAGAGCCACTGGATGGCCCGCCGGAGGGACCGCAGCACGGGGGTGTGCGGTCGAAACTGGAACGGACGCAGCGCCATGGGGTGGGGTGAGAGGCGAGCTGGAGCTGGACAGCAACGACACCATCGCCGCCGTGGCCACGGCGGTAGCGCCGGGTCAGGGGAGTGTGGCGATCGTAAGAATTTCCGGGCCCCGGGCTGAGGCCATCGGCGCCCGGCTGTTCCGGGCCCCGGGCCAGCAGGTGTGGGACAGCCACCGCGTGCTGTACGGCCATGTGGTGGACCCGGCCACCGAGGAGCCCGTGGACGAGGCCCTGCTGCTGCTGATGCGGGCACCGCGCAGCTTCACCCGAGAAACGGTGGTGGAGCTCCATGGCCATGGCGGCCTGGTGGCGGTGCAGCGGGTGCTGGAGCTGGTGCTGGCCGCCGGGGCCCGGCGGGCCCTGCCGGGGGAGTTCAGCCAGCGGGCGTTTCTCCATGGCCGGCTCGACCTCACCCGGGCCGAGGCCATCAGTGAACTGGTGACGGCCCGCAGCCGCCGCGCCGCCCAGCTGGCCATGGCGGGGCTCGATGGCGGCCTGCAGCGTCGCATCGGCGCCCTGCGCGAGCGCCTGCTGGACCAGCTGGCCGAGCTGGAGGCCCGGGTGGATTTCGAGGAGGATCTGCCGCCCCTCGATGGCGAGGCTGTGGTGGCGGCCCTCACGGCGGTGCGCCGGGAGCTGGAGCAGCTGGTGGCCGAGGCCCGCCAGGGGGCGTTGCTGCGTGAGGGCCTGCGGGTGGCGATCGTGGGCCGCCCCAACGTGGGCAAGAGCAGCCTGCTCAACCGGCTCAGCCGCCGGGAGCGGGCGATCGTGACCGACCTGCCCGGCACCACCCGCGATCTGCTGGAGAGCGAACTGGTGCTCGACGGCGTGCCGCTCACCCTGCTCGACACCGCCGGCATCCGTCCCACCGATGACGCCGTGGAGCAGCTCGGCATCGCCCGCAGCCGCGAGGCTCTGGCCGCTGCCGACGCGGTGGTGCTGGTGTTCGATCTGACGGCGGGGTGGACGCCGGCCGACGCCGAACTGCGGGCCCTGGTGCCCGACGGGGTGCCCCTGCTGCTGGTGGGCAACAAGGCGGATCTGGACCCGGGGCCTGCGGCGGCGCAGGCGGATGTGGCGATCAGTGCCCTCACCGGCGCCGGCAGCGACGCCCTGGTGGAGCAGCTGCTGCAGCGCTGCGGTGCCGCCGAGGTGCAGGGGGTGCAGGTGGCCCTCAACGACCGCCAGCGCGACCTGGCAGCACGGGCTGCCGTCGCCCTGACCGGCAGCCTCGAGGCGGCAGCCCAGCAGCTCCCCTGGGACTTCTGGACCATCGACCTGCGCGGGGCCGTGCGCTGCCTCGGGGAGATCACCGGCGAAGAGGTGAGCGAGGCGGTGCTGGATCGGGTGTTCGCCCGCTTCTGCATCGGCAAGTGATTGGGGAGGCCGGCCGGATGGGCTCTCCTGCTGCGATCGTGCTCTGAGTCCGGCCCTGCTCTGCCATGCCGTCGCTGTTCCCCCTGCAGCTGGAGCCGATGCTGCGTGCCTGGCTGGCGGAGGATCTGGGCCGCGGCGATCTCACCCTGCCGGCCCTGGCCGGCGCCCATGGTCGGGCCCGCTGGATCACCCGCCAGGCGGGCGTGTTCTGCGGCGGCGTGGTGGTGGAGCCCCTGTTCCGCCTGCTGGATCCCGCCGTGCAGGTGCGGCTGTTGGTGGCCGATGGCGAGGCGGTTCAGCCGGACCAGCGGCTGCTGGAACTGGAGGGCCCCGCGCCGGCCCTGGTGGCGGGGGAGCGCACCGCCCTCAACCTGGCCATGCGCCTCAGCGGCATCGCCACCGCCACGGCAGCTCTGGTGGCGGAGCTGGAGGGCACGGGGGTGAAGCTGGCCGACACCCGCAAGACCACCCCGGGGCTGCGCAGCCTGGAGAAGTACGCCGTGCGCTGCGGTGGTGGGCTCAACCACCGGATGGGGCTTGATGATGCGGCCATGCTCAAGGAGAACCACCTGGCCTGGGCCGGTGGTGTGGCGGCAGCGGTGGCCGCCGTGCGCGCCGAGGCCCCCTGGCCGGCCCGGGTGATCGTGGAGGCCGAAACCGTTGCCGAGGCGGAGGCGGCGGTGCGCGCCGGGGCCGATGCGGTGCTGCTGGATGGCTTCGCACCGGAAGCCCTCACGGCGTTGGTGCCGGAGCTGCGGCAACGGGCCCTGCAGCGCGGCCAGGCCGTGGTGCTGGAGGCCTCGGGGGTGCAGCCGCAGCAGCTCAGGCTCTACGCCCGCACCGGCATCGACCTGATCTCCACGAGCGCGCCTGTCACCCGCAGCTCCTGGCTGGATCTGAGCATGCGCTTCGATCCGGGCTGGGTCTGAGCAGGGTCTGCTCCGGGTCTGAGCCGGCCGCCTGGGACGTGACCCAATGAAGAATCCCCCCATGCGGGCGTGGCCCAGGTGGTGGGGAGCGTTCGCCGTTGCCAGAGTTCTCCCATCATCCGCTGACTGTCGTGGTGCCGTTGTTCCCCGGACCGTGGCCAGAGCGCCTGCGCGCGGCTGTCGGGATTGGGCTGGGGCTGGCCCTCACGGCTGCCGCCGGCTGCCCGGCCTGGGCCGGCGGTGTGGTGGAGCGGGTGGCCCGCAGCGGTGAGCTCGTGCTGGTGGGGCCCTCCGGCGTTCCGCCCCTGCTCAGCCGCGAGGGCCAGGGGCCGCCGCAGGGCTATGGGGTGCTGGTGGCCGAGCGCATCGCCGCTGCCCTGGCCAAGGCGGTGGGGCGTCCCGTGGCGCTGCGCTTCGAGGCGGAGCCCGATCTGGCGGCCACCGGGGCCCGGGTGGTGGCAGGCACGGCCGACCTGGCCTGTGGGGTCCCCTTCAGCTGGGAAGCGGACATGACGGTGGATTTCTCCCTGCCGATCGGCGTGTCGGGCCTGAAGCTGCTGGCGCCGGCCGGGCGTCTTGACGGCAACCCGGCGGGCCTGGCCCGTCGGCGCCTTGCTGTGGTGCGGGGCTCGCTGGCGGCAAGCGAATTGCGAGGCTTCCAGCCCCAGGCCGTTGCCGTGCCGGTCAACACCCTGCGGGAGGGCCTCGATGCTCTCCAGACCAACGCGGTGGAGGGGGTGATCGGTGACGCCACCCTGTTGGCGGCCCTGGCCAGCGGCGCTGAGTCCGCCGATCTTCGCCTGGTGCCGGAGGTGCCCTACGAGAGCTACGCCGTGGCCTGCCTGCTGCCGGAGAACGACTCGGCCTTCCGCAACCTGGTGGATCTGGCCATCGCCCGGCTGCTGCAGGGCTACGTGGATGGCCGGCCGGAGGACGTGGCGGCCGTGGACCGCTGGATCGGCCCGGGCAGTGCCGCCGACCTTCCCCAGGCCCTGATCCGCGACCAGTTCCAGGCCCTGCTGATGGGCCGCGAGGCGATCCGCCCGCTGCCGCCGGCCGCCCGGACGGCAGCCCCCGCCAGCTCTGACGACTGACGTTCCCCGGCGCCGCCGATCCCCACCACCCCCCATGGCCTTCTTCACCCGTTCCCGCCTCTTCGGCCTGCTGCTGCTGGCCTCGATGCCGCTGGACTGCGCCGCTGCCCTGGCCACCTCGGCGGCGCAGCAGCTGGGCACCGACCGCTCGCCCGGCCTCGACCGACCCGCCAGCATCGAGGAGCGGCTGCGCCGCATCGCGGCGGAGGTGCGCCTGCGTGATGGCGAGCCGGTGGCGGGAGCTGAGGCCGGCGGCGCTGACGTTGGGGACGACGGCGGGGAAGACGGTCGGCTTGCCTATGTGTTCGTGAATGCCCCCTCCGTGGGCTGGGGCAACGGCGGCTTTCGCAATGGCGGCTTCTACAACGGCGGCTTCCGCAATGGCGGTTTCTACAACGGTGGTTTTCGCAACGGGGGCTTCTACAACGGCGGCTTCCGCAACGGCGGCGGCTTCCGCAACGGTGGCTTCCGCAATGGTGGGTTCCGCAACGGTGGCGGCTGGCGCAACGGGGGCTTCCGCAACGGTGGCTTTCGCAATTTCCGCTGATGGATCCGCCGGTCTCGGGATTCGGGCCGGTGCGGCTGCTCGTGCTGCAGCCCACCCCCTTCTGCAACCTCGACTGCGACTACTGCTACCTGCCGGACCGGGGTGATCGCACCCGCCTGAGCTTCGAGCTGCTGGAGGCCGCCCTGGAGCGGGTGCTGGAGAGTCCCTTCTTCGATGGGGGCTTCACCCTGCTCTGGCATGCGGGCGAGCCGCTCACCCTGCCGATCGGCTTTTACGACGAGGCCAGCAGGCGGATTCAGGCCGTTCTGGAGCGCCACGGGCTGCCGCCCTCCACGGTGGTGCAGTCGCTGCAGACCAATGCCACCGTGATCAACCAGGCCTGGTGTGAGTGCTTCGCCCGCAACGACATTCACGTGGGGGTGAGCCTGGACGGGCCCGCCTTCCTGCACGATGCCCACCGGGTGACCCGCACCGGCCTGCCCACCCATGCGGCGGCGATGCGGGGCGTGAACTGGCTGCAGCGCTGCGCCATCCCCTTCGAGGTGATCAGCGTGCTCACGGCCGATGGGCTGGACCACGCCGACGCCATTGCCGATTTCTTCCTGGAGCACGGCATCGCCGACGTGGGCTTCAACATGGAGGAAACCGAGGGTGCCAACGCCCACTCGAGCCTCGAGGCCGGCGCCGCCGAGCGCCCGGCCCTGGAGGGGCGCTACCGCCGCTTCATGGAGCGGATCTGGCAGCGCAGCCGCGAGCACCCCGATGCCCTGCGCATCCGCGAGTTCGACGGGATCACCAGCCTGGCCTGCAGCGATGGGCGCCTCGATCACACCGACATGAACAGCCCCTTCGTGATCGTGAACGTGGATGCCCGCGGCAACGTGTCCACCTTCGATCCCGAGCTGCTGTCGGTGCGGACCGAGCGCTTCGGCGATTTCGCCTTCGGCCATGTGCAGCGCGACCGGCTGGTGGACCTGGCCGCCAGCGACAAGTTCCGGCAGGTGCACCGGGAGATCCGTGCGGGCGTGGAGCGCTGCCGGGCCAGCTGCGACTACTTCGGCCTGTGCGGCGGCGGTGCCGGCAGCAACAAGTACTGGGAGCACGGCCGTTTCGATGCCACCAGCACCGAGCACTGCCGCTACCGCATCCAGCTGGTGGCGGATGTGGTGCTGGCCGGCATGGAGCGGGAACTGGGGATCGCCGGCTGAACCCTCGCGCCAGCGCCTCGGCTCCCAGCTCAGGAGCCTTCAGGACCTTTCAGGACCTGCGTTCCGCCAGCTCCTGAAAAAGCCGCACGTACTGCTGCGGCCCGCCGGGAAGGCTGGCGTCGATGCGCAGTGGATCCTCCGGGTCGGTGAGACCGGCCAAGGTGCCATCGCCATGGGAGGGCCGGTCCACCGCGCCGCCGCTGCTGTCCACCAGCACCACCCGGTTGGCGGTGCCGAACACCTCCCCCAGCTCCTGGAGCAGGGTCAGGAAGCCCCGGTCGCTGCCGCCCCGCAGCCACCCCTCGCCGCCCGGAGCCGGCATCGAGGTGATCGTGTCCCCCACCCCCACCAGGCGCGGCATCAGCGCCGGCGGGATCGCCGATCGGGCCAGCTCCAGCAGGCTGGGGTGGTCATGGGGGGCGGTGCGCACGTTGAAGTCGGCGCCGAGCGGAGCGCTGCCCGTGCGACGCGCGATGGCCTGGTTGATCAGCACCAGCAGGCCCACCTCCTTGAGGGCGCCGCGCAGCATCAGCTGGAAGTCGGTGGTGCCGGTGGCGCCGGCACTGGCCGGCTTGAGCTGCTCGCTGCCCCCGCGGCTGCCGAGGTTCGGGGCCAGGTGCAGGAAGAACGCCTCGCCCAGCCCAGCCCCGGCAGCCTGCTCCAGCAGGTGCCCCATCAGCTCCAGCGCCAGCTGCTGCAGGTCCTGCTGGCGGCCCACATCACCCTCCACGGCGGCGAACAGGCCGTTGAGGTTGAGGCTGGGGGAGAGGGGGTTGTCGAGCACGGCCGCCTCCACCTGGGCGGCCCGCTCCTGGGCGTCGAGCTGGGGCAGCAGGGCCGGCAGGCGCTCCAGCAGGGCGCCGCGCAGCTGATCCACAGCGGCGGCGAGGAAGGCGATCTCCCCGGTGCTCACTCCCGGGTGGCTCACCCGGGCGAAGCGGTCCTGCAGCTGCACCCCGCCTGCCGCCAGCCCGGGCAGATAGAGCCCTTCGGCGGCTGGATCGGTCTGACCCGCCAGGGCCGCCTCCACCACCCGGTTCACGCCGCGGCTGCCCTCGTGCTCCCCGTTGGTGAGCACGGCGAACTGCCCCTCCAGTCGGCGGGAGGCCCTCAGGTAGGCGGGATCCAGTCGCCGGTGGCGCGGGTCGTGCACCAGCTCCATGCACACCCCGTCGAGGTCCTGCACGATCAGCAGCTCTCCCGGGCGGGCCAGGTCCTCCAGCAGGGCATCGGGGCTCAGGGCATCGGAGGAGAGGGGCATGGGATCAGACGATGGCGGTCAGGGCCGGCGGGCGTTGTCGACGAGCGTTGCTGGAGGGCATGGCCCTGGGGCCCAGGCTGCAGCATCGGCCCCAGACCGAAGGGCTATCAATTTCTTTCCTTTCTCTCGACCAGGGCCGGCAATCGGCTCTTGTGTGCTACCAAACTCGAAAGAAACGACTGCATGGGTTCAGCGCTTTTCCTCAGCATCGACCAGGGCACAACCAGTTCCCGCGCCGCCCTCTATGACACCTCCGGCCGCCAGGTGGCCTGCTGCGGGGCCCCCCTGGAGTGCCACTACCCCGCCGATGGCTGGGTGGAGCAGGACCCCGAAGCGATCTGGCAGAGCCAGCTCGAGGCCCTGCGCCTGCTCGATCGCGCGATCAGCGAGGAGCAGCGCCGGGCGGTGGCGGCCTGCGGCATCGCCAACCAGCGCGAAACCACGGTGCTGTGGAGCGACGGCAGCGGCGAGCCCCTGGCGCCGGCGATCGTCTGGCAGGACGGCCGCACCGCGGCCCTCTGCGCCGAATGGAAGCAGCAGGGACTGGAGGCCACCCTGCGGCAGCGCACTGGCCTGCTGGTGGACCCGTACTTCAGCGCCAGCAAGATCGTGTGGTCGCTGCGGGAACGGCCGGCGGTGGCGGCGGCGGCCGCTGCCGGGGAGCTGCGCTTCGGCACCGTGGACAGCTGGCTGCTGTGGCGGCTCTGCGGCCGCCATGCCACCGACTGCAGCAACGCCAGCCGCACGCTGCTGATGGATCTGGAGCGGCTGGAGTGGGCCGGTGACCTCGCCGCCGCCCTGGGCATCCCCGAGCAGGCCCTGCCGGAGCTGCTGCCGAGCCGGGCGGCCTTCGGCACCATTGCGCCAGACCTGCCCTTCGCCGGCGTGCCGATCACGGCGATGCTGGGCGACCAGCAGGCCGCCACCCTGGGCCAGAGCTGCCTGGCCGTGGGCGAGGGCAAGTGCACCTATGGCACCGGCGCCTTCCTGGTGATCAACACCGGCGCCACGATCCAGCGCTCCTCCGCCGGCCTGCTCAGCACGGTGGGCTGGACCGATGCGGCGGGCAAGCCCACCTACTGCCTCGAGGGCAGCCTGTTCAATGCCGGCACGGCGATCCAGTGGCTGCGCGACGGTCTGCGCCTGATCGAGCGCTCCGACCAGGTGAATGGCCTGGCGGCGCAGTGCAGCAGCAGCGGCGGCGTGATGCTGGTGCCCGCCTTCACCGGCTGGGGTACGCCCCACTGGGACCCCTACGCCCGCGGGCTGTTGATCGGCCTCACCCGGGACACCGGTCCGGCCCAGATCGCCCGAGCCACCCTCGAAGGAATCGCCCTGGCGGTGGCCACCCTGGTGGAACTCGCCGAGCAGGCTCTGGGGGCTCCCCTGCAGGAGCTCGCCGCCGACGGGGGCGCCGCGGCCGCCGATCTGCTGCTGCAGGCCCAGGCGGACTCCACGGGGGTGCCGGTGCGCCGCCGCGCCGACCTGGAGAGCACCAGCCGCGGTGTGGCCCTGCTGGCGGGGGTGCAGGCCGGCCTGCTGTCAGGTCTGGAGGCCTGGAGCGCCCTGGCCGAGGAGCCCGGCACCCGGCGTTTCGAGCCCAGCCTGGAACCGCACCAGCGCGACGCCTGGCGCCGGCGCTGGCATGGAGCCGTAGAGCGCAGCCTGCACTGGCAGGCCACCACCACGCCAACCAGCACCACGCCAACCACGCCAACAACCAGCACCACGACAACCAACACGACCACCCTCACCGGAGCTGCCTGAATGACCGTGGATCTGCTCGTGATCGGCGGTGGCGCCACCGGCGCCACCGTGGCGCTCGAGGCCGTGCGCCGGGGGCTCTCCGTGACCCTGGTGGAGGCGGGCGACATCGCCCTCGGCACCAGCAGCCGCAGCACCAAGTTGCTGCACGGCGGCGTGCGCTACCTGGAACTCGCCTTCAAGCGGCTCGACTGGCGCCAGCTGCAGCTGGTGCGGGAGGCCCTGGGGGAACGGGGCTTCTGGCTGGAGGCGGTGCCGTTTCTGGCCCACCGCCTGGAACTGCTGCTGCCCACGGCCGGGTTTCTGCAGCAGGCCTACTACGGCGTGGGCCTGAGCCTCTACGACCTGCTGGCCGGCCGTCGCGGCATCGGGGCCAGCCGCTGGCTGGGCCGGGAGGCGGTGCGGCAGCAGCTGCCCGAGCTGGCGCCCGGCTTCAGCGGCGTGGCCTACAGCGACGGCCAGTTCGACGATGCCCGGCTGAATCTGCTGATCGCCCGCACGGCCCAGGCCCTGGGCGTGACCGTGCACACCCGCACCCGGGTGGTGGAGCTGCTGCGCCAGGGTGATCGCCTCGCCGGTGCCGTGGTGGAGGACGCCGCCAGCGGAGAGCGCCGGGACCTGCCGGCGCGGGTGGTGCTCAATGCCACCGGCATCGGCGCCGACGCCATCCGCCGCCTGGCGGATCCCGACCAGCCGCCGCGGCTGCAGGCCAGCCGGGGCATGCACGTGGTGCTCAAGGCCAACCTCTGCCCCGGCGGCACGGGCCTGCTCATTCCCTCCACCGCGGACGGGCGGGTGCTGTTCATGCTGCCCTTCTTCGGCCGCACCCTGGTGGGCACCACCGACACGCCCTGCCCGCTGGAGGAGGCCAACCAACCGAGTGCGGAGGAAGAGGCCTACCTGCTCAGCTACGTGCGCCGCTGGTTTCCCCAGCACGGCGAACCGGAGGTGGCGAGCCGCTGGGCCGGGGCCCGGCCGCTGCTGCGACCCGCCGCTGCCGCCACCGGCGACACGGCCACCGTGGTGCGGGAGCACGAGGTGGAGACCCTCCCCTCGGGCCTGATCAGCGTCATGGGGGGCAAGTGGACCACCTGCCGACCCATGGCCCTCGATGGCCTCGAGGCCGTAGCCGCCCAGCTGGGTCGCCCCCTGGGTGAGGCGGCGGAGCAAGCCCCGATCCTGGGGGCCGCCGCCACACCCGAGGCCACCCGCAGGGAGCTGGAGGCCCTGGAGCAGCGTCTCCTCGAGCAGCATTCCCAGCCGCTGGTGCGGCATCTGCTGGCGAGCCACGGGCTGCAGGCGGACGCGGTGCTGGCCTGCGCCGCCACGCCTCAGGAGTGTGAGCCCCTCAGTGCCGTGATCCCGCTCACCGCCGCCGAAGTGCGCCACGCGGCCCGCCATGAATGGGCCCGCAGCCCCGAGGATGTGCTGGCCCGTCGCTGCCGGCTCAGCTTCGTGGACACGGCCGAGGCCGACCGCCTCACGCCTGTGGTGCAGGAGCTGCTGGATCAGGAGCTGTCTACCGCCCCGGAACCGGCGCCGGACCGGGCGGCAGTGGAGTCGGCCTCCGGTTCGCCCACGAGCCACCAGAAGAACCCGTAGGCGGGCAGGTAGATGTACCAGGCATCGCTGGCGGCTGGAAACTCGCAGCCCCAGAACACCTCCCGCACGCGGCTGCCGCGCCAGCGGTCGAGGTCGAGCTGGGTGGAGGCCCCGGCCGCCGAGAGGTTGGCGGCCACCACCATGGTCATGTCCGCCGCGCGGCGGGCATAGCAGAGCACGCTCGGGTGACCGCTCTCCAGCAGGTGGAAGTCACCCGAGCGCAGGGCCGGCAGCTGCTGCCGGCTGGTGAGCATGCGGTGGTGCCAGTTGAGCAGGGAGCCGGGGAGCTGCTGCTGCACCGCCACGTTCACCACCCGGTAGTCGTAGCCGGGGGCGGTGATCGGTGGCAGCACCAGCAGGGGATCGGGCGCGGTGGAGAAGCCGCCGTTGCGCTCCGGGGTCCAGGCCATCGGCGTGCGGTTGACGTCCCGGTCCCGCAGGCCGGGCCAGTCGCCCATGCCCAGTTCGTCGCCGTAGTAGAGGCAGGGGATGCCGGGCAGGCTGTAGATCAGGGCATGCAGCAGGTTGTTGGGGCGCGGATCGCCGCTCAGCAGGGGCGCGAGCCGGCGGTTGATGCCCCAGTTCAACCAGTGCCCCTCGGCGTTGGGAAAGCCGGTGCGCACCGCCTCGATCACGGTCTCGTCCACCAGATGGCCGTCCCCCAGCCAGAGCTCGTCGTGGTTGCGCAGCGGCAGGGCCCAGCGGCAGCCCGGCACGGTGGCCTGGGCTTCGCACAGGCACTGGCGCAGCGCGTCACACTGGCCCCGCGCCACCGCGGCGAACAGGTGGGCCGTGAGCCCGAACTCGAAGGCCGCGTGCAGTTCTCCCTCCGCCAGGTAGGGCGCCGACTCCTGCACGGGCTGGATGGCCTCCGCCAGCAGCAGCACGTCGCGGCCGCAGGCCTCAACCCGCCCCCGCAGCCGCTGCAGGAAGGCGTGGGTCTCGGGCAGGCCCTCGCAGCGGCTGCCCTCCTCCTCGAACAGGAAGGGCACGGCATCGAGGCGGAAGCCGTCCACCCCCTGGGCCAGCCAGAAGTCCACCACCGCCAGCATCTCCTCCTGAACGGCGGGATTGGCGTAGTTGAGGTCGGGCTGGTGGCGCAGAAAGCGGTGCAGGTAGTACTGCCCGGCCACGGAATCCCACTCCCAGTTCGAGCGCTCGAAGTGGCGGAACAGCACCGGTGCCTCGGCGTAGCTGCGGTCGTCGTCGCGCCAGACGTAGAAGTCCCGCTCGGGGCTGCCCTTGCTGGACCAACGGGCTCGCTGGAACCAGGGGTGCAGCACGCTGGTGTGGTTGAGCACCAGATCGAGCACCACGCGGATGCCCCGGCCGTGGGCCTCCTCCAGCAGGTGCGTCAGGTCGTCGAGGCTGCCGAGGTCCGGGTGGATCGCCGTGAAGTCGGTGATGTCGTAGCCGCCGTCCTTCAGCGGAGAGGGGTAGATCGGCGTCAGCCAGATGGCGTCCACCCCCAACCAGTCCAGATAGGGGAGTTTTGCGGCGATACCGGCCAGATCGCCGATGCCGTCCCCGTCGGCGTCGGCGAAGCTGCGGGGCATCACCTGGTAGATCACGCAGCCTTCCCACCAACGCACCTGGGGATCGGGCATCGGGCAACACCGCCACGGCTCTCTGCTTTGGGTCTAGGCGGCCCCGCCCGGGGGCGCCAGCGCCTTCTGGGTCAGCAGCGCTCTCCCGTGGCCTGGTGGAAGCGGTGTTCGTGCCGGGGCTCCCAGCCGAGTCGCAGCCCTTCGCCGATCTCCTGACTGCCGTCGGTGGTCCAGCGCAGTTCGCCGTGGCGGCTGGCCAGGGTGAGCTGCTGGCTGGCCCCGTGCCACTCGCGGCTGCGCACCTGCACCGGCAGTCCGCCCTCCGCCACCGGCTGGAGATGCTCCGGCCGGATGCCGAGCACGGTGCCGTCGTCCATCGGCAGCAGGTTGATCTGGGGACGGCCGATGAAGCTGGCCACCACGACGTTCGCGGGCCGGCCGTAGAGCTCCTGGGGGGTGCCGCACTGCTGCAGCCGTCCGTCCTGCAGCACGGCGATGCGATCGGCGATGCCCATGGCCTCCTGCTGGTCGTGGGTCACGTACACCACCGGGGCCTGTCCGCCGCAGAGGATGGCGCGCAGCTGGGGCCGCAGCTCCTCCCGCAGCTGGGCATCGAGGTTGCTCATCGGTTCGTCCAGCAGGAACACCCGCGGCTCCCGCAGCAGGGCCCGTGCCAGGGCCACCCGCTGGCGCTGGCCGCCGGAGAGATCGGCCGGCCGGCGATCGCTGAAGTCCTCCAGCTGCAGCATCCCCAGCACCCGTGCCATGGCTTCCTCCCGCCGCGGCCGCGGCACCCCCCGCAGCTCCATGCCCAGGGAGAGGTTGCGCGCCACGCTGAGGTGGGGGTAAAGCGCGTAGCTCTGGAACACCATCCCCACCTGACGGCGGCCGGCCGGCACCTGGGTCATGTCACGGCCGTCGAAGAGGATCCGCCCGCCATCGGGCCGGTCGAGCCCGGCGATCAGGCGCAGGATCGTGCTCTTGCCGCAGCCGCTCGGCCCCAGCAGGGCGAGGCATTCACCCGCGGCCACCGACAGGTCGATTCCCGCCAGGATCACCTTGCCGTCCAGGCGCCGCTCCAGCCTGTCCAGGCGCAGGGCGGCGGAGGCGCCCGCGCTGGGGGCTGTGCTGGAACTCACGGGGCTGAAGCCGGTGCTGCTCATCCTTTGATCGCTCCCTGGGTCAGGCCGGCCACGATCTGGCGCTGGAACAGCAGCAGCAGGGCCAGCAGCGGCACGCTGCCGAGCACGGTGGCGGCGGCGAAGGCGCCGTAGGGCACGGTAAACACGGAAGACCCGGCGATCCGGGCCATGGCCGGCGCCAGGGTGAGCAGGTCACTGCGGCTCAGCCAGGTGAGGGCGATCGGGAACTCGTTCCAGCTGAACAGGAACACCAGCAGGCCCGTGCTCACCACCGAGGGCCCCATCAGCGGCAGCAGGATCCAGCGCAGCCGCTGCGGCAGGCGGAAGCCCTCCAGCACGGCGTTCTCCTCCAGTTCCACCGGCAGTTCGGCGAAGGCCGCCTGCAGCAGGAGCAGGGCCAGGGGCAGGGAGAGGCCGGCGTAGGGCAGGCACAGGGCCAGCAGGTTGTTGGCCAGGCCGAACTGCCGGGCCACCTCCAGCAGTGCCAGGAACAGCAGCACGTAGGGGAACACGGCCGCTGCCAGCAGGCCGCCGCCGATCAGCAGCCGCAGCAGCCCCTGGCGGCGGCTGAGGGCATAGGCGCAGGGAATGGCGAGCGCCAGGGTGAGCAGGGTGCTGAGGGCCCCCACCACCGTGCTGTTGAGCAGGTAGCGCCAGAAGGGGGGATCGCCGCTGAGCACGGCGCCGTAGTTAGCCAGGGTCCAGCCGCGGCCGAGGCCGCCGGCGCCGGCCAGCAGCGCTTCCGGCGTGCGCAGGGAGGTGTAGAGCTGCCAGAGCATGGGTCCGAGGCTCCAGAGCAGCAGCAGCGCCACCAGGGCACTGCGGCCGATCGACCCGCTGGATCGGGAAGGGGTCATGACGGCGAGCTCCCGGGTCGGCGCTGGCTGAGACAAAAGAGGGGGCGGGCACCGGCCAGCAGCAGCCCGAACATGCCGAGCATCACGGTGGCGCTGTAGCCGAAATCGAGGAAGCGCATGGCATTGAGGTAGGCGTAGAGCGCCAGGCTTTCGGTGCTGCTGGCCGGGCCGCCGCCGGTGAGCACCACCACCAGATCGAACACCCCCAGCGCCTGGGCCAGGCGGAACAGGAGCACGATGAAGATGTAGGGCTGCAGCAGCGGCAGGGTGATGCGGCGCAAGGCCTGCCAGGCCGAGCCGCCCTCCAGGGCGAAGGCCTCGTAGAGGTCGGCAGGGATCATCTGCAGGCCGGCCAGCAGCAGCAGGGCCACGAACGGGGTGGTCTTCCACACATCGGCGAACACCACCGCCAGCCAGGCCAGCTGGGGGGAGGCGAGAAACGGCACGGTGGGCAGGCCGAGCAGCTGCAGCAGGCCGTTGATCGGGCCGTTGGGGTCGTTGAAGATCCAGCGCCAGCCCAGGGCCATCACCGTGGTGGGCAGGGCCCAGGGCAGCAGGGTGAGGCTGCGCACCACGCCCCGGCCCCGCCAGCGCTGGTGCAGCAGCAGGGCGATGCCCAGGCCCAGCACCAGTTCCAGCCCCACCGACACGGCCGCGAACCGCACGGTCTGGAGGGCGTCCTGCCAGAAGCGGCCATCCCCCAGCAGCCGCTCCCAGTTGGCGAGCCCCACCGGCACGGGCTCCAGACCCGTGAACACCGACTGGGCCTGCAGGCTCAGGCCGGCGTAGTCGAGGATCGGCCAGAGGAACACTGCCAGCAGCAGCAGCAGGGCCGGGGCCATCAGCGCCAGACTCACCACCGGATTCATGGCGTCACCTCCTTGCCGTCCGCACTCTGCTGGCCGCTGGCAGGCTGTTGGCCGCTGGCTTCGAGCAGCAACCGGCTGGAGCGGCCTGCACGGGCCATGGCCCGTGCAGGAGGCGTGTCGCCGGTGATCACGCCGCTGAGCTGGCGTTGCACGATGTCGCTGAGCTGGGCGTAGCCGGGGTTGATCGGCCGCAGCACGGCGTCGTCCAGGGCGGCGCGCAGCACCGGCAGCAGCGGGCGCCGTTCCACCAGCTCCGGGTCGTCGAACAGGGCGTCGAGAGTGGGGGTGTAGCCCCAGCGCTCCACCAGCTGCCGCTGGCTGGCCTCACCGGTGAGGGCCTGCAGCACCTGCACCGCCTCGGCCGGGTGGCGGCTGCCGGCGAGCACCGAGAGCCCCCAGCTGCCCTGGGTGGCGCCGTGGGGCTCGCCCGGCTGGGCCACCATCGTGGTGACACCCACCCGGCCGGCCACACGGCTGCCCGCGCCCTGCAGTTCCTGCCAGGCGTAGGGCCAGTTGCGCAGGAAGGCGGCCTCACCGGCCTCGAAGCTCTGCAGGGCTTCCGGCTCGGCGAAGTTGGCCACGGCCGGTGGGCTGACGCCCGTGTCGATCAGGCTGCGCAGCCAGGCGGCCGCTTCCGTGGCCGCGGCGGAGCCGAGCCCGAAGTCGGGCCCGACGGGGCCCCAGAAACCGCCGAAGCCGTGCAGCACCTCCAGGAAGACGCAGCTGAGCCCCTCGTACTGGCGGCCCTGCCACACGTAGCCCCAGCGCACCTTGCCCTGGCGCTGCAGCGCCAGGGAGGTGTCCACCAGCTCGGCGGGCGTGCGGGGTGGGGCGTCCATCAGGTCAGTGCGCCAGTAGAGCAGGCCCATGTCGGCCACCAGGGGGATGCGCCAGAGCCGGCCGTCGATGCGGTTGCCCTCGCGGGCGCCGGGAGCGAGCGGTGCCAGCGGGTCGGGGCCGAGCCTGTCGTCGAGGGGCAGCAACCAGCCGGCGGCGGCGTATTTGGCCGTCCAGGTCACGTCCATCAGCAGCAGGTCGTAGGGGCTGTCGCCCAGCAGCAGGCTGCTGATCGCCAGATCCGACACCGACTCGGTTTCGAAGGGGCCGCGGGTCACGGCGATGCGCACATCGCTGTGCTCTCGGTTGAAGCGGCTCACCAGCTCTGCGGTGGCGTCGGCGAAGGGGGCGGGCATGAGCACCTGCACCGTCACCGGGCCGCGGGCCCAGACCGCTCCGTCCCGGAGGATGCCGCCCCAGACGAGCGCCAGCACCAGGCCCAGGGCCAGACCGAGGGCCAGCCCCCGTCTGAGCCCGCGGGGCAGTCGTATCCGCCCTGCGCCCCGGATCAAATGGCCCGCAGGGCGCCGAGCTCCTGCTCGGCCCAGTGCTGCACCGTGAATTCCTCCACGGCCTCGGACATCGAGGCCATGCGACGCACCTGTTCGTCCTTGGGCATCGTCAGGGCCTTGAGGATGGCATTGTCCATGCTGTGGTGGGAGTAGGGGTTGGTGACCACCGCGTCCTCCAGTTCCACCGAGGCGCCGGAGAATTCGGAGAGCACCAGCACGCCGTCACGGCCCTGGCGGGCAGCCACGTATTCCTTGGCCACGAGGTTGAGGCCATCGCGCAGCGGCGTGATCCAGCACACGTCCGACTGGGTGAACCAGGCCACCAGCTCGTTGTAGGGCGTGCGGCGGGTGGAGAGCCGCACAGGGGTCCAGTCGATGCGGCCGAAACGGCCATTGATCCGGCCGGTGATCTCCTCCACCGAGCGCTGGATGTCCTCGTAGATGCGCATGCCGCTGGCGGCGGCCACGCAGGCGAGGAACAGCTCCACCTTGCCGTGCCACTTGGGATTGTTCTCCAGCACGCGCTCGTAGGAGAGCAGCATGTCCTCATTGCCCTTGGTGTAGTCCACCCGGGACGCCGAGATGATCAGCTTGCGGCCGGCATGCTGTTCGGCGATCTGGGCCGCCATGGTGCGCACCTCCTCGGAGGCCACGATCTCGCGGATCACGTCGGGCGAGGTGCCCACCGGCGAGGCCTGGATGTGAACGCGGCGGCCGTTGTGCTCCAGCCAGGGCATCACGGTGGGCTGGGCCAGGGCGCTGCCGAAATGGCGGAACTTCTCGGCCACGGGCACCGGATCGCCGCAGCGGGCTCCCCGCAGGTTGATGGCGGTGCGGGAGAAATTGTCGGCGTAGCGGGGGATGTGGAAGCCCACCAGATCGCAGCAGAGCAGGCTGTCGAGGATTTCGTCCCGCCAGGGCAGGATGCTGAACACGTCGTTGGAGGGGAACGGCGTGTGATGGAAGAAGGCGATGCGCACGTCGGGCCGCAGCTCGCGGATCTGGGCCGGCACGAGCCACAGGTTGTAGTCATGCACCCAGATGGTGGCGCCCTGGGCCGCTTCCTCGCAGGCCGCGCGCGCGAACGATTGGTTCACCTCCACGAAGGTGTCCCAGTCGGAGTTGTCCACACTGAACAGCCCCGGGAAGCTGTGCAGGATCGGCCAGAAGGATTCCTTCGAGGTGACGTGATAGAAGCTCGAGATCTGCTCCTTGGTGAGGGGCAGCCGCCGCAGGGTGAAGGGGCTGGCGGAGGGAACGGTGAGGCGCTCGTCCGGGGCGTTGGCCGCATCCGCGTCTTCCCGCCAGGAGATCCAGGTGCCTGAACGTTCCTCCTGGAAGAGATTGCGCAGGGTGGGAATGATGCCGTTCGGACTCTTCTGGTCGACGAACTCGACACTGCCGTCCGCCGCTGTCTTCAGGTCGTACGGCGATCGGTGATACACCAAAACGAAGCTGCTGCTGCCGAAGCCGGAGGTGGTGCTGACGGATTCCTGGGAGGCGAGCATGGTGGTGGGTGGCGTCATGGCTGGAGCGATCGGAGTCAGAGCGGATTCAGGGCTTGGCGCCTGTGCGTGGCATCAGGTCGTGAAAGTCGTGAAAGGGGGTCTCTGGCTCACAGGTGGAGCTGACTAGAGCTGACTTGAGATTGGAACACTGGAGGTGGAGCGAATGCCGGCCGTCACAGGAAGCCCTGAAGGAGTGGGTGGAAGCACCATCAAGACCACGGCTCCCATGGCTTGGCGCAGCAAACCAGGCTGTGAAAGGTGAAGCCCAGGCTGCAATCAGCGCGTGGATGGATTCGCGCGTGGGATGACGTGCGGAGTGGATGTGGGACACGGCCGATGGGACCTGCGCCGTTGTGCTGGTTGTTTTGGGCGTGGTTGCGGCGTCGTCGTAGCGGCGGAGGTCGTTGCGTTTGTGATGCAATGGATGGAAAATTGATGGAATGAATTAATGAATTGCTTTAGTGAATCGTTTGGTTGAATCCTCTGTTGAAGGCGTTCAATTCTTGTGCTTTTTGGGTTCACTAATCAGCCATTGTAGAACATCTGTATCGCTATTGTCAACCTCGATCTGTTGGCTTCGCCGGATTCGGCCGCCCTTGCTGATCGCATTGAGGCGCTCTTCTGCTCCCCTGCATCACACTGAGCGGTGACCTGGATCACAGGCTGGAGACGGCGCCTGGCTGCCGGCCTAGCCTTCGCCCGTGTGGTGGGAGCCTCGCCAGTGCCCCTGAGCTCGGTGAACGAAGGGCAGCGCGTGCGCATCGAATCGTTGCCCCTGCATCCGGCCCTGCAACGGCGGCTGGAGGCCATGGGCATCGCCCCCGGTGTGGAGGTGGAGGTGCTTCGACGCGGACGGCCTGGCGGCATCCTGCATCTTGCCTGCGGCCTGCTGGAGTTCATGCTGCGGCAGGAGCAGGCCCAAGAAATGGACGTGAGCCTGCTGAGCCGCGGCTGAGGAGCGTTCCGGCCTCCCCGCTCCTGCCGCCTGGGGCTCAGGCTCAGTTCCCTGCTGCGATCCAGCTGCCCCCCTGGTACACCAGCAGGGCCATCAGCCAGGCCAGCAGCAGCGACCAGCCCAGCGACAGCAAGGCGAACCTCCGGCTCTTCGATTCCCGCAGCTGGGCGGCCACCGTGCCGAGGCAGGGGGTGTAGAGCAGCACGAAGGTCATGAAGCTGAGGGCCTGCAGGGGGGTGATCGCCGCCTGCACGGTGCTGCCCAGGCCGCTCTCGCTGGTGCCGTAGATCACCGCCATCGCCCCCAGCAGGATCTCCTTGGCGATGAACCCGAAGAACAGGGCGATGGTGAGCTCCGGGCCCATGCCGATCGGCGCCAGCAACGGCTGGAACACACCGCCGATCGCCGCGGCCAGGCTGGAGCCGGTGCTGGCGCCAGGGGGCAGGTGGGTGAGCAGCCAGATGCCTGCCGCGCCCGCCACGATGAACACCCGGGTGGTGGCCAGGAAGTTGAGCATGGAACTCCAGCCGCGGCGGAGCACCGTGCCGAGGCTGGGGGAGCGGTAGGGCGGCAGTTCCAGCACGAAGGCCTCCCGGCTGGGGAAGGCCCGTTGGAACACCAGCCCCGTGATCACGGCGGCCGCGAAGCTGAGCAGGTAGAAGCCAAACAGCACCAGTCCCGGCGCCCACCAGGGCCGCGGGAAGAACACCCCCACCAGGAAGAGGTACACCGTCAGCCGGGCCTGACAGAGCGCGAAGGGAATGCAGAGCATGGCCAGCAGCCGCATGCCCCGGTCGCGGATCACGCGGGTGCCCAGGATCGAGGGCACGTTGCAGCCGAAGCCCATCACCTGCAGCACGAAGGCCCGGCCGTCGAGCCCCAGCCAGTGCATGAAGCCATCCATCAGGAAGGCGGCCCGCGGCAGATAGCCCGAGTCTTCGATCACGCCGATCAGCACGTAGAACACGAAGATCAGCGGCAGGAAGCTGGTCACCGTGCCCACCCCGAGCCACACCCCGTCGATCAGCAGTCCCCGCAGGAAATCCGGCGCGCCGAGCGCCGCCAGAGCGGGCTCCAGCACCAGGGTCTGGATGCCGTCGAGCAGGGCCGCCAGCAGCTCCTGCAGCGGGGCGGTCACGGCGTAGAGCAGCTGGAACACCAGCAGCACCAGGGCCAGGAACAGCAGCAGACCCACCAGGGGATGGAGCAGCACCCGGTCGATCCGGCGGCTCCGCCCCAGGCGGGGCCGCTCGGGCAGATGCAGGAAGCCCTGCAGCGCCTCGAGGCTCGTGGCAGTGCCATTCCCCCGCTGGGCTCCCTTGCCGGGCGCTGGGCCCCCCAACTGCTCTGCCGTGGTGTGGATGCTGTGGATGAGGGCATCGATCCCCTGGCGGCGTCTGGCGCTCACCGCCAGCACCGGCAGCCCCAGGGCCGCTGCCAGGCCTGCATGGTCGATGCGAACGCCATGGCGCTGGGCCTCATCGCTCATGTTCAGCGCGGCCACCACCGGCAGCCCGAGCGCCCGCACCTGCAGCAGCAACCGCAGCTGGCTGCGGGCCTGGCTGGCGTTCAGCACCACCAGCACCAGATCCGGCGGGGTGCGCTCCAGCATCCGCGCCACGATCGCCTCATCCTCGCTGCTGCCGCTGAGGTCGTGGATGCCCGGCAGGTCGATCAGTTCGAAGGGGGTGCCCTGGCGATCGGGGGGCAGGGCCCCGCGCAACAGCTCCACCGTGAGGCCGGGCCAGTTGGCCACATGGGCCTGCCCGCCGGTGAGCCGGTTGTAGAGGGTGGATTTTCCGGTGTTGGGCATGCCCACCAGGGCCACCGTGCGCCGGGAGGCCATGGCCTCGTGCCCGCACGCCCCCATCTCAGAGGGGCCGGGCCGTCAGGCCGGATGGGCGGTGGTTGGCCATCGGGGTGGTGGGCAGCTGCTTCACCTCCTAAGCCCGCAGCCCCCGTCGGCCTCGCCGCTGCAGCACCTCCGCGGGTGATCTTTGCTACCAGGGGGGCGGCCGCCAGCCTGGGTCGACCTGAGCCAGCCCCGCCCCTGGGATGATCGATGCTGCTGCGCTTTCAGGCCGGCTTCGAGCGGGCGGATCCCCTCTATCTGCTGATGTTCGCCCTGGCGGAATTCGGACTGGGCTTCGGGTTTCCCCCTTCATCCCGGGCCAGCGGGGTGCCCTGGAGATCGAGCGTCTGTTCGCGGGCATCGAGCACGGCTCCCACGTGAACACCGACCTGCTGGCGGCCGTGGATCCCTGGGATCACCTCGCCGACCCCCTGGCGGAGGTGCGGCGACGCTTCAACGTGCTGCCGCGGGGTCGGGAGCCGGCGTGGCCGCCGGCGTGACCCGCTCCAGCTGCAGGGCGTCGGTGCAGCCGTCGTGGCCCTGGTCGTAGCGGCTGCTCACGAAGCTGCCGCGCCACCCCGGTGGCAGCTCGCCCAGCAGCGCTTCGGCGTAGGGATGGCGCCGCGCCTGCCGCTCGATCGTGTGGGCGGGATAGAGGCGCACCGCCTGGCGACTCACCCGGCAGAGTTCGGCCAGGGCCCGGCGGTGCCAGGCCAGATCGAACCCCTCCCCGCTGGAGAGGCCGCCGTGGCGCAGCGGGGCATAGGCGAAGAGCAGATGGCCGCTGAGCACCAGATCGAAGCTCTGATCGGCGAAGGGCAGCTCCGGCAGGGAGGCGATGCGGAACTGCCCAGGATGGCGGCGGCGATCCTCCAGGAAGGTCTGCAACGCCAGCAGGTGTTCCTGGCGGCAGGCCTCCAGATCGAAATCGGGCCGCAGCGTGGGGCTGCGGCGCATGCCCTCCAGGGCGTGGTCCAGATCCGCCAGGGCCCGTCGTTCGAGCTCCTGCTCCGGCAGGGCATAGAGCGGATCCACCGCCACCACCTCCCCCACCAGCCCCCGCAACCGCGCCGAGAGCGAGCCGGGCCCGCCGGGGCAGTCGAGCACCCGTGCCGAGCGCCAGCGCTGCAGTTCACCCTCCAGGTTGAACATCGGCAGGGCCTGATCCCCCAGGCGCCCGTAGAACACCACTGAGGCGAGTTCCATGACGGGCTGCGGCAACGCTCCATCCTCGCCGGGGGGTGTGCAACCCCCTGGAGAGATGATCAGGGGCCCCCTCCCGCCGTGCGCGGGAGCTCCGCCGCCCTGCCCGACGCCCTCCATGCTCCGGATCGCCCAAGCCCTTGAAGCCCAGCTCGCGGCGGCCATGGAGCGGGCGTTCCCCGAGGCCGCCGCCGAGGCCGGGGCGGTGGGCCGGAGGCTCGACCCCCAGCTGGCCCCGGCCAGCAAGCCCGAGTTCGGCGACTTCCAGGCCAACGGTGCCCTGCCCCTGGCCAAGCCCCTGAAGCAACCGCCCCGGGCGATCGCCACCGCGATCGTGGAGCAGCTCAAGGCCGATCCAACCTTTGCCGAACTCTGCGGCGAGCCCCAGATCGCCGGGCCCGGCTTCATCAACCTCACCCTGCGGCCCGAGCGGCTGGCGGCGGAGGTGGCCGAGCGCCTCGCTGATCCGCGCCTGGGGGTGCCCAGCGCTGCGGGGCCCGGCGGTGAGGAGCCGGCGCCGGTGGTGGTGGATTTCTCCAGCCCCAACATCGCCAAGGAGATGCACGTGGGGCACCTGCGCTCCACCATCATCGGCGACGCGCTGGCGCGGGTGCTGGAGTTCCGCGGCCACCCGGTGCTGCGGCTGAACCATGTGGGCGACTGGGGCACCCAGTTCGGCATGCTGATCACCCACCTCAAGCAGGTGGCGCCCGAGGCCCTCACCACAGCTGATGCGGTGGATCTGGGCGATCTGGTGGCCTTCTACCGCCAGGCCAAGGCCCGCTTCGATGCCGACGAGGCCTTCCAGGCCACCTCCCGCGAGGAGGTGGTGAAGCTGCAGGGGGGCGATCCGGTGTCGCTGAAGGCCTGGGGGCTGCTGTGCGACCAGAGCCGGCGCGAATTCCAGAAGATCTACGACCGGCTCGACATCCGCCTCAGCGAGCGGGGCGAATCCTTCTACAACCCCTATCTGGAGGCGGTGGTGGCCGATCTGGAGGCCGCCGGCCTGCTGGTCACCGACGCCGGCGCCCGCTGCGTGTTCCTCGAGGGGGTGAGCGGCAAGGACGGCCAGCCGCTGCCGGTGATCGTGCAGAAGAGCGATGGCGGCTTCAACTACGCCACCACCGACCTGGCGGCGATCCGCTACCGCTTTGCACCGCCGCCACAGGGGGATGGGGCCCGCCGCGTGATCTACGTGACCGACGCCGGCCAGGCCAGCCATTTCGCCGGGGTGTTCCAGGTGGCCCGCCGGGCCGGCTGGGTGCCGACGGGGGCGCGGCTGGAGCATGTGCCCTTCGGGCTGGTGCAGGGCGAGGACGGCAAGAAGCTCAAGACACGCGCCGGCGACACGGTGCGGCTGCGCGATCTGCTCGATGAGGCGGTGGAGCGGGCCGAGGCGGATCTGCGTCGCCGCCTGCAGGAGGAGGAGCGCACGGAAGACGAGGCGTTCATTGAGCACGTGGCCACCACGGTGGGCCTGGCGGCGGTGAAATACGCCGACCTCAGCCAGAACCGGATCACCAACTACCAGTTCAGCTTCGATCGAATGCTGGCGCTGCAGGGCAACACGGCCCCCTACCTGCTCTACGCCGTGGTGCGGATCGCCGGCATCGCCCGCAAGGGGGGTGATCTCGAGGGTGCGGTGGAGGCCTCCTCCCTGCGGTTCAGCGAACCCCAGGAATGGGCCCTGGCGCGGGAACTGCTCAAGTTCGATGCCGTGGTGGCTGAAGTGGAGGAGGAGCTGCTGCCGAACCGGCTGTGCAGCTACCTGTTCGAACTCAGCCAGGTGTTCAACCGCTTCTACGACCAGGTGCCGGTGCTCAAGGCCGAGCCTGAAGTCCGCGCCGCTCGCCTGGCCCTCTGCCGCCTCACGGCCGACACCCTGCGGCTGGGGCTGGGATTGCTGGGAATTCCCACGCTCGAGCGGATGTGATCCAGCCGACGATCGCATCCGATCGGGTTGGATGGAGCCCTCAACCTGGAGCGTCCTGATGGTGGGGGGCTGTGGCCTCCCGGAGACAACGGCGCTCCACGAACGGGCTCGTCATCGCCCGCAGCAGGGCGCTGTAGCTGGGGCCGAAACCCACCTCCTCCCCCACGGTCAGTGGGTGGAGGGATTCGAGCACCAGATGGTCGCTGCTGGCTCCCACGATCGCCACACCGGGTGGGGGCTCCAGCCCGGCCGGGTCGCTGTCCTGCACCCCCAGGGCCAGCAGGCCCCGCTGCCGCGGGTCCCGGTCGTGGCAGGGGAGGCCTGCTGGCCCTCCTGGGGCCATGAAGCTGGTGAGGCCCCGGCTGCCCCAGGCCAGGCCGGGCTTGGTCTTCACCTCGATCACTTCCCCCACCAGGCGGAAGGCGTTGGTGTGCAGGCCCGGGATGGCGCTGCGGCCGAGGGGTTCCCGCCCCAGCAGCAGGGCCTCGCCCAGCCGCAGGTGGTTGATCCGGCCGGGCGCACCTCCCTGGGCCAGCCAGGGGAGATTGGCGGAATTCCCCCCGGAAATCAGCTGCAGACGGGTGCTGAGGCGTGCTTCCAGGGTCTCCGCCAGCTCGGAGAGTTCCGCCATATTTGCGGCATCGGGAGCGACACCATGCTGGCAGCCCAGGTTGCTGCCGATCCCCACCAGCTGCAGGGACGGCAGGGCCAGGGTGAGCTGGGCGATCCGCTCCAGATCCCCGGGCAGGATGCCCTCCCGCAGATCCCCCAGCTCCACCATCAGAAGCACCCCGTGGCGGCGCCCCTGCTTCCGGGCTGCCACCGCCAGGGCTTCGAGCACCCGGGGTTCGGTGTTGCAACTGATGGCCGCATGGGCCACCACCCGAGCCACCTGGCTGAGCATCGGCGTGCGGATCATCAGCAGGGGGGCCTGCAGGCCCCCCCGGGCCAGGGCTTCCGCCGTGTCGAGGCGCGATTCGCCGATCGAGCCCAGCCCGGCCGCCAGCCAGGTGCGCACGATCTCCGGCATTCCCAGCACGGCCTTGCTCACGCCTGTCACCGCGATGCCCTGGCGGGCCAGGCGCCTCACCAGGGTGCGGGCGTTGTGATGGAGGTGGCTGAGGTTGATCTCCAGGCGCGGGGCGCTCACGCCGGCAGGGCCGCTGTCGCTCCCAGTTCCGGAAAGGCCCGCAGCACCATGTGCACCAGACGCTCGGCCGGGCAGGCCAGGGCATCGGTGACCGGGATGTGCAGATCGGCCTCGTAGAGCGCGCATGCGGCGGGGATCTCAGCCAGGTCCATGCCCTCGTGGTTGAGGGTCATGCCGATCACCCGGGTGGGGGCAAAGGCCTCGATCAGCGCGATCTCGCTCTGGGGCGAGGGCATGGCCACCTGGGGGAAGTCACAGCGCCGGCGCCGCTTCGGCGCATGCTGCAGGATCACGGCCTGGGGCTCACTGCCGCGCAGGATGAAGGTCGAGGAGAGGTAGGCCGGGTGGCTGAGGGCACCCTGGCCTTCGATCACGATCACCTGGGGCTGCTCGCAGGCCTCGGCCAGCATCACTGCGGCCTCCACCTCCCCGGAGCAGAACTGGGAGGGGATGGCGTCGAGGGGCAGTCCGTAGCGGCCGCCCTGGATCATCCCGGTCTGGCCGGTGGACACGAGTACCGCGTGGATGCCGTGGTCGTTGAGGGCCTGCACCAGCAGGGTGGCGGTGGTGCGTTTGCCGATGGCCCCATCGGTGCCGAGCACGGCGATGCGCCGGCTGGTGGCGCTGGCGATCGCGCCGCTGAACAGCCGCAGATCCTTCAGGGCCGGCGGGCGGCGCACGTCCTGGATGGTCGTGTGATGCCGTGCGGCAGTGGCGGCGAACTCCGGATCGTCCTTCAGGAATTGCCGCATGCCGCTCACCAGACTCAGGCCCGCGCGCAGGGCGGCCAGCAGCATGGCCCGGTCGCTGGGGCTGTAGAGGCCATCGGCGGGGGCCATCCCGTAGATCAGGGTGTGGGGTGGGGGGCCGCTCAGGGCCAGCGCCGCGGCCAGATCGGCCACCACGGGGATGCCGTTGGCAACCCCCTCGAGCAGCTGCCCGGCATCGCCACCGGCGCAGTCGGCGTCGATCACGGCCGTGATGCGGTAGCGATCGCTGTGGCGGATCAGCCCATGGGCCGTTTTGCCATCGGGCAGGCAGAACTGGCCCTGGCAGTAGATCACAGCTGAGCGGCGGGACGCAGCCGGGTGGACAGCGAGGGAGCGCGGCTGCACGGAGGCTTCGCGCACCAGCGGCAGACCCACCCCCTTCCAGGGAGACGGCACGTGTTGAGGTTCCTGACTGAAGACTCAGGGAGACGACCGCATGGTCTGCCGGTCTCCAGAACCGTGCAGGGATACCAGTGGTCCCGCCAAGCGGGTGTAAGGACGGATACTAAGTGGGTTTCCTGGGTGCTGGGTCCTGGACTCCCGGGGCGCGAGCCGGGTGGAGCAGCTGCCCCTCCGTGATCAGCGCGGTGACGGCCTCAGGGCTCCGTCGCCGCCGCTCCGCTCCAGGCGATGCCGGCCAGCTCCGCCAGCGGCCGCTGCCAGCTGGCCAGGTCGGTGCGGCACAAGCGGTTCAGGTGGTCGTGACCGCAGGCCCTGGCCATCACCTGCATCAGCGCCACCGTGGCCCGGAAGAAGCGCTCCAGGCGCTGGGCGGCAGGCTCCACCTGCAGGCGCTGGCGCAGCTCGGGGTCCTGGGTGGCCACCCCCGTGGGGCAGCGGTTGGTGTGGCAGATCCGGGAGCCCACGCAGCCGATCGCCTGGATGGCGGCATTGGCCAGGGCGATCCCGTCGGCCCCCAGCGCCAGGGCCTTGACGCAGTCGGCCGGTGTGCGCAGGCCGCCCGTGATGATCAGGGTCACCTCGCCGCTGGCGCCGCGGCGGTCGAGATGGGCCCGGGCCCGGGCCAGGGCGGGAATGGTGGGCACTGAGATGTGGTCCCGCAGCAGCTGCGGGGCTCCGCCGGTGCCGCCGCCACGGCCGTCGAGGATCACGTAGTCGGCTCCGGCCTCGAGGGCGAAATCGAGATCCGGCTCGATGTGCTGGGCGCTCAGCTTGAAGCCCACGGGGATACCGCCGCTGAGCTCCCGCACCCGATCGCCGAAACGGCGGAACTCGGCCGGGGTGTGCAGCTGCTCGAAGCTGGCCGGAGAGCAGGAGGGCTCGCCTTCGGGGATGCCGCGGACGCGGGCGATGCTCTCGGAGACCTTGGCGCCGGGTAGGTGGCCGCCCGTGCCGGTCTTGGCCGCCTGGCCGGCCTTGAAGTGAAAGGCCTGCACCTGGCTCAGGAGCTCCTCGCGGTAGCCGAACATCGCCGGCGCCAGTTCATAGAGGTAGCGGTGGTTGGCGGCCTGCTCCGCAGGCAGCATGCCCCCCTCGCCGGAACAGATGCCGGTGCCGGCCTGCTCCGCGCCCCTGGCCAGCGCCCGTTTCGCCTCCTCGGAGAGAGCTCCGAAGCTCATGTCCGACACCAGCAGGGGGATCTCCAGCCGCAGCGGGCGCTGGGCCCGGGGGCCAATCACCAGCTCCGTGCCCACAGGGTCGTCGTCGGCCAGGGGCTGCCGCGCCAGCTGGGCCGTGAGGATCTGGATGTCATCCCAGCAGGGCAGCTGGGAGCGCGGCACCCCCATCGACACCACCGGACCCAGGGGGCCCACCCGCTCGAGGCCGTTCTGGGCCAGCTCGTGGATCAGCCCGAGAGTGGGCTCTTCCTGGGTCCCGTCAGAAATCTCCTCGTCATCACTGCCTTCCTCACTGCCTTCCTCACCGGCGTCATCACCGGCGTCATCACCGGCGTCATCACCGGCCTCGTGGATGTCAAAGCTGGTGCCCACCCGGTCGGCGGGCACACGGGCATGGGTGCCGTCGCAGTAGGGGGGCTTGGCGGTCTGCTTGCAGCGGCAGAGCAGGGCTTTGCCGCTCTTCTCGGCTTTGAAGGAGAGGGGGGTGATGCCGCTGCCCTCGTGGGATCCGTCGCAGAACGGCTGATCGGAGGAGCGCCCGCAGGCGCAGTAGACGTACTCCTTGCCCTCCTCCAGGCTGACGGCAATGGGCGTGCTGGCGGCAACCGTCGGTGCTGTCATGGGAAGCTCGGCGTGGGGTCCGGGGCCCGAAGGGCTCAGAACCAGTGTGGGCCTCCTTCCCCCTTGGCTGCCTGAAGGCCTTGCCGCCTCAGGGCACCTGCATCAGGCCCGGCGGCTTCCAGGAGCCTGCGCCGGGGGGCAGGATCGACGGTGGCTCCGTCCGCGGCCAGTACAGCCGCATCACCAGATAGATGGGACCGTCGGGCGCGGGCAGCCAGTTGGCTTCCTTGTCCTGGCCGGGCGAATCCCTCTGGATGTAGAGCGTCAGGGACCCATCGCTGTTCCTGTTCATCGACGGCAGCATCGGGGAGTTGATCAGGTAGCGGTTGATCGGGTTCTTGATCAGGAGCTGGGTCTTGCCGTCGTACATCGTCACCGACCAGAAGGCGTTCACCGGCGGCAGCTGGTCCTTCGCGAAGGTCAGCGTGTAGTTGTGTTGGCTGCCGTCGAGCAGATCCCCGTTGGCCAGCGTCCTGGTGAGGGGATACATGGCTTCGATGGCATCGTTGCCGTAGATGCCGCCCTTGGCGGCCGCGGCGCGCTTGAGCCAGTCACCGTTGTAGAAGGCACGGTCGCCGAAGAGGGAGCCCACCGTCCAGCCGTTGATGTCCTTCTGCCCGCTCTCCAGGTATTGGTCGACTTTGCTTTCTCCTCGCTTCATCGCCAACAGGATGGCGGCCTTGTGCTCGGTTGGTAGATCCTTGACGTTGAACGTCTTGCCAGGGCCGATGCCGATGCTGGCGAGCCTGGTGCGGATCGATTCTTCCTCAGGGCCGGCCGGCGCGAATTGCAGCGAGAAATCCAGGTAGTCAAAGAAGTTGGTCTTCACCAGGTCTTTGGTGACTGTCGGAAACGCGATGGCCGGAGCCTCTGGCGGGGGTGGTTGGTTGAGGTAGGACGAAAGCGGTTGAACCTTGTAGCCCGCCTGCACCTTCACCACGTTGGGCATATCTTCGGGATCGAAGAGCTGGGTGCGGTACGCGGCCAGCGAGAACTCCGTGGTCGAGCGGAACACCTTCTCGATTCCCGGCGGCGTCGTGCCCTCCCAGCTCGGGCCCACCACCATGTAGTCGCCGGCGCCATTGCCAGTGGCGCGGCTGCCGATGTAGCCATAGTTGAAGGTATTGCCGTCGATCAGCTGCACGGAGTAGTAACGCGTCTTCTCCACCGCTGGCACCGAGAGCACGATCGGCTCCGCGCGCAGGTCCATCCACGCCAGCGAGTAGGGGGTGTCGCTGTTGGGAGTGATGACCGCCGTGTCCTTGTCGGTGAAGACGCGGGCCTCGTTGTGAATCTGATTGAACGGTGCCTTGAACTGGCCGGAGTTCCTGTCCACCGCATACTCGACCATCACGGCGTAGTTCATCACGATCGGCAGGCCGTAGATGAATCCCTCTTCGGCAATCGCCTGGAGATCGGCGATGCTGGGTGCCTTCACAGCCATCCCTGGGGCAGATGTTGGGGTGAGGGCGAGGTTGGGCTGGGCCCAGCTGGCAGGTGCGGCCAAGCTGATCGCACTGGAGAGAGCTCCTGGCAGAAGGGTCCATAGTGCACGCTTGAGCCGGGCACGCTGGAACAGGATCCGGTCCCGGCTTTCCATGTCTGCGTCCGTTCAGGTTGATCACGACGCTAGAGGGGCTGTCATATCCAGCCGCACAGGCGTAGCCTTTCGTCGCTCACCGACCCTTTGCTCTTGCTCCAAAGCATCAAGCAAGGCATCAACAGCCCCGCTTGATGCCAGCTGCGCCGCCAACCTGCACTCCCCCTCACCGCTTGGCTCGTTTGCCGCGGTCCATGGCGCTATCGGCTTCATGCAGCATGTCCACAACAGACGAATGCTTGAGCGGCTCGCAGGACACGAGCCCGTAGGAGAACGCAATCGAATAGGGCAGCGAGAGGGCAGCACAGCGGTGCTGGAGGCCATCGGTGAACCGTGAACCCCGGGTGGTCACCACCACGTCGGAATCGGCGTTAGTGAGCAGGGCGACAAACGCATCACCACCAAGCCGTGCGAACAAGTCTGAGCTGAGAAAGGAATCTCTCATCTGCTCTGAAAAGAGCGTCAACACACCATCGCCTTCGGCATGGCCATGCGGGTCGTTGATCGGCTTGAACGTGTCCAGATCGAAGAACACCAGAGTGGCGGGGACCAGCTGACGTCTATGCAGCTCGAGGCTGTACTTGCTGAACGCCAGGAATCCCCGGCGATTCGAGATACGTGTCAGTTGATCAGACACGGCCCGTTGCACGGCAATGATGTCGCGCTCCACCATGCCTGCCAGATCGGAGAGCATGGCAGGATTATTGTCGCCGATGCTTGACGTCACCGGATGTCGGCCCGAACGGCCCTGGCCCTTTCCGGGTTGGTGACTGCTTTCATGAAGCTTTCTGGCCTCATTGGCGATCTGCAGGTCTACTTCGCTTGGGCTCATTCACTCGCGGTATCGAGCATTTGCGGCATCAATGATTCAGGGCATCGATCATTCAGTGCATCGATCCGTCGGTGGGAGTGATGATGTCATCTCGGAAGGCTCCTGAGAATGAACGGGGCGCAGAGTCACAGCACGGTGGATGTGGCGAATCTGGATGGCGCCTGTCTGATGCCGGTTCCTCTCCATCCCATGGTCAGGGTCAGCACCCTCCATGGCTGCTTCCGCGGTCCGTCGTGCTCAGGCCCTCCCGACGATCCCGTTCCGCTTCTCCAGCACCCGCTCCCCTTCCCCCGGAGATGGGCGAGTGCGTCGACTCATCCTCACAGGGATCCGCCGAGCGCCATGCCTTGCTTCCAGGGGGCTGTGCGGACGGAGGATGGTGGCTTCTCCGGTGCGTCACCGACCCCGTGACCCAGTTGGCCCCGTGACCCAGCCGCCGTTCCCCCAGGCCCGCCCGGAGGTGGAGAGCCTGCAGGCCTACAGCGCGCCGCTGGAGGGGCGCCGCGGCCTGCTGCGGCTCGACTTCAACGAGAACACCGTGGGCCCCAGCCCCCGCGTGGTGGAGGCCATCCGCCGCATTCCGGCCGATCACTACGCCATCTATCCGGAATACGACGGGCTGCGTGAAGCCGTGGTGGCCAACCTCGGCGCCGTCGCCCCGGGCCTGGCCCGGCCTCTGGAGCCGGCCCAGATCGGCCTGTTCAACGGTGTGGACGCCGCCATCCATGCCCTGTTCCACGCCTACGGCGACCGGGGTGACGTGCTGCTCACCACCAGTCCCACCTTCGGCTACTACAACCCCTGTGCCCGCATGCAGGGCATGGTGATCGAGGCCATCCCCTACGACCTGCCGGGCTTCGCTTTCCCGCTGGCGGCGATCCGGCAGGCCCTGCAGGCGCCGGAGCCGCCCCGGCTGCTCCTGATCTGCAACCCCAACAACCCCACCGGCACCCGCCTGCCGCCGGAGCGGATCCTGGAGCTGGCCGCCGCGGCCCCCGCCACGCTGGTGGTGGTGGATGAGCTCTACGAAGCCTTCACCGGGGACAGCGTGTTGCCCACCGCCGACTTCGCCGCCACTCCCAACCTGCTGGTGCTGCGCTCCCTGGCCAAGACGGCCGGCCTGGCCGGGCTGCGCATCGGCTTCGCCATCGGGTCGGCCGACGTGGTGGACCGGATCAGCCGCGTGACCGGTCCCTACGACATCAACAGCTTTGCCGTGACCGCCGCCCTGGCGGCCCTCAACGACCAGGCCTACGTGGACGGCTATGTGGCCGAGGTGCTGCGGGCCCGGTCCTGGCTGCTGGAGCAGCTGCAGCAGGCCGGGGTGCGCCACCACGCTGCCGGAGGCAACTACCTGCTGCTCTGGCCCGAGCGCCCGGTTGAGGAGGTGGAGCGGCGCCTGCGCGAGGTGGGCATCCTGGTGCGCTCCATGGCGGGCAAGCCGCTGATCGAGGGCTCGCTGCGGGTGAGTCTCGGCACCACGGCGCAGATGCAGCAGTTCTGGAGCGCCTACGCGGCAATCGAGGGCCCCGGCGCCGGCACCCTCAGCGCATCACCTGGATCACCGGCCCTTCGCTGAGGGTGCCCGGCAGGGAGAGGTTCCGGCCTGATCGCTTCACCGGTGTGCCTCCCAGGGCCTGCAGGAAGGGCTCCACACCGCCCTGATCGCAATCCTTTGGGGCGGTGCCGGTGGTGTACTGCACTGGGATCACCACCCGGGGCTGCAGTTCGCGCACGATCTCAGCGGCTTCGCTGCCGTCGTACACCTTGGCGCCGCCGCCCACGCCGAGGATCAGCACGTCCGGCCGGCCCAGCAGCACCTTGTCGGAGGGGCTCAGCCGTGCCGCCGTGCCGCCCAGGTGGGCGAAGCTCAGGCCGCCCTGCTCCCAGCGCCACAGCGTGGACTGGCCGAAGCGCCGGCCCCCCACCCGGTCGTGGGGGCCGGCGATGCCCTCGATCTTGAGGCCGCCCACCCGGTAGGAGCCGGGATCCACCAGGAACTTGCCGCTGGCCACCGGCGCCCCTTCATCCAGCAGGCGGCTGCTGGCCAGGATCACCGTGGCCCCCACGCGGGGCTCGGCCAGTCCGGCGGCGCAGCCCACGGCCTTGAACGGGTTCACCAGCACGCTGGCGCCGCCCCCGCGGATCATCAGGGCGCTGTGGCCGTAGCTGGTGATGCTCACCCCGCTGCCGGCCAGTGCCGCGGCGGGCTGCAGCAGCATCCCGGCTCCGATCCCCAGCCCGGCCCCCAGGGCCAGGGCGCCGCCGGGGCGGCGGAAGGTGGGGGTTGCCATGGCTGGGAGCCTGCCGGGTGGCGCGAAGCTAGCAGCGCTGTTCGGGCGGGCCTGCCGCCAGGGTTCAGCCTGCGGCCTGGCTCAGCTGCCAGCCGGCCTCAGCCCGCCGCCTCGCGCAGGAAATTGGCGAGCAGGGCGTGGCCGTTCTGGGTGAGCACGCTCTCCGGGTGGAACTGCACCCCCTGCAGATGGGGATAGGCGCGATGGCGCAGGCCCATGATCGTGCCGTCCTCCAGCCAGGCGGTGATCTCCAGGCAGTCGGGCAGCGACTCCCGTTCGGCGATCAGGCTGTGGTAGCGGGTGGCGGTGAGGGGATTGGGCAGCCCGGCAAACACGCCGGCCCCCTCATGCAGCACCGGCGAGGTCTTGCCGTGCATCAGCTCCTTGGCCCGCACCACGCGCCCGCCGTAGACCTGGGCGATCGACTGGTGCCCCAGGCACACCCCCAGGGTGGGCACGGTGGGGCTCAGGTGCTTCAGCACCTCCAGGCACACGCCCGATTGATCCGGATCGCCCGGCCCCGGCGAGATCAGGATCGCGGCCGGGGCCAGGGCCTGGATCTCCTCCAGGTTGAGGGCGTCGTTGCGCTCCACCCGCAGCTCGGCCGCCAGGGGATGGTCCACGGCCAGCTCTCCCAGGTACTGCACCAGGTTGAAGGTGAAGCTGTCGTAGTTGTCGAGAACGAGAAGCATGCTCAGAAGCCGAGCCGGCCGAGCAGCGGCGGCACCAGCAGCAGGCCGGCGATGAGCAGCGACGCCAGGGCGGCCACCAGCACCGCGGCGGCGGCGCAGTCCTTGGCCACCCGGGCCAGGGGATGGAACTGGCGGCCGATCGCCAGATCCACCACCGCTTCGGTGGCGGTGTTGAGCAGCTCCAGCACCAGCACGGCCGCCACCGTGAGCACCAGCAGGGCCATCCGGTCGGCGCTGAGCTGCAGCCACAGGCCCAGGGCGAACACCACGGCGCCCGTGCTCACGTGGATGCGGAAGTTGCGCTGGCTGCGCAGCCCGTAGACCAGGCCCTGGGCGGCGTAGCGGAAGCTCGAGGGCAGATCGCCCGCCACCCGCCAGGCACCGATGCGTTTCTGCGGCTGGCGCTGTTGCGGCTGCCGCCGCGCCGGGAGCGGTGGAGGTGCCTCCATCAACCGGGGACGGGGCTCGGGGCGGGGGAGGGGGCTGGTCATGGCTTAGGCGCACCTTACCGCCGTTGTCCGCCCTGCCCAGGGGTGAGCAGCGCGTCCTGCCGGGCCAGCATCGTCGCCAGGCTGGCCTCGTCGGGGTGATCCCAGCCCAGCAGATGCAGCAGGCCGTGGCTGGCCAGGAACCGCAGTTCCTCCTCGAGGCTGTGGCCATGCTCCGGCGCCTGGCGGAGGGCAGTGTCCACCGAGATCACGATGTCCCCCAGCTCCAGGGGCTCCTCCTCCAGCTCGTCCTCCAGCCCAGCCGAGGCGGGCCCAGGAGCCAGAGGGGGCAGGCCGTCGAGGTCGTCGTCCTGGGCGGCGAAGGCCAGCACATCGGTGGGGCCGGGTTTCTCGCGCCACTCCTGGTTCAGGGCGGCGATGCCGGCATCGTCCACCAGGCTGAGGCTCAGGCTGTAGGCCCGGGCCTGGAGCCGCGGCGGCAGTTCGGGCCGCAGCTGGGTCAGCCAGCCCTGCAGCTCCTGCTGCCAGGCATTGGCAGACAGGCCCGTCGCCAGCCCCGGGGCGGCCTCGAAGGCCAGATCCAGCGCCACCGCGGGGACCTCCGCGCTGTCCGCCGTGGGCACCTGCTCCTGGCCGGCCATGGGAGATCAGCCTCCGGGCAGCTGGGGCCGGCCGAGCCAGGCGATCAGCACCAGAAAGGCCAGCAGCCCCACGGCCGTGAGGCCGAAATGCACCAGGCTCTGGCGGCCCTTGCGCACCATGTTGCGCATGGCCAGCTTCACGAAGCTGGGGTTCTCCTCCCGGGGTGCGGTCGGGGTCTCGGTGGTGGGGTCAGCCATCAGCGCCATCCTCGCCGCTGCCCACCTCCACCCCCGCATGCAGCAGGCTCTGGATGAAGGGATCGAGGTCGCCGTCCATCACCCCCTGCACGTCGGTGGTTTCGTGCTGGGTGCGCAGGTCCTTCACCAACTGGTACGGGTGGAACACGTAGTTGCGGATCTGGTTGCCCCAGGCCGCTTCCACGATGTCGCCGCGGATGTCGGCGATCTCGGCGGCCCGCTGCTCCTGGGCGATCACCAGCAGCTTGGCCATCAGCAGGGCCATCGCCTTCTCCTTGTTCTGGAGCTGGGAGCGCTCCTGGGTGCAGCGCACAAACAGGCCGGTGGGGATGTGCAGGATGCGCACGGCCGTCTCCACCTTGTTCACGTTCTGGCCGCCGGCGCCGCCGGACCGGGAGGTGGTGATCTCCAGATCCTTGTCGGGGATGTCGAGCTTCACCTCCTCCTCGATCTTGGGCATCACCTCCACCCCCGCGAAGCTGGTCTGGCGCTTGTCGTTGGCGTTGAAGGGCGAGATACGCACCAGCCGGTGGGTGCCCTTCTCGTTGCGCAGGTAGCCGTAGGCGTAGCGGCCCTCGATCTCGATCGTGGCGCTCTTGATGCCGGCCTCCTCCCCCTCGCTCAGCTCGTCCACGCTCACCGTCATGCCGTGGTCCTCCGCCCAGCGGGTGTACATGCGCAGCAGCATCTGGGCCCAGTCCTGGGCGTCGGTGCCGCCGGCGCCGGCGTTGATGGTGAGCACGGCCCCTTCCTTGTCGTAGGGCCCGCTCAACAGCCGCTCCAGCTCCCAGCGGTCCAGATCGCCGCGCAGGCTGGTGAGGCCCGCGTTGGCCTCCTCCAGCAGATCGCCGTCGGGCTCCAGCTCGTGCAGCTCCAGGGTGGCTTCGGCGTCGCTCACCGCGGCTTTCCAGCGCTCCAGCTGCTCCAGTTGGGCCTTCACGTCGTCCAGCTGGCGCATCTGTTTCTGCGCCGCCTGCTGGTCGTCCCAGAAGTCCGGCTGGGAGGCGAGCTGCTCGAGGTCCTGCTGCCGTGCTTTCAGAGCGGGAACGTCAAAGACAGTCCTGGGCATGGCCCAGGCGGTCAGTGAGCTCGGAGAGGTCGCGCTTGAAGTCGGTGAGGTCGAGCACCGGCGGTGTGGAAACGTCGCCTCGACCGTACTCAATGGCGACGGGCGCAGTGGGGCCCCAGTAGCGGCGAAGCCCGCTTTTAGGATCCCTCCAGCCGTGCCGCGTGCCCCGATGGCCCCCAACGTCGAGATCTACACCTGGCGGGCCTGCCCCTTCTGCATCCGCGCCAAGGCCCTGCTCGACCGCAAGGGTGTGGCCTACACCGAGTACGCCATCGACGGCGATGAGCGGGCGCGCAGTGCCATGGCCGAGCTCAGTGGTGGCCGCCGCAGCGTGCCCCAGACCTTCATCAACGGCGAGCACGTGGGCGGCTGCGACGACCTCCATGCGCTCGAGCGCAGCGGTCAGCTCGACGCCCTGCTGGCTGCCTGACCGTGGTGACGTCGTCGGCGTTCTCCGCCCCGGATCCGGTGACCGGGACGGGGGCCCAGTTGTTCGTGATCGATCCGATCACCCGTCTGAAGCCCGCCAAGGACTCCACCGTGGCCCTGATGCAGGCGGCCCAGCGGGCCGGCCGGCCCGTGTGGGTGGCCACCCCCGCGGATCTGGCGGCGCGGCAGGCTGACGCCGGCCAGGGCCATGCCGCCTGGGTGCGGGCCCAGCCGCTGGAGCTGGCGGCGATCCGCCCGGAGCCCGAGGGCTGGGTGGTGCCCGAGCCCTGGTGCCGTCTGGGTGAGTCGCGGCAGCTGCCTCTCACCGCCTTCGCCCATGTGTGGATGCGCAAGGACCCCCCCGTGGACGAGGCCTACCTCTATGCCACCCACCTGCTCGATCTGGCCGAGCGTCAGGGGGTGGTGGTGATCAACCGGCCGGCGGCGCTACGGGCCTGGAACGAGAAGCTCAGTTCCCTGCGCTGGAGCCACCTGATGGCGCCCACCCTGGTGGCCAGCCGGGTGGAGGATCTGGCCGCCTTCACGGCCGAGCACGCCGAGGTGGTGCTCAAGCCCCTGGGCGGGCGCGCCGGCCAGGGGGTGGTGTTCGCCTCGGCGGCCAGCCCCGGCCTGCGGGCCCTGCTGGAGCTGGTCACGGTGCAGGAGCAGCTGCCCGTGATGGTGCAGGCGTTCCTGCCCGGGGTGAAGGCCGGCGACAAGCGCATCCTGCTGGTGGATGGCGAGCCGCTGGGGGCCGTGAACCGGGTGCCGAGCGGTGGCGAGTTCCGCAGCAACCTGGCGGTGGGTGGAGCGCCCCAGGCCACCGACCTCACCGAGCAGGAGCGCCGCATCTGCGCCGAACTCGCCCCCGCCCTGCGCGCCGAAGGCCTGTTCTTCGTGGGCATCGATGTGATCGATGGCCGGCTGAGCGAGATCAACGTGACCAGCCCCACCGGCATCCGTGAAGTGGAGCGGCTCGGCGGCCTGCCCCTGGCGGATCTCACCCTGGAAAAACTGCCCCGCCGTTGATACGTTAGCCGCCGCAGCCTGGCCGACGTCCTGAGCCCCGCCAGGCCGCGCTGCGATGGCCGAGCATCAGAACCGTCGTCACCAGATCAACTACCTCCGCACCCTCAGCGGTGTGGTGGGGATGATCCGCAACCCCGAGGGCACCGAGTCGGTGTTCGACATCGAGGACGGGCTGCGCCGCTCCGGCGCCATGGACAGTTTCGAGGCCCGGGTGGCGGGCCTGCCCGGCGTACGGGAGCTGATGGAGGAGCGCTACCTGGCCCAGCCCCTCGATGTGGACATGCTCGCCGCCATGCCGGCCGGCAGCCTGGGCCACGCCCTGGCCCGCCACCTGATCGACCACGGCTTCGATCCCGACTACTACCGCAAGGTGGAGGTGAAGAGCGACCTGGACTGGATCCTGATGCGCATGCGTCAGAGCCACGACATCTGGCACGTGGTGACGGGCATCGGCACCGACCGGGTGGGCGAGATCGCCCTCAAGGCCTTCGAACTGGCCCAGACCTGGCGGCCGATGGCCGCCGTGATCACCTGTGGCGGCCTGCTGCGCTACCTGCTCAAGGATCCGGAGCAGATGGGCGCGGTGCTGGGGGGCATCGGCCATGGCTACCAGCTCGGCTACAAGGCCCAGCCCCTGCTGGCCCAGCGCTGGGAAGAGCACTGGAGCCGTCCGCTGGAGGAGTGGCGCCGGATGGTGGGGCTTCCTGAGCAGCCCATTCCCGAGCAGCCCGGTACACCGGCCGTGGCCTGAGTACCCTTCCGCCCAGTTCCGCCCGCTTCAGCGTCGCTGCGGCCAGCCTTCCTTCAGGCGGGCGTGGACCGTGGCATAGCCCTGGTCATAGATCTCCCGGTAGCGCTTCCAGTCGAGAAACGGAAAGCTGCCGATGTCGGGGCGCAGGATCAGATCGGCCAGCCGCTCCTGGGCCTGGGTGGCGGCGTGGGAGCCGCACATCATGGCGTCGATGATCGTGCGCCCCAGCGACGGTGGCGTGCGGGGTGCGCCGGCGTCCGCGGCACTGCCCCCGGAGGCGGCCGGGGCGGCGTCGGGGTCGGGATCGAGGGAGATGGCCACCACCCGCCCGTCACTGGCCCGGCGGGCCGCCGCCACCGGCAGGTTGTTGAGAATGCCCCCATCCACGTGCAGATGGCCCCGGGCATCCGCCACGGGGGGGAAGATCCCCGGCACCGACATGCTGGCGATCACGGCGTCGGGAATCGTGCCGGTGCTCCAGGTTTCCAGCTGGTTGGTGGTGAGGTTGGTGGAGAAGCAGCGCAGCGGCAGCCAGCTGTCCTGAATCCGGGCAGTGCCGAAGAAGCGCTCCAGCTCGATTCGGGAGTTGCGCAGGGTGAACAGCGATCCCCGGGGCAGGGTGAAGGAGTAGGGCCGGGCCTTGATGATCACCCGTTCCAGGTTGTCGAAGATCTCGGCCGCCGGCAGCTCGAAGGAGGCGAGGGACGCCACCAGCGAGCCGATGCTCACCCCCATCACCATGTCGAAATCGCGCAGGCCCAGCTCCTCCAGGGCCGCCAGGGCGCCGATGTGGGCGAACCCCCTGGCGCCGCCGCCCCCGAGCACCAGCACGTTCTGCCGCCGCAGCGTGGCCCTGGCCAACCGCTCGAGGTGGGCGGGCCGGCCGGGCTGCAGGTTGAGCACCTGGGCGAAGGCCTGGCTGGTGGCCCAGTCGTGGGAGCGGGGCTGCTGCTGCTCGAGGGGCCAGAGCCGCACCAGCAGGGCTTCGCCGTCGGCGGCCTCGGGCAGGCTGATCCGGCTCGCTGCGCCGTCGCAGAGGATCAGCAGCCGGTCGATCAGCAGCCGGTTGCGGCGGCTCACGGCCCTGGGGTCCCGGTTCACGATCAGCTGGGGCCGGCCCGTGCGGGTGGCCTCGATCAGCTGGGCGTGGAGCCGGGCCTCCGGATCGTTCTCTCCATCCACGCGGCCGTCCGTGTCGTCGGGCTTCAGGCCGTCGAGCTCCAGGTCCGGCAGGATTCCCAGCTGCCCGCACAGCTGCCGCAGCCGGGCCGGCAGCTGACCCAGCGCTTCCGCCGTCAGCGCCGAACCCGGGCTGGCGAGGTGGAGCACGATCGTCTCCAGCGGCATGCTGCCGGGATTGCGGCCGATCGAGGCCGCCTCCGCCAGCGCAGCGATGAACCGGCTCTGCAGACAGGGCTGGCATTGGAGCAGCTGATCCAGCTGGCTCCGGTCGAACTCCAGGTAGTCCACGGCCGTGAGGGCCAGGGCCGTGGCGGAGCGGGGTTCACCGCTCAGGGGGCCGTATTCCCCCACCAGCTCGCCCGCCACCACCTTGCGGAAGAAGCTGCCGGGCTGGCCCGCGTCGCCGGTGTGGAGGCCCAGCACCCCCTGGAGCACGAGATAGGCATGGGCACCGAGGTCACCCCGGCGGAACAGTTCGGCTCCCTCCTCGATCCGGCCGCGGCGGGGTGCCAGGGCCGTGATCTGGCCTGGATCGAGGCCCGCGAGCAGGCCGGACCCCGAAAGGGCACTGCCCAACAGCGCCGTGAGCTCCGTCGTCATCGTGATCCTGGGGTCTCGGAGATCCTGGGGTGTTCAGAGCGGCAGGCCTGCCACTGCCGGGGGGGGCTGGGGCAGGTTGAGCTGCTGTTGGAGCACGCCCAGTTTGAGCGCCACCTCCTGCAGTTCCCGGTCCACGGCCGAGCCTGGCACCAGGCCCGCCCCGGCGGTGAGCTCCAGCTGGCGCCCCTCCACCGTGCCGCTGCGGATCGCCACCCGCAGATCCAGATCGCCGGCACTGTCGATCCAGCCGATCGGGGCGGCGTAGTGGCCGCGCTCGAAGGGCTCGAGGCTGCGCAGCCATGCCATCGCCTCGCGCCGCGGCAGGCCGGCCACGGCCGGGGTGGGGTGGAGGGCGCCGGCGATCGCCAGGGGAGGCTGAGCCCCCAGGCGGGCGCTGATCGGGCTGTGCAGATGCACCAGCTGGCCGTGGCGGGCGAGGCGCGGATGGCGGGGGCGATGGGGTGTCAGGCCGCAGCGGGTGAGCACGGCGGTGATGGTGTCCACCACAAGCTCATGTTCCAGCCGGTCCTTGGTGGACTGCAGCAGGGCCGCGGCGCGCCCATCGGCCGGGGCGGTGCCGGCCAGGGCATCGCTGCGCAGCTGCCCCTGGCGCACGGTGAGCAGCCGCTCCGGGGAGGCGGCGATCAGGGCCGATCCCACGCTGCGCTGCCACATCAGGCGGCAGCTGCCGCTCTGGTGCCGCCGCAGCGGTGCCAGCAGGTCGAGGGGATCCGGGGTGGTGCTCAGGCTGAGCTGCTGGCGCACCGCCAGCACCAGCTTCTGCAGGGCGTCGCCCTCCACCAGCTCCAGGGCCCGGGCGGCCGCCAGGCGGTAGTGCTCCTGCCAGGGGGAGCGCAGGGCCACGGCGATCCGGTCCGCCCGCGGCGGCTCCGTCGCGCAGCGCTCCAGGTGGCGGGCCGTCTCCCAGAGCTCCTCCGCCAGGCTGCGGGCGGTCACGTCACCGCCGAGGGGACGCTGCAGCCGCAGCCAGCAGCGATGGCCATGGCGGCTCAGCTGCCAGCGGGGCAGAACCGCCTGCACCCCGGGAATGGCCGCCGTGGAGCTCTCCAGCGGGGCGTCGAAGAAGGCGAAGGCCAGCAGCACCCGCGGCCGCGCCAGGGGCGGGCAGGCATCGGGCTGACCCGCAAGCCGGCTGAGGCTGGCACTGGCGAAGCGCTGGGCCAGCTCGAACCGCCGGGGGCCGCTCAGCTCCAGGCTGTTGGTGCGGCCGCTGGCGGCGATGCAGAGCCCCGGGGCTCCGTCCCAGAGGAAGCGGAAGCTCTCTCCCCCCTCCAGCTGGGGGAGCAGGGCCATCGGGTCGCGCGGCGCCATCGGCACCGCCAGGCTGAGCACACCCTCCTCGTCCGCCAGCCGGGCGCCCTCGCTGGCCAGGGCCAGCAGATCGGTGAAGGAATCGGGTGCCAGCAACGGCTGGGGCCTGAAGGCGCCGCGAAGAGCTGCTCAAATGTATGGGTCCCGCCGCGGTTGCCGCCTTCGGTCCCCATGCCTGAGCCCGAGGTCGTCGCAAGCCGTTACGCCGATGCCACGCCCGCTGCGGCACCAGGGCCGGCGGGCCGCCGTGATCTCTGGAAGGCTGCCCTCAAATGGCCGATGTACGCGGTGGCGGTGATGCCCGTGCTGCTGGCCGCCGGCTGGCGCTGGGGGCGCGGTGAGGCCGTGCGGCTCGATCAGCTGCTGCTCTTCCTCGGGGCGGCCGTGCTGTTGCTGGCCTGGGAGAACCTGGCCAATGACGTCTTCGACGCGGATACCGGCGTGGACACCCGCGGCAAGCCCCATTCGGTGGTGAACCTCACCGGCCGGCGCGACCGGGTGGCGCTCCTGGCCAACGGGGCCCTGGCGCTGGGGCTGCTGCTGATGGCCCTGGTGGCCTGGCGCAGCACGCCGCTGGTGCTCGGGCTGGTGCTGGGCTGCTGCGGCCTGGGCTACCTCTACCAGGGGCCGCCGTTCCGCCTGGGCTACCGCGGCCTGGGCGAGCCCCTGTGCTGGCTGGCCTTCGGGCCCCTGGCCACCGCCGCCGGACTGCTGGCCCTGGCCCCGCCCACCGACGCCGCCATTCCCTGGCGCTCGGCCCTTGCCCTCGGCAGCGGCCCGGCCCTGGCCACCACCCTGGTGCTGTTCTGCTCCCATTTCCACCAGGTGGAGGAGGATGCGGCCTACGGCAAGCGTTCGCCGGTGGTGCAGCTGGGCCCCCGCACCGCCGCCGCCCTGGTGCCCTGGTTCGTGGCCTCCAGCCTGGCCCTGCAGTGGGCGCCGGTGCTGGCGGGAGTCTGGCCCCTCACCGCCCTGCTCGGCGCCGTCGGCCTTGCTCCAGCCCGGGCGCTGATCGCCCTGCTGCAGCAGCATCACCATGCGCCCGAGCGGATCGTGGGCAGCAAGTTCCTGGCGCTGCGCTTCCAGACCTTCAACGGCCTGGGTCTGGCGCTGGGTCTGGCCCTGGGGCGGTGGTTCTGACGGTGGTGGTGCGCCCGCCCGCCACGACCGCCCAGGGGGACACCCCGCTCCAGCTGCAGTGGAGGCCGTTTCGTGCCGTGCTGCCGCGACCGCTGCGCACGGCCCGCGGCACGATCGAGGCGAAACAGGGATGGCTGCTGCGCCTGGAAGCAGAGAGCGACGGCGTCGGCTGGGGGGAGGCCGCCCCCCTGCTGGAGGGTTCACCCGCTCTCGAGGCGGCGATCGCCGACCTCCCTGCCCGGCTGACGCGCCGGGAGCTGGAGGAACGCCTGCGACACGGCTTCGGCTACGGCACCGCATCCCGCTGCCTGGCCTTCGCGCTCGGAGCCGCCCTGGCGGAACTGGAGGGCCTGCCCCTGGAGCGCTGGCGCACGGCCCCGCCCGGGGCCGTGCTGCTGCCGGCCGGCGAAGCCGCCCTGGCCGCCCTGGAGGGGGTCATGGCCACGGCCGGCCTCCCTCATCCCACGGTGTTCAAGTGGAAGGTGGCCACCCACGACGACGCCCTGGAGCGGCAGGTGCTGGAGCAGCTGCTGCAGCGGCTGCCCGCCACGGCGGGCCTTCGGCTCGATGCCAACGGCGGCTGGACCCGCGCCACCGCCTGGGGCTGGGCCGAGCGGCTGGCCACCGAACCCCGGCTCCACTGGCTGGAGCAGCCGCTGCCCCCCGCCGATCCCGACGGCCTGCTGGCCCTGGCCCGCCGCCTGCCGGTGGCGCTGGATGAATCCCTCCAGCACCATCCCGACCTCACCCGGCACTGGCCGTCCTGGCAGGTGCGGCGTCCCAGTCAGGAGGGCGACCCCCGGCCCCTGCTGACGTCCCTGGAGCGGGGAACGCCGGGACTGATGCTCAGCAGTTCGTTCGAAACGGGCATCGGCCGCCGCTGGCTGGAGCATCTGGCGGCCCTGCAGTGGGCCGGACCCACGCCGACAGCGCCTGGGATGGCGAGCCAGTGGCAGCCCACCGGGCCACTGGCCGCCGCGGATCCTGCCGAGGTGTGGCGGGCGGCGGCGTGAGGCCGGCGCCGCTGGCGGCGCTGGAGGCGGCCTGGGCCGGCGGCCGGCTGGCGGCCCTGGCGGCACCGCAGGAGCGCGAAGCGCTGGACGCGGCCCTGGGGCCCGCTGGGCTGGAGCGCCTGGCCGAGCGGTGGGGAGCGGGCGTGGTGGTGGGCAGCGGCGGCAGCAGTGGCGGTCGCCGCTGGTGCCTGCAGCCCCGCGCCCATCTCGAGGCGTCGGCCGCGGCCACGGCCGGCTGGGTGCGCGCCATCGGCCTCGATCCAGCCGCCTGCCTGCACCTCAATCCCCTGCCGGCGCACCACGTGAGTGGCCTGATGCCCTGGCTGCGGGCGCGGCAGTGGGGCGGCACCCACCGCCTGATTCCCCCCGAATGGATGCGGCAGCCCGGCGAGCTGGCTGCCCGACTGCCGCTGACCCGGCCGGGTTCCCTCCAGGCCGCGCCCGCCCTGCTCTCGTTGGTGCCCACCCAGCTGGGCCGGGTGATGGCCGATCCCGCCGGACTCGACTGGCTGCGGCGGCTCGCCGTGATCTGGGTCGGTGGTGCCCCGCTGCCCTCTGCCCTGGCCGCCCGGGCCCGTGGGGCCGGCCTGCGCCTGTCGCCCTGCTACGGCACCACCGAAACGGCGGCCATGGTGACCGCCCTGCGGCCGGAACGGTTCCTGGCCGGCGTGGAGGGGTGCGGCCCGGCTTTGCCCGGGGTGGAGCTGAGGCTGGCGCCGGGCTCCGGGGCCCTGGAGGTGCGCTGCGGTCGCCTGAGTCCGGGCGTGGTGCGAGATGGGGCGCTGCGGCCGCTGCCGGGGCTGAATCAGGGCTGGTGGGGCAGTGGCGACGGGGGCAGCCTCGGCGCCGAGGGCCTGCGGGTGCTGGGCCGGATCGATGGGGCCCTCCACAGCGGCGGGGAAACCGTGTTTCCCGAGCAGATCGAAGCGAGGATCCGCGAGCTGGCGGCCGAACGCGACTGGCCGCTTCAGGAGGTGCTGCTGCTCGGCAGGCCTCATCCCGACTGGGGAGAACGGCTGGTGGCCCTGGTGCGCCCGGCTCCGGGGGGCGATGCGGCGGCCCTGTGCCGCCAGCTGGCCTCGGTGGCGGGGTCCTGGGTACCGGCGGAGCGGCCCGCCCGGTGGTTGTGCTGCCCGGGCCTGGAGCCAACTCCCTTGGGGAAATGGGAACGGGGGCGTTGGCAGCGGTGGCTCCGATCGCTAGAAGCAGGGGATCACCCGAACGATGGCACTGCCGCCGATGTCCACCCTGAGTGAGAGCGAACTGAGCAACAAGAAGCTGGCGGCGGGCCTCACCGGCATCTTCCTGGGCGCCTTCGGCGTGCACAAATTCATCCTCGGCTACACCAAGGCCGGCGTGATCATGCTGGTGGTGTCCCTGGCCGGGGGCGTGGTGACCTGTGGCCTGGCCAGCTTCGTGATCGGGGTGATCGGGCTGATCGAGGGGATCCTCTACCTCACCAAGACCAACGAGGAATTCCAGGCCACCTACATCGATGCGGAGAAGGACTGGTTCTGATGCGGCCTCCCCGCCGGTTCACCCTCCTGCCCCTGCTGGGGGGCGCCACCCTCAGCGCCGGAGCCTTCGCGGCCATCCCCCAGGACGGGGGACTGCCCCTGCTGGCGGTGCTGGCCAGCCTGCTGCCGCTGCAGCTGGCTGCTGTCTACTGGGCTACAACGTCTGCACCCCGCCCAGGCTCGAGGCCTCCAGCCAGCGGTTGAGCGGCTCAGGCAGTGCGCAGCGCTGTCGGCTGGCCGCTGCGATCGCCACATGGCGGGTGAGTCCCTCCGCCGCCGGTTGGTCGTCACACACGAAGGCGTAGCGCACCTCGAAGCTGCTGCTGTCCAGGCGGCGCGGAGCGAGCCGGATGGCCAGGGGGTCGCCGCACACCAGGGGGCGCCGGAAATCGGCCTGGCAGTGCACGATGGGCAGGGCCACGGCAAGCGGATGCCCCGGCGTGGGGAACACCTGGGCGGCGCTGATGCCGTAACGCTCCAGGCTCTCCTCGTACGCCTCGTGGCACCATCGCAGCAGCCGCGGCGCATGCAGCACGCCGGCGGCGTCGGTGTCACCGAAGCGCACCCGGCGGCAGAGCAGCAACCAGCTGGAGGGATCCGGAACCATGGCAGGCACGCAGGCAGGTAGGAAGGCAGACAGGGAGTGGGGCAGTGGGGTAGTGGGGCATGGGCTTTCGCCCGCCGTGTTGTAGCGGCCTCCACCACTGCCTACATTCCGGTGAACACCGGACTGCTGCCTTGGCTTCACCTGCCGCCTACGAACAGCCCACCCTGACGCGGGCCTGGCAGGTGTTCCTGGTGCATGTGCCCACCATGCTGCTGATCTGGGTGGCCACGGCCGTGATCAGCGGGATCGGCTTCGGCATCTACCTGATCATCAACGTGATCGCCTACGTGGCCGGTGGCGGCCAGGCCATGACCGACACGGCGGAGGTGGTGGCCATGGTGCTGGGCCAGATCGGCCAGCTGCCGTTTTCCCTGCTCTCCAACCTGGTGGGGGTGCTGTTCACGGCGGTGCCAGCCCTGCACTACGCCACCGGGGAGACCATCGGCATCGAAGCGGCCTTCCAGGCCCTGTTCCGCAGGCCCTGGCGCTACCTGCTGGCCGGCCTGCTGTTCAGCATCGTCACCGTGATCGGTCTGCTGCTGTGCGTGCTCCCGGGCATCGCCGTGGCGCTGGTGGGTCCGGTGTACGTGAACAAGGTGTTCAACACCGACCTGCCGGTGCTGGAGGCTTTGCGGCTGTCCTTCCAGGCGGTCTTTCGCTCCCCCAAGGGCTGGGAGTTCGTGGGCATCGAGCTGCTCACCGGCCTGGTGGTGATCGTGGTCACCGTGGTCACCTGCGGACTCGGTGCCCTGGTGGCGGTGCCGGTCTCCAGCTTCTACATCCAGAACGTGGCCTACCACCGGGGCGTGCTGAGCTGAACGCCGCTGCCGCCAGCCCGCCTCAGCCCGAGGGAAAGACGGGAATGCCGAGGCCGAACTGCAGCGCCAGCCGCACGGCCCAGTAGCCCAGCAGCACCACCAGCAGCACCGCCCCATGCCAGGGCAGCAGCCCGCGGGGCATCAGCCTTCGCTGCCGGATCGCCTGCACCGACCACACAACCAGAGCCCCGGCGGCCAGGGGGCCCAGGGCGTGCTGGGTGAGGGCCTCCTCCCACTGGGCGTGCAGGCTGGCCGCCGTGGCCCGGGTGAGGAAGCAGGTGGGACAGGGAATGCCGGTGAGGGCCCGCAGGGGGCAGGCGAAGCCCGGCAGGCCCGGATGGGCTCCCTTGAACCAGAGGTAGCCCGTGATCGCTGCCGGCAGCAGACAACCGGCCTGCGCGGCACGCTCCAGAAATCGGCGCTGGAGCGAAACGGGTTTCAGCGATCCACCGACCCCATGATCACGTCGATCGAACCGAGGATCGCCATGATGTCGGCCACTTTGTGCCCCTTGAGGATGTGGGGCAGGATCTGCAGGTTGTTCTGATCGGCGGCGCGGATCTTGAAGCGCCAGGGGGTCACGTCGTCGTTGCCCTGGATGAACACACCGATCTCCCCCTTGCCCGATTCCAGCCGGGTGTAGAGCTCGCCGCTGGGGATCTTGAAGGTGGGAGCCACCTTCTTGGCCACGTACTGCAGGTCGAAGCCGCTGGAGTCACCGCCCTTGCCCTCGGCCATGCGCCTGGCTTCGAGGCTCTCGGTGGGGCCGCCGGGGATCATGGCGCAGGCCTGCCGCAGGATCTTGAGCGATTCGCGCATCTCCTGGATCCGCACCCGGTAGCGGGCGAAGCAGTCGCCCTCCTGTTCGCAGGCCACGGCCCAGTCGAAGTCGTCGTAGCACTCGTAGTGGTCCACCTTGCGCAGATCCCACGGCACACCGGAGGCGCGCAGCATCGGACCCGAGAGGCTCCAGTTGATCGCCTCCTCGCGGGTGATCGTGCCCAGACCCTCGATGCGGCGCCGGAAGATCGGGTTGTTGGTGATCAGCTTCTCGTACTCGTCGATCTTGGGGCCGAACCAGTCGCAGAAGTCGAGGCACTTCTCGAGCCAGCCGTAGGGCAGGTCGGCCGCCACCCCGCCGATGCGGAAGTAGTTGTTGTTGATCAGGCGCTGGCCGGTGGCCGCCTCCCAGAGGTCGTAGATCATCTCCCGCTCGCGGAAGATGTAGAAGAACGGGGTCTGGGCGCCCACGTCGGCCAGGAAGGGGCCGAGCCAGAGCAGGTGGTTGGCGATGCGGTTGAGCTCCAGCATCAGCACCCGGATGTAGCTGGCCCGCCTGGGCACCTGCACATCGGCGAGACGCTCGGGGGCGTTCACCACGATCGCCTCGTAGAACATGCCGGCCGCGTAGTCCATGCGGCTCACGTAGGGCACGAACATCACGTTCGTGCGGTTCTCGGCGATCTTCTCCATGCCGCGGTGGAGGTAGCCGATCACCGGCTCGCAATCCACCACGTCCTCCCCGTCGAGGGTCACCACGAGCCGCAGCACCCCGTGCATCGAGGGGTGGTGGGGCCCGAAGTTCACCACCATCGGCTCCGTGCGCGTCTCCAGCTGCGTCATGGGGCCGTGGTCTGCGGTCGGATGGCGGGATCTTAGGAAGGTTTGGTGCCCCCCTCTGTTCCCCTGCCACCTTCGGAGGCTGCTGCCACCACGGATGCCGCGCCGGTGTTCGCCCACCAGCCGGTGCTGGCCGATGCCGTGCTGGCGAGCTTCGCGCCGGTGGAGACCCTCCTGGCCGAGCACTCCGGGGGGGGCCTGCTGATCGACTGCACCCTCGGCGGCGGCGGCCACAGCGCCCTGCTGCTGGAGGCCCATCCCGGCCTGCGCCTGATCGGGCTGGACCAGGACCCGAGCGCCCGCACCGCCGCCGCCGAGCGTCTGGCCCCCTTTGGCGATCGGGTCACGATCGTGGCCACCAACTTCGCCGACCACCGCCCCAGCGAGCCGGCCCTGGCGGTGCTGGCCGATCTGGGGGTGAGCAGCCCTCAGCTGGATGTGGCCGGCCGGGGCTTCAGCTTCCGCGCCGAGGGTCCGCTGGACATGCGCATGAACCCGGAGGCGGGTGAGACGGCGGCCGCCCTGCTCGATCGGCTGGAGGAAGGGGCGCTGGCGGATCTGATCTATGGCTACGGCGAGGAGCGCCTGTCGCGTCGCATCGCCCGCCGCATCAAGGAGCAGGGACCCTGGAACGACCCGGCCCGGCCCCGCACCACCGCCGAACTGGCCTGGCTGGTGGGGGGGTGCTACCCACCGGCGGCCCGGCGGGGCCGCCTCCATCCGGCCACCCGCACCTTCCAGGCCCTGCGCATCGCGGTGAATGATGAGCTCGGGGTGCTCGGGCGCTGGCTGGAGCAGGTGCCCGATTGGCTCCGGCCCGGAGGTCTGCTGGGGGTGATCAGCTTCCATTCCCTGGAGGACCGCCTGGTCAAGACGGCCTTTCTCCGCGATGAGCGCCTGGAGCGGGTGACCCGCAAGCCGCTGGTGGCCGCTGCCGAAGAGGCCGAGGCCAACCCCCGCAGCCGCTCGGCGAAGTTCCGCGTGGCGCGGCGACGACCATGACCGCCTTCCCGCTCCAGCTTCCCCATCTGGTGCTCCCGGCCCTGGCGGTGCGGGATGGTCTCTGGTGGGGGGCCCTGCTGATCCAGCTGCTGGCCATTCCGGGCACGCTGCTGCCGCTGCTGCCGGGGCTGGCCCTGCTGCCGCTGGGGGCGGGCCTGTGGCTCTGGGCCGTGGGCTGGGCCGACGGCTGGGCGCCGTTCCTGCTGGCCTGCGTGCTGCTGCTGCTGGGCTGGGGGGCCGATGCCCTCGGCCTGGTGCTGGGTCCGGCCCGGCTCAAGGCCACCCGCTGGGCCTACATCGGCGCGGGGCTGGGGCTGCTGGTGGGGCTGGTGGGCCTGTTGCCGGCCCTGCCGGTGGGCGGGCCGCTGCTCGGGGCCCTGGTGGGCCCGCTGCTGGGGGCCAGCCTGGGCGAGCTGATCACGGCGCCCACCGCCCTGGGCCCCATGGGGCTGCTGCGGCTGCGGCGCTCGCTGGTGGTGGGGCTGGCGGTGGTCGCCGGAATGCTGGTGAGCAAGCTGGCCCAGGCCCTGCTGGCCCTGGTGGGCTGCCTGGGCTTCGTGCTGCTCACCACGGTGCTGGCCTGATCGGCTCTGCTGCCCAGCTGAGGTCTGAGGCGGGCCCTCAGCCCCGCAGCTGGTCCACGGCGGCGCGCACCGCGTCGATCGCCCGCGTGATCTCGGCCTCGCCGGTGCTGCGCCCCAGCCCGAAGCGCACCGAGGCGGCGGCTTCCTGGCGGCTGAGCCCCAGGGCCGCGAGCACATGGGAGGGGGAGCCCTGGCTGCAGGCGGACCCGCTGCTCACGGCCAGATCACGGCGCAGCAGGCGGTGCAGGGCGGTGCCGTCCACGCCGCCCACCGTGATGTTGAGGTTGTGGCTCAGCCGCGGTGCCCCGACGCCGTTGCAGCGCATCCCCCCCAGCGGCTCGAGACCCTGCCAGAGCCTGTCCCTGAGGGCCCCGAGCCGCCCGGACCGCTCAGGTTGATCGGCACAGCAGCGCTGCAGGGCTTCCCCCAGCCCCACCACCAGGGGGACCGCCACCGTGCCGGCCCGCAGGCCCCCCTCCTGGCCGCCGCCGTGGATCTGGGGGGCCACGGCCACCCCCGACCGCACGAGCAGGGCGCCGACACCCTTGGGGCCGTAGCACTTGTGGCCGCTGACGCTCAGCAGGTCGATGCCCAGGTCGGCCATCGCCAGCGGGATGTGGCCGGCCGCCTGGGCCGCGTCCACGTGCAGCAGCACGCCCCGGGCGCGGCACAGCTCGGCGATGGCCGCCAGGGGCTGCAGCACGCCGATCTCGTTGTTGGCCGCCATCACCGCGGCCAGCAGCACCTCGGGGCCGAGGGCCGCGGCGAAGGCCTCCAGGTCCACCAGGCCATCGGGCTGCACCGGCAGCACGGTGAGGGGAAAGCCGTGCCGTTCCAGATAGCGCAGCGGATCCAGCACCGCCCGGTGCTCGGTGGCCAGGGTCAGCAGGCGCTGCCGCGGCTCACCGCGCTCCAGGGCGGCCTCCAACACACCCTTGAGGGCGAGGTTGTTGGCTTCGGTGGCGCCGCTGGTGAACACCACAGCAGTGGCCTCGGCGGCGTCGAGCGCCTGTGCCACCTGGCCCCGGGCCCGCTCCACGGCCGCCGCGGCCTCCAGGGCCGGGCGGTGCAGCCGGCTGGAGGGGTTGGCGGCGTGGACGCTCCACCAGGGCTCCATGGCGGCCTGCACCGCCGGATCGCAGGGGGTGCTGGCGTGGTGGTCGAGGTAGGCGAGCATGGGTGGTCGTGCCTGGCGCCATGCTGACAACCTCGCCCGGGCGCCGCCTCTCATCCGGTTTGCCGGGTGTGCTCGGACTGCTGGCCCTCCTCGCCGGCGGCCTCGCCCCCACCGAGGCCAGGGCCACCACCCTGGCCCAAGCCACGGCGGTGGAGCGGCCGCCGGGGCTGGTGGTGCTGGATGAAAAGCCACGCCCCGAAGGTCTGCTGGTGCTCGGGGTCTACGGCCCGAAGCCCGATCCCGCCGTTCCTGGGCTCTGGCGCGCCCAGCTCTGGCGCCAGCTCGGCTCGGCCGTGACCATCCAGACCGACACGGTGCGCTGCAGCCCCACCGAGCCGATGCGCATCACGGACGACAGCGGCCGCCTGCTGATCCGCGCGATCAACCCTGGCGGTCTGATCACACCGGCGAACCGGGTGGATCACCTGGTGTGGTGGGCCGTGTGCCACCCCGAGCATGCCGGCCAGGATCCCGCCGGGCTCACCCAGGTGGCCCGCCAGCTCGGCTACAGCACCATGCTGCGGGAATCCGAGCAGGTGCTGCCTGGACGCTCCCGCTGAGGCTCTGCAGACTGTTGTCCATGACACCCGATCACCCCGGCAGCGACCTCACCACCGGTGCTCCTGACTCCGGCGACCCATCCCCCGAGAACGCCTCAGGGCACGCCGCCCAGGACTCGGCCCAGGACTCCACCCAGGCCAGCCCCCCCGCCCCGGTGCGTCTGCTGCTGGTGGACGACGAGCCCGGCCTGCGCACAGCCGTGAAGGCCTACCTGGAGGACGAGGGCTTCGCGGTGACCACCGCCAACGACGGCGAGGAGGGCTGGGAGAAGGCCCAGGAGCTGCTCCCCGATGTGGTGATCTCCGACGTGATGATGCCCTGCTGCGACGGCTACGGCCTGCTCAGGAAACTCAGGGCCGATGAGCGCCTCGGCGGTACACCGGTGATCTTCCTCACCGCCAAGGGCATGACGGCCGATCGCATCGCCGGCTTCCAGGCCGGCTGCGACGACTACATCCCCAAGCCCTTCGATCCCGACGAGCTGGTGGCCCGGGTGCGCAACGCCGTGAGGCGCCAGGAGCGGCTGCTGGCCGAGGCCGCCCGCTTCGCCGACGCCGACATCGGCCAGATGGCCAGGCAGATCACCGAGATCCGCTCCCTGCTCGCCACCGGCGGCCAGGCGAAGAAGCCCGCCGGCAGCACCGACCTGGTGTTCACCCCCCGCGAGGCCTCGGTGCTGCAGCTGGTGGCCGAAGGTCTGATGAACAAGGAGATCGCCCGCCGCCTCGAAACCTCCATCCGCAACGTGGAGAAGTATGTGAGCCGGCTGTTCATCAAGACCGGCACCGCCAGCCGCACCGAACTGGTGCGCTACGCCCTGGAGCACGGGCTGGTGGAGTAGTGAGTCCCCATGCCGCCCGCAACGGCGGCCATGCCTACCGCGACACGGTGCGGCGGGGCCATCCGCAGGTGAGCAGGTTCTACGCCGGCCGCTACCCCCACTCCCCGGCGTCGGTGTGGCTGGAGCGGATCGCCGCCGGCGAGATCGTGAGGAACGGCCAGCAGCTCCGGGCCGATGGCGAGCTGCAGCCGGGTGATCAGCTGGTTTGGCATCGGCCCCCCTGGTTGGAGCCTGCCGTGCCGGATCTGCCCGGCCCCCTGTTCGATGACGGCGACCTGCTGGTGCTGGCCAAGCCCGCCGGGTTGCCGGTGCTGCCGGCCGGCGGCTACCTGGAGCACACGGTGCTGCGCTTGCTGGAGCGGCAGGTGCGGGCAGGCCGCCTCGATGGGCGCTTCGGCCTGCCGCGCCCGGTGCACCGGCTTGGGCGCTTCACCTCCGGGCTGCTGGTGTGCGCCCGGCGCCGGGCCAGCCGCGCCTGGCTCAGCGCCCTGCTGCGCGACGGCACGGCCGAGGCCAGCAGGGCCGTCCCCCTGGAGCTCCAGGAGATGGTTGGGGAGGCGCCCGCCGCCTGCCGCAAGCTCTACCGGGCCCTGGCCGGTCCGTTGCCGGTGTCAGGCCCCGGGGCGCTGGAGCTGGGGGAGACCCTCCGCATCACCACGCCGATCGGCCGGCGGCCCCATCAGCGGCTCGGCGAGGTGTGGTCGGCCGGCGGCCGCAACGCCCTGCCCGCCCTCACCACGATCACCCTGCTGGAGCGGCGGGGCCACGGCTGTCTGGTGGAGGCCGCGATCGGCACCGGCCGCCCCCATCAGATCCGCATCCATCTGGCCGCAGTCGGAGCGCCGTTGCTGGGGGATCCGCTCTACCGGCCCGGGGGAGGGGTGAACCCCGGGGCGCTGCCGGGGGACCCGGGCTACCGGCTGCATGCCCACCGCCTCACCCTGCCCTGGCCTCCGGGCCAGCGGCTCGCGCTGGAGGTGGAGGCACCACCGCCGCCGGAACTGGCCCCGGCGCTCACCCGCCACGGCGGCGGGATGGGCATGTCAGCGTGAGGGCCCCGGCAGGCTCCGCCACGCCCGGGCCCGCTGCCGTCGTTCCTGAGGCCCCTCTGTGACCCAAGGCTCCTCGTCCCAAGGCTCGTCCCCCAGCTCCGCTGCCGGGTTCTCCCTGCGGCCGATCGAGCTGGTGGCGGAGCCCACCGCCGAGCTGCTCGCCTGGGCGGAGGCGATCGAAACCAGCGAGGCCACCACGCTGGAGAAAGCCCGGCAGATCGCCACCCGCCTGGGTGCCCACCCCCGCCCCGACGGCCTCACCGAGGTGGGCTTCTGGACGCCGGAACTCTCCGGCGATGTGATCCAGCCCCGCAACATCCTCCTGGAGGTGTTCACGCCTCGCCAGGCGATCGACCCGGCCCGGCCGGAGCAGACGGTGCTGTTTCACCGGGATTACGTGCAGCTCGAGAAGCTGGGCGACTACCACTGGGGCGTGCTCAGTGGGTTGCAGGCTGGCAACGCCTCCACGATCGGCTCGCTCTACTGGCTGCGCTACCTCAGCCCCGACACCAATGCGGTGAACATCGTGGGAGATCCCCTGGGGAGCTCCTATCCCTACGGCGTCTATGCCCCTGCGGAGGTCTACGACCTGGAGGGTCTGCAGCTCCGCCGAGGCGATCTGGACTACTACGAGGCCATGGCCGCGGCCCAGCCGATCGAGGCCGAAAGCCTGGTGCCTGCCCCGTTCACGGTGCCGGCTCCCTGCAACATCCTGCAGCTGCACGTGCGCACCGCCTCGCCCAACGGCTACCTCTCCGGCCTCACCCAGTTGTTCCGCGATCTGGCCCGCAAGGTGCGCGACGGCGAGAGCCTCACGCCCGTGGAAACCAACCTGCTGGGCTACGACGCGGTGCAGCTGCTGCCCACGGAACCCACCGTGGAGATGCGCGGCGGCCAGGGCAGCGACCACGACTTCTTCAGCCTGCGGCCCGATGACGAGGGCGTGCTCGATCCCGAAACCGAGGGAATCGTGATTGAAACGGGCGATGTGCGCGTGCGGCTGCGGCGCCCCGACCTGCAGAACTGGGGCTACGACGTGGTGATCTTCGGCAGTGCCGCCACCAACCCCGCCCTGCTGGAAACCCTGCGCCCCGATGAACTGGTGGAGTTCGTGGCCGAGCTGCACAGCTTCCCCACCGGGCCGATCCGCTTGATCTACGACCTGGTCTACGGCCACGCCGACAACCAGGCGATCGACCTGCTGAACGGGCGTTACCTCAAAGGGCCGAACATGTACGGCCAGGATGTGAACCACCAGAACCCGGTGGTGCGGGCGATCCTGCTGGAGATGCAGCGGCGCAAGGTGAACACCGGTGCCGACGGCATTCGCATCGACGGCGGCCAGGACTTCAAGTACTTCAACCCCCTCACCGAACGGGTGGAGTACGACGATCCCTATCTGATGGCGATGGGGGATCTGGTGCAGGAGATCGGTCCTGCCCGCTGGCGGCCCTTCGTGATCTACGAAGACGGCCGCCCCTGGCCGACGGAGGGCTGGGAGGAGATCTCCAGCTACCGCGACCTGGTGGAGCTGCGGCCGGACTCCTACCAGTGGGGCCCCCTGATCTTTGCCCACAACACCCCGGCGCTGCATGGCTTCTGGGCGCGGAAGTGGCGGCGGGTGTGCGAGAAGATGCAGTTCGGGGCACGCTGGATCACCGGCTGCGGCAACCACGACACCCTGCGCCGCGGCACCCAGGTGGCCGCCACCGAGCCGATCAATCCGCACCTGGGCACCAGCCTGCCGGAGGTGCTGGCCAACGCCTATGACAACCCGGCCATCGGGGCCCTCACCTACGGCTTCGGCCCCGGCCTGCCGATGGACTTCATCCACTGCCTGATGCGGGCTCCGTGGGGGTTCTTCCGCAACACCGACGACCGCTTCGGCGTGAAGGTGGTGGCGGAGGAGGCGCCGGGGTTTCTCGACTGGCAGCTCAGCCCTGAGCAGTACCGCGATGCCGGACTGTTCCCGGCCCTCAAGCAGCTGGGCTTCACCGAACTGGAGCCGCTGCGCCAGTTCCTGACCACCCTGGCCGAGGCGATCGCCGACACCGACTACGACCTCGAGGCCATGGCGGCGGCCTGCCGGAGCGTGGCGCCGGCCGGTGCCGGCGGTGCCATTCCGCCGGTGGATGTGGCCTGGTTGAAGGTCTTCGCCCGCAGCTTCATGGAAGACATGCACGCCGCCTGCAACATCTGGCGCCACACCGAGCGGGTGCAGCCCGAGCAGGCCGCCTACAACCTGGCCCTGCGGCAGTTCCGCCGCTCCCGCCCCTGGCTGCGCGACAACCTGGCCACCGGTGAGGATCGGCTCGATCTGATCACGACCCCCAACACCACGATCTTCTACGGGATCCGCCGGGCTCCGCAGGAGGCGGACGCGGAAGCCTCGGCGGTGGCTCTGGTGGCCCACATGGGTGGGGAACCCATGACCCTGCGCCTGCCGGAGCTCTTCCCGGAGCAGGCCGCCGGCTGGTCGCTGCTGCTGGCCTCCCCGGGGTTGGAGGTGTCGGAGGCGCAGCTGGCCGGGGCTCCGATCACCCTCAAGGACAGCCAGGCCCTGCTCCTGGAGCCCCTGCCGACGGCGTGACGGTGTCTCAGGCCCGCTTCAGGTGCTCTTCTCGAAGGCGATCAGCCTGGAGAAATAGAACGGTGCCTGGTTCAGATTGCGGCGCACCGGCGTGAATCCCGCCGCGGCCGCTGCCTTCACGATCCCCTCCTCCCGCAGGGTGTAGGCGCGGGTGGTCTTGCTCGGGCCGGGGAACAGCTGGCCGATGCCCTTGAGCAGCGCCAGCAGCGGCGTGTAGGGGGCGAAGCTCACGATCAGATGCTTCTCGGCCATGGCGGCCAGGTGGCGCACCATCTCCTCGGCGGCCGCCTGGGGGTAGTGGATGAACACATCCAGGCAGATCACCGTGTCGTAGCGGCCCTCGAGGCTCTCCAGGTCGGAGGCCTGGAAGCTGATCCGCCCGGCGGGGATGCCGGCCTCGACCGCACGGCGGGAGGCCTCGGCCACCATGGCCTCGGAAAGATCGCTGGCGGCGATGCTGCCGGCACCCAGCTGGGCCATGGGCAGGCTGAGGCTGCCCACGCCGCAGCCGGCGTCGCAGAAGCTGCGGCTGGCCAGATCCCCCTGCTCCTGCAGCCAGGCCAGCACGTTGTCCACGGTTTTCTGGTGCCCCAGGCGGATGTTCCGCTGCACCTTGTTCACATCCTCGCTTGTGCTGTAGATGCGGTTCCAGCGTTCGAAGCCGGTGGTTTCGAAGTAGCCCTTCACCTCCTGCTTCTCGGCCTGCTTGCCGCCATGCGACTGGGCGGCTCTCTCGGCGCTGTTGTCGGCGGCCGTGGTGCTCGGCATGGGGGAAGGGAGCGGTGGACGGAGCTGTGCGGCGGATCCTAAGGAGCACCCGTTCGGTGACGCCGCTCCCGGGTGACGTGGGCCCAGAGGGCTTCGCGCCATCCCTTCACGCGGCCCGCTGCCACTGGAGGCCATCGGGTCCGTGGCGCCAGCGCAGGGTTTCTGCCAGGGGCGTGCCCACCAGCATCGCGGCGGTGTCCCGGTCGTCGCCCAGCACCCGCCGCGGGGTGATGGTGGCCGCGGCGATGGCCCGCTCCGGCGGCGCGCCCCAGCTCTCCAGCCGCCGCACCCCCTCCAGCAGGGGCAGGGTCACCCCGGCCAGGGTGCCGTCCTCGAGGCGGCAGCTGCCGTCCTCCACCAGCAGCAGCCGATCGTCCCAGCGGTGGCGGCCCTCCCCCAGGCCGTAGGGCGCCAGGGCATCGCTCACCAGCACCACCTGCTCCGGTGCCAGCCGCTGCAGCAGCAGCGCCATCGACGGAGCCACGTGCACCCCGTCGGCGATCAGGCCGAGGGCCACGCCGCCATCGAGCACGGCGGCGGCGATCGGCCCCGGGGCGCGGTGCTGCAGGCCGGGCATGGCGTTGAAGCTGTGGGTCAGCATGCGCACCCCATGGGCGAAGGCGGCGGCCGCCTGCTGCTCATCGGCGCCGCTGTGGCCCAGGCACACCACCACGCCGGTGTCACGCAGGGCGGTGATCACGCTGTCGGCGCCGGGGAGTTCCGGGGCCAGGGTGACCAGATCGATCTGGTTCTCGTAGCCGCCGATGCGGGCCCGCAGCGCATCGAGGCTGGGGGCGGCCAGGTGCTGTTCCGGGTGGGCGCCCCGGCGCTCCGGCGCCAGGAAGGGGCCCTCCAGGTGGGCGC